>NZ_JACJEQ010000014.1:0-112610 GCF_014164125.1 Pseudoalteromonas sp. SG44-8 | reverse complement strand
AAATATTGACTTCATCCAATATAGAATATTGCAATATCTCTCCTAAATATGCACAACTTTAGGTCTAAAAATAAATCCTAACAGAGGTAATAGTTAACTTTAGAGCGAAGTTTTTTAATTTGTTGAAATAGTTTTCCTCTTTCGTCGGTCTTTGCATGTGGGCACTAATAATCAATAATCATTTCAAGAGGTCGTGAGTAGGATGACTAAAGTTAAACGCAGTAGGTTGGGTATGCCAGCGATACTTTATCGAGGTAGCTTATTACTAGGGTCGATGGCTGTTTTTGCAACGGCGACACTTTATTTTGCAGGCGCATTTAATCGTGATGCAGTAACAGCACAAAAATTTGTTGATTTGCAGCAAGGTGACACACCACATGCCGGTTTTCGTCGTGCGCATGCTAAGGGTATATGTATAACGGGTAATTTTGAATCAACAGGGGCACTATCTTCTTACTCGATCGCAGAGGTGTTTAAAAAGGGCAGTACGCCATTTTATGGGCGTTTCTCAATTGCAGGTAATAATCCAACCGCGCCAGATTTAAAAGCACCGGTGCGCAGTCTAGCATTTGCAGTAAACAGTGGCACAGTCGATGAATGGCGTGTTGCTATGAATACGCCTCCTGTAATGGCAGTTGCTACACCTGAGGCATTTTTTCAGCAATTGCAGGCATTATCACCGGATCCTATAACAAAACAACGAGACCCAGAAAAAATAACAGCGTTCTTTAAAGCACATCCAGAAAGTAAAGCATTTAATGATTGGAAAGCTGACTATGTGCCTGCCAATAGTTTTGCCGCTGAACGTTATCACAGTATCAATGCGTTTTATTTACATAATGAGCTAGGTGATAAACAAGCTGTGCGTTGGGTTGCGCGTCCGCACAAAGCGACAAATAATGCTGCGATGCTCGATACGTCATCGGCCAACGCACTTCAACAAGAGTTGGCATCACGTTTAGATCAAAACGCTGTTAAATTTGATTTAATTTTTACCTTAGCGGCGTCTAATGATGATGAGAATAATCCAACTATACCGTGGCCCTCAGATAGACAGACGATAAATGCTGGCACATTATCAATCGTTTCTTGGCACAACCAAGAAAACGCAGCCTGTGGCGACGCAAACTTTGATCCGTTGGTGTTACCGCAGGGTATGAGTGCGACAGCCGATCCGATTTTACGTGCGCGTGGTGCCGCGTATGCGCAGTCCTATCGTCGTCGTGCAAAAGAAACATTGTTAGGTGCTAAAGTTAGCGCAACAAACGGAGGTGAATAATGTCAGCAAATAAGGGCTACTCAGCAGGCAGTCGGTTATTACATTGGGTGATGGCGCTGATGTTAATATCGATGCTATTTTTAGGGTTATCAATGGTACAAAGCTTGGCCGTTTGGCAGGTTGAGGCTGTCACCTTACATAAATCTACCGGTATTTTAGCGCTCATTTTAGTTGTGCTGAGATTAATAAATAAAGTGTACAGCTGCACACCTACTTTACCCACTGAGTTACCTAGGTTGCAGCGGTTTGCAGCTCATATCACTCACTTTGGGCTTTATTGCGCGATGATACTGATGCCGCTATCTGGCTGGTTAATGCAAAATGCGGACGGGCGCGTAGTGCAGTTTTTTGGGTTATTTCAGTTACCTAATTTGCTTGACGCTGATATTAAATACTTTGCATTTTTCCGAGAAATGCATGGCATTGTAGCTTGGTTGTTTTTAGCAATGATTTTTATGCACATCAGTGCCGCGCTTTATCATGGTTTAATCAAACGTGATGGCGTTATGAGCGCAATGCTGACAGGCAAAAAGTAGCTGTAATAAAGCTCACTTAGGTATTCATTCCAAGAAAAAGGCCAGTTTTACTGGCCTTTATGCATTTTAGTTTATTCATAGCTGCGGGCTTTTTTGGTTTTAATTACGGCAATATAGCCGTGCCAGCTGGCATAGCTAAGTAGTGGCATAATAACTATAAAACCAGTAGCACCAGTGACAAAACCAAGGGCTACGAGTATAAAAATACATGCAGACCAAACAATCATCGCTGAAAAGTTGGTTTTAACGGCATTCATTGATGACATAACCGCGGTCATTATATCGACCCGTCTTTCCATCATAATTTGTGGAGTAAATGCTGAAATAGCAAATACAGTAACAAGCAAAATTCCGCCGATAATGGTACCTAAAGTTAAAAAAGCGGAGAGTTCTTCAAATGTAGGATTAGCATGACTGGGGTAAAGTGCATGAACTATCGCTGCCAGACGCATCCATATAATCATTATTACCATCAGTAAAATTGCAAATCCCCATTCACCGACCGGATTTCTGAACATTGATTTTAGAGAATGGCTAAGTGTTGGTGTGTGGCCTTTTTCTAGCTCCCAAGCAACATCATAGAGACCTACCGCAAATACCGGGCCGATCAGAGCAAATGCGACACTGGCTGGTAAAACAACTAAGTAGCTGTCAGTGAACACCGCGAAATAGACAATTGCCAGCGGGATCAGAGTGAAAACAATCCCATAAATCAAGCTTAAAATAGGGGCTCTGGCCATATCTTTAAAGGCCAGTGCCAGCCAATGAAATGCTGCAAAAGTGCTGACCTTATTGCACTCTAAACAGCGCGCAAATTCGGAGTGTTTATCTATTGTGTTTGTTGACGGCATAAGGGGCTTCCTCTAAAGGCTACTCTTAAGGTTTAGAACATGTAGCCATTATTTACAAATTTTAAAGAACTTTTTAGCCTGGATTACGAGTACTAATTACTAAATTATTAAAAACTAATTAATTAGTTGATAGATTGAGTTGGGCACGCTATAGTATTTAAAACTAATTAATTAGTAGAACTTTAAAAAGGTTAAATACGATGGCTAGAAATAAATCAAATCAGCTTACCGATGGTGAGCAAAGTATTATGGAAGTGCTTTGGGAAAGTGGTGAGGCGTCTGTGCGCGATATAACAGATGAACTATCAAAGGAAAAAAAAACCGCTTATACCACAGTACAAACGTTATGTAAGATCCTTGCTGAAAAAGGCTACGCCGACTTTAGAAAAGAAGGAAAAGCGTTTATTTACACACCAAAGATTACTCAAAAAGAAGCGCGGCAAAGTGCATTAACTTCGATGCTGAATAAGTTTTTTGGTGGCTCACCTAAGGTATTGGCACAGCATTTAATGCAAGAGACTGACATTGATCTTGATGATTTAGAAGCATTACAGCGTAAAGTTGACCAAAGTAAAGATTAACAAACCTAGAAAAGGACGTCAGGACAATGATGATTGAATATACCTTATTAACAACGTTAGCATTTCATCACCTTGTTATTGGTTTTATACTTTTATTGGGACTTACGTTGATTAATAAATGTGTTCCATCGGGGGCTGAGTTGAAAAGCTGGTTGTGGATGACGACGTTAATTACCGCAACAGTCATCCCTTTTACCTTGATCACAACCGGGAATGAAAACGAAAATACAGAGATCAATACAACAGCGCAAACCATTGCTTCTCAACAAGATCCTAATGTGTTGAACACAGCTAGTACGGGTATTATTAATGAGCCGAATAACAGCTGGCACTTGCCTAGTGAAATCGTATTTAATTTTTCATTTTTGCTAAGTATAGCCGTATTAATCTGGCTTGCAGGCAGCGTTTGGCGAGTATTTACAGTATTGTCATCATATATTCAAACACGCTATTTGATAAGCTCAACAATTGAAAAAGCGCCACATTTATCTGCCCATATTGATACACAGGTTTATACTTCAACTAAAGTATCCTCTCCTTTAGTTGTAGGGTTTAAACAACCTAAAATTATTCTTCCAAAAAGCCTTACCGAGCAACTCAAGCATGAGCAATTACTGGCGATAGTGCTTCATGAAAACGCGCATATTAAACGCAAAGATAACTGGTTTGGTTTATTTCAAGAAGTCATCGCGATTCTATTTTGGTGGAGCCCGGTGATACGCATGCTTAACAAGCAAATTCATGTAGAACGCGAAATAGCCTGTGACTTACGTGCAGTAAATGAAATTAAAAATACTCAACAATATGCGCAATCACTGATTGATTGTGCAAAATTAATGGTAATGCAGCAAAGGAGTGTGCTGGCAATGGGGCTTTTTAGTAAGAAAAAAGAGCTAAATTATCGCATTGGTGCAGTGTTAGAAAATAAGCAATTTAAAAAGCCAAGTATCGCTGTAATTGCTTTGGTGTGTGCAGTGCTCGCTGCTACAACGATTCAAGCAACGCAGGCATTTTCACCCAAAATTAGTATTAAACATACCGTAGCAGATGCCCGACATTATTCACTGTTACCACAATTCGAGAGCACTTTATTAATTAATGCGGTCACGCGTAATGATATTGATGCGATACGTGTGCTGCGAAATGATGGGGTTGATATTAATGTACCAGTGATTGGTGATGGCACTGCGTTAATGATTGCCGTGAAAAAAAATAACAAAATAATGACTCAGGCATTAATTGACTTAGGCGCGGATGTAAATCAGTCATCAAGTGGTGATGGTAACCCGCTGATAGTTGCTGCGATGAATAATAACATTGAATTGGCTACGCTTTTACTTGATAACGGCGCTGATATAAATGCAATTGTACCGCGTGATGAAACGGCCCTTATAAATGCTGCATATTTTGGTTTTTACGATATGAGCCAATTATTAATATCACGGGGCGCTGATGTAAACTTAGCGGTTACTACAGGAGCATCTGATGGTTACCAGCGACGTACCCCCCTTAATCGTGCTCGCACAGAGTCAATTAAAGCGTTACTAATAGCTAATGGAGCACGCCAATGAATCACATATTACTTCACTCGCCCCCCTGAATGCGTTGATCTAACTTGGCTGATGAGCGAATGCAAGTCAGCCTGCGTCAAATTTATTTAAATTACTTCAATTAATTATTGATTGGTTTTCCCCCTACTTTTAGTGGGTCAACCAAACTCGCTCTGAATAAAGGAAAACAGTATGTTTACTCGTTACCAAAGAACAATTATTGAACAAAATGTAAGGGGGCAACATGATATTTAATACCCCCATATTCTTTTGGTTTTTTGCCATTTTTATTTTGTTTTACGGTTTTGTTTTTTTAAAACAAAAACCCAAAGTGTATTTGATTTTAGTCGGCAGCTTAGTTTTTTATGGCGCGTGGAATTATAGTTTTATTCCCTTGCTGGTGGGCAGTGGGGTAGCCGATTACTTTATTGCTCAAGCTATATATAAAGCATCAACGCAGCAACGTAAAAAGCAATGGGTTACGTTATCTGTGGTGCTTAATTTAGGGTTATTAGCGGTGTTTAAATATGCTGACTTTGTACTCAATTCTGTGTCTGAGCTGTTATCTACGCTTGGTTACAATGCCTCCATTGAGACATTAGGGTGGGTACTGCCTGTTGGTATTTCTTTTTATACTTTTCAAAGTTTAAGTTACACCATTGATGTTTACCGTGGCGATATGAAACCACGTAAAGGCTTAGTTGAATTTGTTGCTGCTTTATCGTTTTTCCCACAACTGGTTGCAGGCCCAATTCTTCGTGCAAGTCATATTTTGCCACAAATGCACGCCATCGCCTTGCCTAAGTACACTGCTGTAAAACATGGTTTTTTGCTGATCACTGTGGGGCTGATTAAAAAAACTGGTGCAGATATATTGGCTATCCCTGCACAACATGCTTTTGAGGCAAAAGGCCCCATAAGCACACTGGAGCTTTGGACTGGCGTATTGGCATTTGCAGGGCAGATATACGGTGACTTTTCGGGTTATACCGATATGGCAATTGGTATTGCGCTGATACTCGGTTTTAGTATTCCACTTAATTTTAGAGTGCCTTACTTCGCACTTTCTCCGGTTGATTTTTGGCGTCGTTGGCATATTTCACTCTCGACTTGGTTACGAGATTATTTATATATTTCATTAGGCGGGAACAGAAATAATAACCGCACCCGTAATGTGTTTTTAACTATGTTACTGGGTGGTTTATGGCATGGCGCAGCGTGGACTTTTGTTGCTTGGGGCGCATTTCATGGCGCTATTATCACTGCTACGCACTATTTAGCAGGGCTGAAAATATTTGCACGTTTTAATCAATCCAATGCACTGTTTGTAACTTTTATTAAGTGGGCCATCACGTTTTATTTAGTCCTTATAGGTTGGGTGTTTTTTGCAGCCAACGACTTAACTTCTGCCATAGATATTATTACTAATTTACATGTATTTAATTCAACAATAGCAGCTGGAAGCAACGCAATGACTATTTTTGTAATGACCAGTGTGTGGGTATTACTTGTACATATTATGGATTTTTACGTAATAAAGGGCGCTGACAAGCTGGAAAATAAACCCTGGTTATTTTGGCTGTTAATGATGTTAGGGCAAGGGGTATGTTTATTTATCGGGGAGCCAAGCAATGAGTTTATCTATTTCCAATTCTAATCATCAAGGTAGAGTAGCAATGACATCACAAAAATTATATGGAAAGTCGATTCTTGTTATTGGCTTATGCATGGCTTTCGCACTTGTCGGTATTCATCTTATTTTGCATGGGATGGGAGCAAATACTCAAGGCGCAATAGCAAGGGTTACTGAGTCACGTGCAGCTTTGCCACAAATAGTGAAAGAACCAAACGATGTTGTGATGTTTTTTGGCTCATCAATGACGCGTGCCGGATTTTCGCCACGAAAATTTGATGCTGATTTAGCGCAGCGGGGTAAGCAAGTTAAATCATTTAACTTTGGCTTTGGTGGGCTAAACCCGTACTTTCAAGATTTTTTATCACGACGTATTGCGGATGAATTTGTCAAAGAAGATCGCAAAATAAAGCTAACCATGATTGAGTTTAATCCTTTTCAAACCACGCAAACGCGCTGGAGCAGAGCGACCCCAGTTTTAGACTCATTTTTAACTTTACTCGCTAATGATCAGGAGTTAATGGTAATTGCAAAAAATGATCTTACTCGTGGCGTACGATTATTCAATATAAAATATTTGCGCGGCAATATTTCAGCTGAAATGATCACCAGTTTTTTGGGTCGAGAGATGTTTCCACCTAAATCGCATCAAACGTTTAAAGATGATGATGAAACTATTGCGCAGCGTCGCCGCTTAGGACGTTTACTCGGTGAAAAATTTGTAGAAGAATATCCTAATTATAAGGACGCAGAATGGAGCTATGAATGGCAAGGGGGCGGTACAATCCCACAAGAGCGATCAGCAGAAACGTTAGCTATATTTAACGACTATTACCACGTTACGCAAACTGATAACGAAATGAAAAACGATCGCCTTAGTCGTATTCGCAGTGCAGATATAGAGCAGCTTCATTTTCAACCATTATTGGTTACGCATTTTATTAATATTGTAAAAAACTTTCAACGTGTATCTGAGAACGTTGAAGTGATCATGCTGCCAAAAAACAGTAAGTGGATAAAAACAACACCAGAGGCTGAAAAACGTTTAGCAGAAGTAATAGCGCAAATAGAGCAAGCCACTGGTATTAAAATGAAAAACCATCAAAATATACCGCAAATAACCCCGCAAATGTACCGTGATACCACGCATTTATCGCGTTATCGTGGCGATATTGCTTACACAGATTATCTAATAGAGCAGTATCAAAGTTTGTTTTAGTTTTTACTGTGGTTAGACTGAATAAGTTAAATGCATCAGCGGGTGAGAAAAATGACTACACGTTAACTTATCACGTTGATGTTTTTCGCCATTATTTGGTAAGAGTTGTTATTCAATATTGTTTTTTTAAAAAGTTTAAAGCTTAAGTTATTGATTATTAATTGTTATTTACATGGCTTAATATTTGCTGAATGAGTGTAACTTAATTAGGAATAGACACTCATGCTATTAGATATTCAATCATTACGTCATCAATATAATAAAAGCAAAGATGCAAAATGCGCAATTAATACATTATCTTTGCAAGTTGAACCTGGGATTTTAGCCTTGTTAGGCCCTAATGGAGCTGGAAAATCTAGTTTGATGAGAATTCTGGCTACCATTACTAAGCCAACACAAGGTGTTATTTTATGGCAAGGCCAAGATATTGTTAAATCACCACAATTGTTACGCAAAGAGCTGGGCTATTTACCTCAATATTTTGGCGTGTATGAACAACTGTCGGGGTTTGAATTTTTGCAATATATGGCAGGGCTTAAAGGGCTTGAAAATGCACATGCCAATAGTGTTATTGATGATTTGCTGAATAAGCTTAATTTAACCCACGCCGCACATCAGCCGCTAAAAGGTTACTCTGGAGGCATGAAACAACGCATTGGAATTGCGCAGGCGTTATTAAATGATCCTAAATTATTGATCATTGACGAGCCGACGGTTGGTCTTGATCCGCATGAACGAGCCAACTTTAGGCAGTTATTGACTGAGCTTGCGGCGGATCGTTGCATTATATTCTCCACGCATATAGTGTCAGATGTTGAATCGATTGCGGACCGCATTGCCATTATGCGCGGTGGCGCACTTATTCAATCAGTAACAGCGAATGTATTACAGCAAAAAGTGGCTGAAAAATGTTGGACATTAACGATTGAACCATCGGATCTGAAACAGATCCAGCATGAGTATATTGTTAGCCACAGCATTCGAAAAGAAGGAAAGCTTGAATTAAACCTTGTTGCGGATCATTGCCCTGATTCTAAAGCCACGGTACGGGCGGCATCACTCGAAGATGCTTACTTGTATTTTACTAGCGAGCAACCAGCACCTCGCAGCGCAGCGAGGATCGGTTAATGAAACAGATTTGGCAATGTATGGTCGCTGACTTTAAACAACGCACACGACAACAAAGTTATATGGTGACCTTGTTGGCTATGTCTGTATTAACGTTATTGTATTTTCCGTCCCCTGATGCGCAGTACCAAACACTAGTGATTAATGGCTACCGCGGCATTTATAACAGCGCGTGGATTGGTGTATGTTTAGCTATGCTAAATGTTATGTTCTTACCAATTATTTGCTTTTACTTGGTTAAAAATGCACTTGAGTTAGACAGGCAATCAAAAACGTGTGAGCTTATTGCAGCAACGTCGATTAGCAAACAGGCTTTTCTATTCGCTAAGTGGGGGGTAAATATACTGATTTTACTTTCAATTGTATTGGCGATGTTGCTCAGTAGTGTATTGATACAGCTTTATTATGGCGAAAGCTATCAGGTTGATGTGTGGGCACTCGTTTGGCCGCAATTAGTGTTTGTTTTACCTTTGTTATTAGCAATTGCATCAATCGCTATTTTATTTGAGTCGATAACGTGGCTCAAAGGGGGGTTAGGTAATGTGGTATATTTTTTCTTGTGGGTTGGCTCGATAACGCAAAGTATTGAAGGAGTATCAGGCATTGGTGCAGTGCTTGAAAGTTTAGATATAGAGGTTGCTGCGCGTTTTCCAACAGAGCAGGGTGGTACCAATGTTGGCATAACAGCTAGTGAATCTGTAAAAACATTTGTTTGGCATGGGTTTGAGCCAAGTGCTGTGCACTTCCAAGGAATGTTGCCTTTATTGATAGTCAGCTCAATAGCTCTAAGCTTAGCATTTTTATTTTTTGATCGTTTTAGTAATGGCTCAATGAACGAGATTAAAAAGCAATGGCGAATAGTTAGCGTAATTGAAAAAGTCACAGGAATACTCGATAGAATATTTGTTGGCGCAACTAAGTCATTCGCTGTTACACGCTTATTACGATTAGAGTTTAAGTTAATGCTTAAAGGGCAAACAAATCTGTGGCTCATCGGATTGGTCATTTTGAATGTGTGCCAAGTTTTTGTTGATCAGAACCTGTTGCTGAGTCTTTTTTTACCTATGTCATTGTTGTGGTGTGTATTGGTTATATCGCCGTTAGGGCAGCTAGAGAGGCAAACAAATACTATTGAAATTATGGCTTATAGCAAGCAATCACCGCTATTACAAAGTATGGCTAGTTTCAGTGCTGGTTGGGGATTGTTAGCCTTTGCCTGTATAGGCAGTATTGCGCGGTTTGTAGTCATAGCTGAGTGGTTGTTGCTGGTGCAATTGTTTGTGGCTATTTCGTTTATGGTTTCGTTGGCCTATTTTTGCGGTACATTTACGCAGTCAAAACGAATGTTTGAAGTTGTGTTTCTAGTCATTTGGTACATAGGACCTCTGCAAGGTGGACTATATTTAGACTTTTTAGGGGTGAACAGTCAAGCGAGTTGGGATGCAGGAATGCCTTATTACTTTTTGGGTATTGCAGTTGGGTTATTAATGCTAACGGTAAGTATTAGACAGACGCGTTGACTTCTATAGCGAGGTACTGGGAGGGTTGCAATCAATACCTTGCTTTTATTTAGCAAAAGCTGGCTTTGGGTCATTTGCGCTAAAAGCTTAAGTTATTAAGTTAGTTAAATTTTTTTATAAGCAAAAGTAACTCAGCGGTTGCGCTGGCATCAGCGAGTGCTCGGTGATGGCTTGTCAGGTTTAAGTCAAAATGCGCACTGAGGTTACCTAAAGAGTATGATTTTAAACCAGCAAACGCTTTGCGAGATTCAACCACAGTACATAATTTGGGCATTTTAAAGTGGATACCTGCCATTTCACATTCTTTACGAATAAAGCCGTAATCAAAGTTTACATTGTGAGCCACAAAAATAGTGCCTTTTAGTTTATTAAGTAAAGTCTCAGCTATTTCAGTAAAGCGTGGTGCAGTTGCTACCATTGCGTCATTAATACCGGTTAAAGACACTATAAACTTAGGAATGCGCATTTGCGGGTTGATAAGTGTTGACCAAGTATCAATTACTTTGCCGTGTTGCATTTTAACTATGCCAATTTCGGTGATCCGATTGCCGCCTTTTAAACTACCAGTGGTTTCAATGTCGACCACGCTGTAAATACGATTGGGATCATTAACCCATTTTACGGCCGCAATGTGTACATTGAATCCATTATTTTTGAGGCAATCAATCGTTGTTAGCTGATTACGTCTTAATTTATCACCTGGGGCTTTTACTTCTTCAAAATGGAGTTTATTACCATTTAGCACCATCAAATCAGGGTAACCATCTTTAAGCTGCA
This sequence comes from Pseudoalteromonas sp. SG44-8, assembly GCF_014164125.1. NCBI lineage: Bacteria > Pseudomonadati > Pseudomonadota > Gammaproteobacteria > Alteromonadales > Pseudoalteromonadaceae > Pseudoalteromonas > Pseudoalteromonas sp. SG44-8. The sequence continues at coordinate 101,536 of NZ_JACJEQ010000014.1, read as the reverse complement.
TAAAGCGCATGGTCATATTCTTTAAGTGACTTTTTAGCGCTGCTAATGAGCTATTTAAAATCAGCACTTCTAATGGTCGTAATAGCTCGCTATGCCAGCGAAACAGCCCATTAGCTTGCTCAAAATAACGGGCGGCACTTTTACAAACGTGTTTTAGTAAATCATCCGGTGTTTGCCAGTTTGCTAGTAGTGCTTCAATTTGTTGGTGTTGGGTATGATAAAAGCAGTCGGTTCTCAATGATTGTGGAAACATATCAAACTCATTGCAAGGTGGGGTGGGAGTATCTATATAAAGCTCGCGCCAAAAAACTAAACCAAAAAGGCTCTGCCAAAGCGTATTTTCGGTATAAAAAACAGTTAACCCTTGTTGAGTGTAGTGTTCTGTAACACCTTGCTCTACATCGTTTCGATAAACTTCGTCAATTTCAATAACACATTGCGTATCGGCGAGCATTGCACTTAAGCGAGAGCGAGTTTGCTTGTTAAATTTACGCATTAAAAAGTCATCAGCAAAATACAGTAAATCATCAGTGAGCGGATCTTCGATGATGGTTTCAAGCTGGATTTTTACCCACTCTTTATTACCTTGGCGGTATTGCTCGCGTATTTGTAATTCAGTTGCTTCAGCGCTATTTTCACAGGCATTTAAAAGTGTAAAACACAGCTCAATATTATATTTTTTTAGTTGTTGGTGAAGTCGTAAAAGGAGCTTGTTTTTAAGGTTGACTGCTAATGTACCTTCGGCCGGTTGATTAATAAGCTCAATAGCTAAAGCTTGATATTCGTCATCACTTTGCGCGCTTTTAAATGCCATGCGATAACGATTTAGCGCGTAGTTAGATTGCGCCTCTTCACGTGTATCAAAGCGAGCTAAACTTACTGTATGGTTTTCTCGTGTGGTTCTTAGGCCCAAATCACGCAGTACAAAGCTATTTTGATGGTTAATATCACCAGTGCTTAAGCGGCCTATGTATAGAAATTCAAAGTATTCATACACAGCAAAGCGGTTATTAATAACAAACTGGTTATAAAGGCAGGTTAAATGTTCCGGCTTAGTAGCAAAAAAATCGCAAGTCTGTGCTACCAGTTGTGCTTTAGTGACGCTTTTTTTAATACTAGGTTGGATATCGAAAGGCGCGAGTAGTGCTAGCAATGCGGGTTTAGTTAGATGTGCGAGTACGTGTTGATAGTCGGTGTAATTTGGATGACTAATGAGCTGTGCTGTTTTTAGCTCTTCGAGTGCCAGTGCAGGGCTGTCTATTTCATTATAATTAAGTGTGGTGATTGCTACGAGTAAAGGTTTACGAGAATAAATGCGTGCCAGCATGCACTGGCCTTGCTCAGTAAGTCGGTTTGCTTTATTAATGAAATCGACGTGTTTTTGCTCTAATAAGTGTCTGCATTGAGTGTCGATAAATGTTATTAGCTCTTTAAAGTGGGCTAAATAATATTTTTCGGGTAATTCTTTTTTCATAACACACACCGTAACTGTATAAAAAAACAGTATCTAGCATTTGCTTTAAGTAATCAAGAGTCGGTTAGTTGTTTTAGAATATCAGCCATAACTTGATTGTTATATTGATGGACGATGCGTTGACTCTTAAAAAGCTGTGGTAATTCAATTAACAAAACGACGATGATTAAAAATACGCCAAAGCTATAAATAGTGAGTATGCCAATTAGCATCAGCGTTAAATTCACCGCACCACGTTGAAATCTACCTAAGTAAAAGTGGTGTAAACCTGCGGCAAAAAACCAATTCAGTACCGCATAAGTATCAGGGTCTTTAACGAGACGCTTTTCTTGCTGGTAAAATAGTTTACGCTGTTCAGGGGACAATGCATTTACTTCTGAACGAAGCTGCTCTTCTTGAGCATTTAGTTGTTCTGATGTCATGGCATTAATAAGCCTCAAGGAAGTGGATCGGATTTTACGGTTACACAGTCGGGGTTATTGCAACGCCGTATTCTTTTTACGCCAATAAACAGACCTTTCACTAGCCCATATTTAGTAATTGCTTGATGAGTAAACTCTGAGCAGGAAGGACTGAAATTACAACTAATATTAAAATGTGCCTTAGCGCCGCCATTTTTTTGATAGCGGCGAATTGCACTAAGCGTCATTGCTTTAAGCACGGTTTCTGCCTAACGTTAAGATCACAGCTTCGCGTGACCAAAATAGCAAAAAACGTTTGCTTTCGATAACCTGAAATACCAGTTGCCAGCCATTTTGTGCTTCATCATTAAGTGTTGCTTCTAGCCTTTTAAGTGGTAACCCGCTCGAACCTAGCAGCAATGTGCCACAGCCACCCTCAACAACATGCAATACTTTATATTCATTAAAATTAGACATCGAGTTTCCTGTAGTTTGTTTTTTTGATAGATAATTCTGTGATTTTAAAAGTGATACCTGAGACTAACCAGATATGATTTTCAACCTAATATAGCTGATTTTTTTCGCATTTACTTAAAAAGCAGCTGTTTTTCGATTTTTTTCGCAACTTTTTTCTAAGCCGATTTATCAACGCTAGGACAGTTACTTAGGGTCACTTAGCTCTCTTCATTTTAGCCTATTCACAGTTTGTCAACCTTGAATTATCAGTTCCATTACTTTAACCTTTATTTTTATTGAACGTTCAATTAATAAAAATATGCCTAAAGTTGGAATGGAACCTGTCCGTCGTCAGCAGTTAATTGACGCTACTATTAGTTCGGTTGCTGAATTTGGCTTACAAGCAACAACCATTAATAGTATCAGTAAAAAAGCAGGATTATCGTCGGGCATTATTAGTCATTATTTTGGTGGTAAGCAGGGCTTGATAGAAGCCACTGTGCGTTATTTATTAACCAATCTAAAACACGAGCTGATCAAACAAGTAACGCCAACAACGACCCCTGAGCAAAGGTTAATGCTGATAATAGAAGCTAACTTTGCCAGATTACAACAGCGCAGCGATACCACTAAAACTTGGTTAAGCTTTTGGGCGCAATCGATGCACGATGTTCAGTTGCATCGCTTACAGAACGTAAATAGCCGACGACTTCTTAGTAATTTAGTCAGCTCATTTAAACAATTGATGGGTGATGATGAAGCCAAACTTGCAGCGCAATTATGTGCGGCAATGATCGATGGCTTATGGTTAAGAGCGGTACTAAGTAAGTCTGATCAAGATCAATTTGCACATTGTGAACAGCTAGCAAAAAACTTTGTATGTTCACTTATCAAACAGTATGGAGCTTAATGTGACAACACCTGTTTATCAAAACTTTATCAATGGTCACTTTTTAAAAAATCAAAGTGGCGAAACATTTGCAGTTAAAAACCCAGCAACAGATGACGTAATTTATTATGTAGAAGTGGCAGATGCGTTTATTCAAAATGCGGCTATTCAAAGTGCTAAACAAGGATTTGCTGCATGGTCAACTATGAGTCCGATTGAACGTAGTCGTATCTTACTAAAAGCGGTTGCATTATTGCGCGAGCGTAATGATTTACTTGCAAAAATAGAAGTGCTAGATACCGGTAAACCATGGCAAGAAGCCGAGTGTGTTGATGTGCAAACTGGCGCTGATGTAATCGAGTATTTTGCAGGGCTAGCACCTGCCCAAGTTGGCCAGCAGCAAATGGTTGGCGAAGATTTTTATTATACCCGTAAAGAGCCATTAGGGATTTGTGCCGGAATCGGTGCGTGGAACTACCCGCTGCAAATCGCTTGTTGGAAATCCGGCCCAGCTTTGGCTGCCGGAAATGCATTTATTTTTAAACCTTCTGAAGAAACGCCACTTGGCGCAATTAAGCTTGCCGAAATATTCATCGAAGCGGGTGTACCAGCGGGTGTGTTTAACGTGGTGCAAGGTGCAGCAGAAGTCGGCCAGTGGTTAACACAATCAGCTGATATTGAGAAAGTATCGTTTACCGGCGAAGTAGGCACAGGTAAAAAAGTAGTTGCTAGTGCTGCGGGTTCATTAAAAGATGTCACCATGGAACTTGGTGGTAAATCACCACTGCTAGTATTTGATGATGCCGATATTTCACAGGCAGTAAGTGCTGCAATGTTAGGTAATTTTTATACGCAAGGTGAAATTTGCACTAACTGCACCCGTATTTATGTACACAAAAATGTTTATCAGCAATTTATTGATGAGCTTAAAACACGCACTGAAGAAAATATTATAGCGGGCGATCCACTCGATCCTAACGTTAACTTTGGCGCATTAATTTCCAAAAAGCATCAACAATTAGTGATGAGCTATATCGATAAAGGCATCAGCGAAGGTGCAGCGTTATTAACGGGTGGTAAAACACTTAGCCCAGCCTCTGCACCCAACGGTTACTTTGTTGCACCGACGGTATTTATTGATTGCACTGATGATATGACGATCGTCAAAGAAGAAATCTTTGGTCCCGTAATGAGCGTATTAACGTTTGATGACGAAGATGATGTAATTCACCGTGCTAACGATACTCACTTAGGCCTTGCTGCAGGCGTGTTTACCAAAGATATTAAGCGCGCACACCGTGTTATTCATCAGCTGCAAGCAGGTATTTGTTGGATCAACAGCTACGGCAATTCGCCAGCAGAAATGCCTGTGGGCGGTTATAAGCAGTCAGGTATCGGTCGTGAAAATGGCATTGAAACACTTGATCATTACACCCAAACTAAATCGATTTATGTCGGTATGACTAATATAGAGAGCCCATTTTAATGACTGCACTAACGTATGATTACATCATAGTGGGTGCAGGGTCGGCGGGCTGTGTACTGGCTAATCGTTTATCCGAAGATAGCCGCAACCGCGTTTTACTATTAGAGACTGGCGGCAGCGATAAAAGCATTTTTATTAAAATGCCTACCGCGCTATCAATTCCGATGAATTCAGATAAATACGCGTGGCAGTTTCATAGTGAAGCTGAACCGTATCTAGATGATCGTCAAATGCACTGCCCGCGTGGCAAAGTGTTAGGTGGCTCATCATCTATCAATGGCATGGTGTATGTACGTGGCCATGCTAAAGACTTTGATGAATGGCAACAACATGGTGCACAAGGGTGGGATTATCAATCCTGTTTACCGTATTTTCAAAAAGCAGAATCATTCTATTTAGGTAAAAACGACTATCGTGGTGATAGCGGCCCTTTGGGTGTGAACAACGGTAACGAAATGGCGAACCCGCTTTATAAAGCCTTTATCAAAGCGGGCCAGCAAGCCGGATATGCAGCCACTGACGATTATAACGCAGCGCAGCAAGAGGGTTTTGGTCCAATGCACATGACCGTTAAAGACGGTGTGCGCAGCTCTGCAAGTCGTGAATATTTAGACCCAGTGAAGTCACGTAAAAACTTAGTTATTGTTACTGGTGCGTTGGCTGAAAAGGTGTTGCTTGAAGGTAAAAAAGCCGTTGGTGTGCAGTACAAAGTTAATGGCGATATTGTTAAAGCAAAGGCCAGTAAAGACGTTATTTTAAGTGCCGGTCCGATTGGTTCACCGCATTTATTGCAACTTTCTGGTATTGGCGACAGCGAAATACTTAAAGCAGCGGGTATCGAGGTTAAGCACCATTTACCCGGGGTTGGGCAAAACCTGCAAGATCACTTGGAGTTTTATTTCCAGTATAAGTGTAAGCAGCCAATTACCTTAAACGGCAAGCTTGGCCTTATTTCAAAGGGCCTTATTGGCGCGCGTTGGTTATTAAACCGCAGCGGTCTTGGGGCGACTAATCATTTTGAATCTTGTGCATTTATTCGCTCAAAACCGGGGGTTGAGTGGCCTGATATTCAATATCACTTTTTACCTGCGGCAATTCGTTATGACGGTAAAAGTGCTTTTGATGGCCATGGTTTTCAGGTCCATGTAGGGCATAACAAGCCTAAAAGCCGCGGTGCAGTAACAATTAAATCGGCTGATCCAACGGTTGCACCTAAGATCCAATTTAACTATTTACAGCATCAAGATGATATTGAAGGGTTTAGAGCCTGTGTGCGTTTAACGCGTGAAATCATTGAGCAAAGTGCGTTTGATGATTACCGCGATGGCGAAATCCAACCAGGTAAAGAGATTCAAACCGATGAACAAATAGATGCTTTTGTACGTCAGGCAGTTGAGAGTGCTTACCATCCTTCATGTTCATGCAAAATGGGTGAAGATGAACTGGCAGTAGTAAACTCAAACACTCAAGTACATGGCATTGAGGGACTGCATGTGGTGGATTCATCAATCTTCCCAACGGTTCCTAACGGAAATTTAAATGCGCCAACCATTATGGTGGCAGAAAAAGCGGCTGATCTAATTTTAGGTAAGCCACCACTTAGTAAATCGCAAGCAAAGGTTGCTGTTGAATCTCAATGGCAAACTGTGCAGCGTAGTTCGGAGATCTAACCAGGCCACCTGGGGTACATTTTGTACCTTGGGGCTTGCAGTGGCGCGCATCATAAGTTGTTTGTGGTGCGTTAATGCGAGACTAAAAACACGGAGACGTAATGATGTATTTTCATTTATTTTGGGGAGGGAATTATGACCTTATGGCTTAGCGCAGGCATTATTTTCACCCTACTAGCAATTGTTGCAATTTTAGTAAAATGGGGCAATGTAAAGTGTGTTGGCGTCACACCGGTAAGAACATTTACCTTTATCGCCATCTTATTTACATCAGGCTTAGATGTTGGCTTGATCATGTTTCCACTCACTGAGTTTGCAGGTTATGCAGACATAAAAGCAAGCCCAGAGTACGCGTTTGCCAATCCACTAGCTATCGAGTTTGGTTATTGGGGCTTTCTGATCTGGGGATTCTATTTCCTTACGTGCTTTTATTTCTGTGTAATAGAACCTAAAGTGAAATTTTTCGAAATTCCTTGGGTTAAATTAATCAATAATGTAGTTATTATTGGTACTTGTGCCTTCACCGCTTTCTTATTGCTCTCTAACCTACCTTGGTATTTACCTAGTCTTGGTGATGGTGAGTCGATTATTCCGTCATTTTATTTAATTGTATTCGCAGCTATTTGCTTTGCGGTGTATTCAAGCACCGATATTAAATATGTACGTTTTCTAAGTATTTCAACTACCTGGTTATTTATAGCACTAATTGGTTTTATGTGGTTTGGCGCATTTATGGGCGAAAATGGCCAAGTGTCAGATTTTACAAATAATTTAACGTTAATTGGTAGTTACTTTGGCAATATTAATCAGTTTGTACTGCCACTCAATGATTACCATGAGTTTTATTTATTTTGGTGGTTTGCGTGGAGTATTATGATTGGTCAATTCACTTCACGTTTTGTCGGTGGATTAAAAACCTATCAAGTATTGGGGGCAATGTTAATTTTCCCTTCAATCCCAATCGCAATTTGGTTTGGCGTGCTTTATCAGTATCACGAAGCAGGCATTGATACACAAGGGATCAAAAATATAGCAATGGTATTTGTTGGCGTAGTGTTTGTGATCAACTCGCTTGATTCACTGATCCGTTTATACACCGACAATATGGGTATGACGGTTAAACGTTTAGGTAAATTTAAATATATTGCGCTAAATGTTGTCGCTCTTTCATTATTAACCCTATTATTTAAGCAGAACTTTCTACAAATCCAGTGGGTCGGAGTGTTAGTGATTGGTTTGTTCTTTGCGTGTGCAGCCTATATTGCCTATAGCAAAGTTAAAACTGTGAGTAACATTGATAGTTCGCCGAAAGACAACAAAATTGACTACACAAAAATTGAATCAGCTAGCTAAATATTAGCTTATACAGTAGCGAAGGAATTAACATGACAACACAAAAAACATTATTAGCAGTCGCATTACCGTTTGCACTTTTTTCAACCTCAGTATTGGCTGATTGGTCAGCAACCGTAACCGGCGCATCAGATTATACCTTTAATGGTGTGAGCCAAACGCAAAACGACCCAGCGTTACAAGGTAGCCTTGATTATTCATTTGGCGAATCAGGCATGTATGCTGGCACGTGGGCGTCAAACGTTGACTTTGGTGACGACACAAATATTGAATGGGATGCTTACTTCGGTCGCTATGCGCAGTTAAATGAAGCGCTCAGTATTGATTACGGCCTTGCGTATTACAGTTACCATGGGCAAAGCAACTCAAGCGATGGTAACTACTTTGAAGCTTACACTAAATTTGGTTACGCAAGTGAGTTAGGGCAAACAGAGCTTAACTTCTGGTATAGCTGGGATTATTTTGGTACCGGCGCAGGTCATGTGATTTCTATGGTTGCACACACCATTGAACTTGCACCTAATCACGCACTGCGTGCCAGCTTTGATATTTCAAATTCACTCGATGGCGATAAGTTCGCATGGGATACCGATGGTAAATCGTATAACCACTATCGTCTTGCTTATCAAACAAGTTTAGCGGGTTTTGATATTGAGGTAGCGGGCGAGAACACCAGCCTAGATATTGATACTGCAGATGAGCGTATTGTATTGTCGATAGGCCGTACATTCTCACTATAAGTGTTTTAAATTATTTTATTTAAACAGCAAAACGGCCATTAAAAAAATGGCCGTTTTTTATTTGTTATCCTCTTCAATATACCTAAGTATATCGCCTGGTTGACACTCTAGATGCTCACATATGGCATCAAGGGTACTAAAGCGCACAGCCTTCGCTCTGCCAGCTTTTAATACTGATAAATTCTGTGGTGTAATACCAATGGCTTCAGCCAGCTCGCTTGATTTCATTTTACGTGTTGCTAGCATGACATCTAAATCTATTATTATCGGCATCAAATCACAAGCTCTTGTTCTTGTTGTAATTGGTGTGCTTGTTTCATTACCCAAGCTATTACGTAAATTATAAGCCCAGCGAGTAACCCTATAATGTCGGTATCGCTGATGAATATAATACGGGTAAGCTCGTCGCTCGTTATAGTATTGATTAAGGTCACAAGCAAAGCAGGATAAATGGCAGTAATCACAAATTGTAGAAGTAACACACCACCGAGCCATGTGAAGCAACTAATATTTTTAGCGCTAAAAAACAGTCCCTTGCGATAAAGCGAAAACAAACGAAGTAAAATAATATTTATTATGATAAATGGCAGGACTTGGATTAAACCGAGCCAAACTAAAGCATTATAGTGATTTTCTGTTAATTGTTTAGCTGCGTTGCTCCATGAGCCATTGACTTCAAGACCTATCCACATATGAGCGCTACCTTCGACGCCTAAATTTAGCTCTGAGCTAGTGAATAACACCATACTTAGGGTGATCAATATAGTGAATAAGCTGAGTAATAGTAAGGTTAAAATGATATTGCTCATCCAAATTATTTTCTTCATTGTTATAAGCTGTTTGACGTTAATTGAGTTAATAATACCTCATAATGAGGCTTTAATTCAGTTCCATTTAGCGTATCGCCATGGTGTTTTCCAGATGCGATATATAATTGCTTTTGACTGGATGCAGCATGTTTGAATAAAGACTTTGCCAATGAGATTGGTGTTTGTGTATCATTTTCACCCGTTATAATTAGCAGCGGTGATTTATATTGTTTTACAATTTTAAGGTTATCAAACTCAAGTAAGCCATCAGAGTAGTTAATAGTGATAAAAGGTTTTGCGTACCAAGGAACTCTAGTGTCGGTCATTTCTTGAACATTAGTAATACTGCCTTCGAGTACTAAGCCATCAATGTTTCTTTTCGTTGTGACATAGCCTGCTATTACGCTTCCTAAAGAGTGTCCATGCAAAATAATTGGTTTGTTGTTAATGCGAGGATTCTGTTTTACGTAATCAAATATACTAAGTGCATCTTGCTTTAGGTTACTAACGGTAGGTGAGCCATCACTTTTTCCATAGCCACGATGATCAAACATCACTATATTTGTTTGTAGTGGCAATAGTGCCTCTAAGGGCTGTTTTGCAGCAATATCAACTCTGAACTGATTTCCCCCAAAGTAGACTATAGTGGCTTTAGCGTTTGCGACGGTTATAAGAGTTCCGCGAAGTTTAATGCCATCAAACGCTGTAATCTCAATAGGGTTTAAATTTGCTGTATTATTAATATTCTGGAGTGTGGTTAGATCAATCCCCTGATCTGGTTTAATAAAGTGTGACTCCTTAACTTCTATTGTTGTACATGCCGTTAGGATCAACAGGGTCATCGATAGCAAGAGGTTTAAACAGAGAGCTTTCATTTTAGTTCCTTTAAGTTAAAAAACTAAGATGCCATTAAAATGAACTTTAAACAATAAGAAATTATTGTTTTTCGATAATTTAAAATGCTGTTTATGAGTTTATTCTTCAGCAGCTAGAACTACCATGGGCAAATACTTTTAAATGGGCTGGGCGCCAATCACATGCCCTAAACTTTATTAACGACGAAGTTCAATTCAATGATTGGCCTTAATTACTATAAGTACCTAGCGGTTAAGTGATTTGCTCCCGCCATAGCTGTCGCATAGAGACTCATTAATACAAGCAGAGTTAAGCTGTCACCGTGGTCAAACATATAGTTTGCTAGGCCCATATTTAATCCAAACGTTAAGCATAAAATTACACTTAGTAAGTTTATGTTTTTGCAAATATTACCGATCGCAAAGCTAAGTAGTAAACCAGCAGCACAGGCTAACGAGTAACTTAAAGCATTAACTAGTAACAACTCTTGGTTAGCAAGAGTAAGCGCAGCTGCTGTGCTAAAACACAGTAAAGCTACGAGTGCTGCTAATTTTAAAACACTGTAACTAAGTGCGACTTTTGCGCTGTAGCTAGTGTTGTAAATTGGTAGGGTAAATAACAGCTCCCATGAGTTTTGCTTTTGTACTTTGCTCCATAAACTTAATGTAACAATCGCGAATAAATTCAGCGTTAAAACAAAAATGGCCTGCTCAGTGATATTATAAAATAGATTCGCCACTACACCGAAAAAACATAAAAGTGTAATTAAAATAAGGTATTGAGAGAGTCCAGAGCCAACAAAGTAGCTAAGAGGGAATAACCCTTTATTAATTGAGCTGCCGTAATTTGATAAAAAACCACTGGGAACTGGCGACCAACCAGATTGCAGACCATTACGATAATTTAGTAATGAATCGGGGCGCCATTTGTACGCAGATGTAAAGCTTTTATGAAATAACACGATAGCAATAAAAGCAACGACGTTAACGGGTATTAGCCAAACTGGCAGTTGCTCAATAAGCACACACACTAACGTAGCTATAAAGAAGCTGAAATAGCAAACAGAGGTAAATAAATGGCTGAATGAGCGATTTAAAAACCAGATAATAATGCCAACAAGATTGGCCATCGTGAGCGTTGCTAATAGATTGATATTGCCCGCAATTATGATACTCAAGATAGAAATTAAGTTACTCAATATAATGAATACTTTACCTTGAAACATCACATGTTTACGGTAACCAACAACTAAACTCTGCCATTCAGTGGCTTGCAAGCGAATACTTTGCCAAGCTATCGCGCTGTACATACAAATAATTGAAAACATGATCATTAGTCCGATCAGATCTTCAATACCTGTAGCTATAAGGCATAGTAATGTCGTTATAATTGCAGCGATGAAATAACTGGCACAGCCGACGTCTTTTAACCAAAAACTGACAGCACCTTGATACCATGGACATTTACTGGCTTGCATCATCCATGTAACTCCACAAACAGCTGTTCAAGAGACAGTGTATTGATTGCTAGAGCACCAACAACAGTTTCACCTGTATAGCCATAAATAATGGCACAATTTTGCTGCCTGTTAAGTACCTTGTATGCACTGAGATCAATCGTCGACTCTTTAAAGCTGACTTTTCTAACGGTGTCGCGAATGACATCTAATTCGTCGAGTAACAGTAACTCGCCTTGTTTTATAAGTGCAATGTGGCTGGCGACGCGCTCTATGTCAGAGGTGATATGTGATGAAAATAAAATTCCGGAGCCCGAATCTATTGCTAAATCGAAAAGATCACTCATAAATTCGCGTCTAGCAATTGGGTCTAAGCTCGCCACCGGCTCGTCTAAAATAAGTAGCTGGGGTCTGTAGGCCATGGCCATAATAAGGGCTAAAGTTTGACGCTGGCCGATTGAGAGATCATTAATCGCATCCTTGCTATTCAATTCAAAGCGCGCGAGCCATTTTGCTTCTAATTGCATATCCCAATTTGGGTAAAAACTGCGATGTAATGCCAAAGCGTCAGCAATTTTAAAACCTTCATAACCAAACGTTTGCTGGGCGACATAACCAATTTTTTGTTTACTGCTGGCACTTAATTGATGACTTAATTCACCTAATGCTTGTACTTCACCCTCATCAGGCTTTACTAAACCCAGCGCGCTACGTAATAAGGTTGTTTTACCTGCACCATTTTTACCTAATAAACCAATCACCATGCCAGGCTCAACATTAAGGGTGATGTTGTTTAATATCAGACGTTGGTTGTAATGTTTAGAGACATTTTTATAGCTAAGAAGTGGTTGTGTCATTGTTATAATTCCCACCGTTTTTTTATTAGTTCGGTTAAAGTCGGTTGTGGCACATCGAGTTGTTTGGCTTGCTGAATAAGTTGATCGATAGCTTTAAAAAGTAAGCTCTCTTGTTGATCGGTTTGTTGTGCTGTTTTTTGTGCGACACGGGTTGCTTGGCCACGGCGTCGTTCTAACCAACCTTGATCCACTAATTGACCAATCGCTCTGGAAACTGTCATAGGATTAACAGCAAAGTGATCCGCTATTTTTCTCACGGACGGAAGCTCTTCACCTGCAGCTATTTGCTCACCTACAATTAAACGCACAATTTGTTCATGTAATTGCTTATAAATGGGATCGCCACTATTGGGGTTGACATTAATAAATTCTAGCATTACTCTTTCTCTACTGTATTAATACATTAATACACCGATACACTAAGTAATAAGTTATCACATTAAGTGTAAAATGCAAACAAGGGAAAAGTGATGAAAAGCATATCAAATTGTTTTAATAGACTGATAATTAAAGTGATGATGCCAATTTTAATGGTTGCATCAACTGCGTCATACGCAGAAAATAATCAAAATAACCAACCAAAACTGACGCCATGCTATATGGAAGGGCTGTCTGATCGATTGATGTGTGGCAGTATTGCTCAACCATTGTCAGATGATCCAAGCGAAGGGGAGATTGATATCCACTTTGCAGTTATACCTGCAATCAAGCCCAGTCATCCTGATGAAGCGGTACTTGGTTTTGCCGGTGGCCCGGGACAAGGGGCTATAGATTTAGCGAGAATATTTGACCATAACTTACGTTTTGCTCGCGAAACTCGTGACATAGTCTTGGTTGACCAGCGTGGCACGGGTTATTCACATCAATTGCAATGTGAAAGTGATGACCTAAAAACCCAGTTTGCTTTTAATGATGTGATTGCCGATCTTCAAGCCATGGGAGCAGAAGATACGCAAAAATGTAAAGCAAAGCTCAATATTGATTTGAGCAATTTTACTACGCCTGTTGCGGCAAAGGATTTTGAAGCTGTGCGTGTTGCTCTTGGTTATAAAGGCTTTCATTTATATGGGGTGTCATACGGCACACGTATAGCGCAAGAATACATGCGCCAATTTCCTAATGCTGTTTTAACGAGTACCTTAGATGGCGTTGTGCCAATGCAGCAAAGTCTGGCTGCCATAGGCGGAGCGGTTGATGGTTCACTGGCTGCATTATTCAAGCGCTGCGAAACTGATGCTTTATGCGCAGCCCAATACCCTAACTTAGCAAATAACTTTAATTCATTGCTTACGAGGCTTGAACAACAGCCTGTACAAACACAGGTTAGACACCCACGCACCAATGACCTTATTGATTTTACAATCACTAAAATGAAGCTTTACAGTGCGATACGATTTGCGCTTTACGGCCATACACAACGTGCGATTGTACCAATGGTTATTGAAAAAGCACTAAGGGGTGACTATTCACCATTGGCTGGCATGATGGCGAATGTTGATTTAACACAATCTTTAGCAATGGGTATGCATAACGCCATCGTTTGTGGTGAAGATTGGCCACGCTTAACAACGCAAACCCGCGCTCAGTACAGTAAAACTTATATGGGCAAAGCAATGATTGCGGGGTTGGATATAGCGTGCCCAATTCTGAATGTAAAAGCCGTTGACGAAACATTTTATCAGCCGCTAAAAACCAGTACGCCAACGTTACTTCTTTCTGGTGGACGCGATCCTGCTACACCTGCAAGTTGGGCCGAGCTTGCGATGGTTGAGATGACAAATGCCACCCACTTAGTTGCACCGACTGCCACCCATGGCATTGGCTCACAAACCTGTGCGCCGAAAATCATTGCCAAGTTTATCGACCAGCAAAGTATGCAAGACATTGACAAAACCTGTATTAATGATGCAAATGACAAACCGTTTTTTATGAATATTAACGGCGTAGCCGTTGCCAATAGCCACCCAGCTGATGCAGCTAACAAGGAGTAAGTGATGATTAAAGTAACCAACCTAAATAAGAAGATTGGCGATGTTAATGCGCTAAATGGTTTAAGTTTTACTGCACAGGACGGCAAGATAACTGGCCTCCTAGGGCCAAATGGCGCAGGTAAAACCACTTGTTTACGCACCGTATTTGGATTGTTAAAGGCTGATAGCGGAAATGCTGAAATTGACGGCATTGATGTTGCCAAAGAGCCGATGGTAGCAAAGCAAAAACTAGGATTGTTTCCTGATCCGTGTGGCTTGTATGAGCGATTAACACCAAGGGAATACATTACTTTTTTTGCTCAGCTTAGCGGCCTTAGTGCTGCGCAAGCAAAGGAAGCCACTACGCAAGTAATTGATAAATTGAGTATGAATGATATTGCCGATCGCCGTTGCCAAGGTTTTTCGCAAGGGCAGCGAATGAAAACGGCATTAGCACAAGCGGTTGTTCATAACCCAACAAACATTATTTTAGATGAGCCAACCCGTGGCCTCGATGTAATGAGTACACGTATTTTAAGAGAGCTGTTATTGCTACTTAAAGCACAAGGGCATTGTGTTTTGTTCTCATCGCATGTGATGCAAGAAGTCGCTGCTTTATGCGACCACGTTGTCATTATGGCAAAAGGGCAGTTGATTGCTCAGGGGTCTATTGAACAGCTGTGTGAGCAAGCAGGTAAAGACACATTAGAAGAAGCATTTATTGCGTTAATAGGTAGCGATGAGGGGATAGCAGCATGATCAATATATTAAAAGTACTCTTTAAAAAAGAAGTCATTGATGCAAGTCGTGACAAACGCTCTGTTATGGCTGGACTTTATTATGCTATTGGTGCGCCTATTGGTATATGTCTGCTGATGAGTATTGTACTAAAGCAATTTGTTTCTCCTGATGCGCTTAAAATTACCATTGAAAACCCTAGTAATGCACCGGGTTTAGTCGCTCATTTAGCAAGTAGTGATATTAAATTGGCTGATGATAAAAATGATCCTCTGCTTAAACCGATTACGCTGGCGATCAGTGATGATTATAAGCAAAACTTGAGTGAGGGTCGTCCAGCGACGGTGACGCTTATTGCCGATAAGTCAGATGATAAACTGGGTAAACATATTAATCGTATAGAAAAAGCGATGGCCGTTTATAGCTCAGAGATTGCCAGTTTACGATTAGTATCTCGCGGTATAGATCCAAACCTCATGCGTGCACTCGCGATTGAAGTCAATGATCAAGCAACCCCTGACTCTAAAGGCGGGATGATTTTAGGGTTGGTGACATTGACTATTATTCTAACGTTATTTTATGCGGCAATGAGCTTAGCCATTGATACCAGTGCGGGCGAACGAGAGCGTAATTCTTTAAGTTTATTACTAAGCCATCCTTTAAGCAGTTTGCAAATTGTACTTGCCAAGGTGGGCGCAATTACGGCATTTTCAATGTTAGGCTTGGCTATTATTTTGGTTGTGTCTAAAGTTGTTTACCCTATGGTGGCATGGGAACAATTAGGGTTTAGCATAACAATTACACCAGAGTTTATGGTGTTTTGTATTGCGATATGTTTCCCAATTGCGTTGATGTCGGCAAGCTTACAAGTGTTTGTGTCTTTTATGGCTAAGTCATTTAAAGAAGCGCAATCTTACGTCACTATGGTGTTATTTATCCCAATGGCGTTAAGCATGATAACTACTTATGATATTGCGACAGATAAGGTGCAGTGGTTGCCGATAGCAGCACAGCAGTTTGCATTAATGGAATTTATTAAAGGTAATCCCATTCCTATCCCGCAGTTACTGCTATCAACAGTGATCACACTGGTATTATGTGCAGCCTTTAGTTTTTTAAGCGCGCGTATGCTGAAAAGTGAAAAAGTGGTATTTGGCTTGTAAGCTATTGAGTTGGAAATGAATCAGCGACCTAAAAGGCCGCTGATTTATTTTTGAGGGATAACTGAGCTGTTTAGAAGCAGAGTAAGTTATTAATAGCAGTTTAAACAAGCAGCTTGGATAAAGTTTATAGCGTACCGTTGGATATAAACTTAGTAATTAGTTGTTGTTTCTTAAATGGGATTGCCACTGTTGCAAAGCAACACCTTGATATTAAGCCCTTATGAAACCGTAAGCTCTGCATTTTGAGGCGGTTTGGGTATCAGTGTTACGCAGCGAGATTTATAATGTCTCGCTGTACTCAGTCATGATCTGTTCAACCCAGTTAGCGATACGCTCATCACTGTGTTCGTATTGGCTGTCTTCATCAAGGGCTAAACCAACGAAGTGTTTGCCATCTTCGGTGAGTGCCTTAGAGGCTTCAAACTCATACGTGCTGTCGTTCGGCCACAATCCTAATAAAGTATATTGTTGGCTACTTATTTCATCATGTAACATACCAAGTGCATCTTGAAACCATTGACCATAACCTTGTTGATCGCCCATACCAAATAAAGCGATGGTTTTGCCATTGAGATCAACATCTTTAATGTCGTCCCAAATCGACTCCCAATCTTCTTGTAACTCGCCAAAATCCCATGTGGAGATACCAAAGATGATAAAGTCGTAATTTTCTGCATTTTTTAATGGTTCATCTTTGATGTTATGCAGGCTGACAATGTCTTGACCGATAATATCGCGAATTTTTTCTGCTGCTATTTCTGTATAGCATGTGGTAGAACCATAAAATAAACCAATTTGCATCGTATTTATCACTGTGTATTTGCCTGATATGATAGGCTGAAGTTTACCGTAAGGTATTATTAATTGATACCTTGATAACTATGAGAATAACTGTGACCACGTTACCTGATCATGAGTCATTAGACTCAGCCATTACAGATCACGACGAACTACTCGGTAATAGTGATTATCTTGAATCTTTTTTAGATAACCTCTATTTAGAACAACACGTAAGCGATAACACTTTATCTGCGTATCGCAGCGACTTGGATAAATTTTGCCACTTTTTAAAAGGTCAAGATTTGCTCACCGTGAGTGGCCAAGATATTGAAAGCTATTTAGCGCATCGTGTTGATTTAGGTTTAAAGCCTCGCAGTACGGCGCGCAGTATTAGCGCGTTAAAGCGCTTTTACCAATACTTTGTGCGTGAAAAACACATTACTGATTCGCCAATGGTAAATATTGCTCAGCCTAAAGCGGGCCTATCATTGCCGAAAACGTTGTCAGAAAATGAAGTAGAAGCACTTTTGGCGGCGCCTAATGTTGAAGAGCCGATGGGCTTGCGCGACAAAGCTATGTTAGAGCTATTATATGCAACGGGTTTACGGGTTAGCGAGTTAGTTGGGTTGCGTATTGAACAAATTAATTTGCGCCAAGCGGTGGTGTTTGTTAAAGGTAAAGGTAATAAAGAGCGTTTGGTGCCGCTTGGCGAAGAGGCTATGTATTGGCTCGAGCAATTTTTAAAAGTGGGGCGCGCGCAAATGATCAAACATGCCACCGATTTTGTGTTTCCGTCAAAGCGTGGAGTCGGTATGACTCGACAAACTTTTTGGCATCGTATTAAACACTATGCTATTTTGGCAGCAGTTGAATCGCCTTTATCGCCCCATACGTTGCGCCATGCGTTCGCAACACACTTACTAAATCATGGTGCTGACCTAAGGGTTGTACAGATGATGTTAGGGCATAGTGATTTATCAACCACACAAATTTATACCCATGTAGCTAATGAACGGTTAAAATTGGTACATCAGCAACATCATCCGCGCGCTTAGTGAGAATTTTTTCGTACTTCGGCGGTCTGAGTAGTTAAGAATTATCAGGATATAAGAGAACATTATGAAAAAGTTAGTATTAGCCGGTGCGATATTAGGCACCAGTATAAGTGCGTTTGCCAATGGCGTTGCAGCCATTCCTGATGCCAACGATCCAATCGTGACTAAGTTTGCAGAGCTAGGTGTTACTGTTAAGCAAATTAGCCCAAGCCCAGTGGCCGGTTTAAAAGAGTTGATCACTGATAAAGGCGTGCTGTATGCAAGCGCAGATGGTCAATACTTAATGCAAGGCACCTTGATTGATTTAAATAACCGTAACAATCTAACCGAGCAAGCGCTTAATGGCGTTCGTAAAGAAGGCCTAGCGCAATACGAAGACTCAATGATTGTTTACAAAGCTAAAAATGAGAAACATAGCATAACTGTGTTTACTGATATTAGCTGTGGTTATTGCCGTAAGTTACACCGCGAGCTTGATGATTTACTTGAAGCGGGTATTACCGTTAAGTATTTAGCGTTTCCACGTGGTGGTTTACAAGGCTCAGGCTATGCAGATCTAATGAATGTTTGGTGTGCTAAAGATCAACAAGAAGCAATGACAGCAGCAAAATCGGGCGCTGATACAAAAGTAATGGCCGGTTGTCATGCCCCAGTTGCAGAACATTATCAGCTTGGCCAAAGTTTTGGCATTAGCGGTACACCAGCAATTATTTTAGAAGATGGTACGATGATCCCAGGTTATCAGCCTGCGGCCGCATTAGCTGCTGCGTTAGACGCTAATAAATCGTCATAGTATTATGCTTTTTATAAAAAGGCCGTTAAGGCCTTTTTTTGTCTTTATTCCTTAATCTAAAAGTACCGCGCCTGCATGAAAAAATTAATTGTTGCTCGTGATCATCATGATGATTCACACCTGCCAAGCCATTTGCACCCTGTTATTAAACAAATTTATGCCAGCCGCCAAGTTAATCATGCCGATGAGCTAAATAATAGCGCAGCCACTTTACATGACTTCAAATTATTTAAAGACATAGATAAAGCCACCGCTTTACTTCAACATGCTCTGCGAGCGCAAAGTAAAGTGCTGATCGTGGGTGATTTTGATGCCGATGGCGCAACCAGCACCGCTACCTTAATGCAAGGCTTAGCGATGTTTGGTTTTGCTCATTTAGACTATTTAGTGCCAGACAGATTCAGCTTAGGCTATGGTTTAAGTCCCGCGTTGGCCGAGCAAATAGTCACTATGGCACCAGATCTAGTGATCACTGTTGATAATGGTATTTCCTGTATTGCTGGCATCGCAATTGTAAAAGCCGCGGGCATTAAAGTGCTGGTTACCGATCATCACTTGCAAGGCGAACAACTACCCAATGCTGACGCTATTGTTAACCCTAATCGCCATGATTGTGAGTTTCCATCAAAATCAATCGCAGGAGTCGGGGTTGCATTTTATTTATTGATTGCGCTTAGAAGTGCATTGCGTGATGTTGGTCATTTTGCGCAGCAACCACCGCCTAACTTAGCCGATCTGCTTGATATTGTAGCGCTAGGTACGGTTGCTGATGTGGTGGCACTGGATGCCAATAATCGCACCTTAGTTCACCAAGGTCTAGCGCGAATTCGTAGCGGCAAAACACGCCCAGGTATTACAGCGCTGATTGAGGTCGCTAATCGTAACGCAGCGCGTTTAAGCGCCAGTGATTTTGGTTTTTCGCTTGCACCACGCTTAAATGCCGCTGGGCGTTTAGATGATATGAGTTTAGGCATAGCTTGCTTACTTGCTACTGATATCAATCAAGCGCGACGCATAGCCGCTGAGCTGGATAGTTTAAACCATGAGCGTCGAGAGATAGAGCAGGGCATGCAACTTGAAGCACAAGCCGTGCTAGATAAGCTTGCTTTTAGCGATGAACAAACACCTGATGCTATCTGTTTATATCAAGAAGACTGGCATCAAGGTGTGATCGGTATTTTAGCGGGACGTTTAAAAGAGAAATACCACCGCCCAACAGTAATTTTTGCTGGTGGCGACAACGGTGAAATAAAGGGCTCTTGCCGCTCGATTGAAGGCTTGCACATGCGTGACTTGCTTGAGCGCTTAAATACCTTGCATCCACATTTGATCAGTAAATTTGGTGGTCATGCTATGGCGGCCGGTCTGAGCATTAATGAGCAGCACTTTAGTGAGTTTAAACGTGAGTTTGAGCAGGCGGTAAGTGGGCAGTTAAGTGAAGAGCATAAACGCTGTATTATCTTAACCGATGGCGAGCTTGCTGATGACTGCTTTAGCATGGAGTTTGCAAATGTACTCAAACAAGCAGGGCCATGGGGGCAGCAATTTCCAGAACCCGTGTTTGAACACACTTTTGAACTCGTACAGCAGCGCATTGTTGGTGAAAAGCACTTAAAGCTGGTATTAAAACACCGTTCAGGGCGTTTGGTTGATGCTATTGCCTTCGGTATTGATGTGCGCGAGTGGCCTGATACTGAAGCGCGCTTGGTGAAATTGGCCTATCAGCTCGATATCAATGAGTTTAGAGGTAAATTTTCATTACAGTTAATTGTCCGTGAGCTGCAAAAAGTAGCTTAAAAAATATCTATTATCGATGCATAAAGTACTAATAAAACGCACGGTTTTTTGTTAAAATCGGGCGTTTTATTATTTAAAGCGAAATTTAAATAATTATTAGCATAATTTTACCTGGCGATTAGCCGCGTAAACCAGCCATTTTGGAGTAATGTACATGTTTGAAGTGAATCCTGTGATTAATCAAATCAAGGAAATTCGCGAACGTACTGAACTGCTTCGGGGGTACCTTTGACTACGCTCTTAAACAAGAACGTTTAGAAGAAGTTAACGCCGAACTTGAAGATTCAGCCGTATGGAATGAGCCCGAGCGAGCACAAGCACTAGGTCGTGAAAAGTCAGCATTAGAAGCGGTTGTTGAAACTATCGATAATCTAGTAACTGGTACTGACGATGTTGAAGGGTTGCTTGAACTTGCAGTTGAAGCAGAAGATGAAGAGACCTTCAATGAAGCACAAAGCGAACTGACAGACCTAAACGAACAGCTTGAAGGTTTAGAATTTCGTCGCATGTTCTCTGGCGCACATGACGCAAATGATGCTTACCTTGATTTACAATCAGGCTCAGGCGGTACAGAAGCTCAAGACTGGTGTAACATGTTATTACGCATGTATTTACGCTGGGGTGAAGCCAAAGGCTTTAAAGTTGAACTGGTAGAGGCCACTGACGGTGATGTTGCCGGTATTAAAGGCGCAACCGTGCGCTTTGTTGGTGAATACGCGTATGGCTGGTTACGTACAGAAACTGGGGTTCATCGTTTAGTACGTAAAAGCCCATTTGATTCAAGTGGCCGTCGTCATACCTCGTTTGCTTCTGCATTTGTTTATCCAGAAGTTGACGATAATATTGAGATTGATATTAATCCGGCTGATTTACGTATCGACGTATACCGTGCATCAGGCGCGGGTGGTCAGCACGTAAATACCACAGAATCTGCGGTACGTATTACCCACGTACCGACAAATACGGTAGTGCAGTGTCAGAACGAACGCTCTCAACATAAAAATAAAGCACAAGCGATGAAGCAGTTAAAAGCGAAGTTATTTGAGCTTGAGCTACAGCAGCAAAATGCTGAAAAGCAAACCCAAGAAGATGCCAAATCTGACATCGGCTGGGGCAGTCAAATACGTTCATACGTACTTGATGATGCGCGCATTAAAGATTTACGTACCGGCGTTGAAAACCGTAATACCCAATCGGTACTTGACGGCAATTTAGATAAATTTATTGAAGCCAGCTTAAAATCTGGCCTATAACCACCAAGCTAAAAAAGAGCTAAAAAATGACTGATCAAATCCAAGACGAAAATAAGTTAATCGCTGAGCGTCGTGGCAAATTAGACGCTATTCGCGCCAATTGCCCTGCTAACGGTCATCCAAATCAATTCCGTCGTGAGCATTACACGGCAGACTTACAGGCCGAGTTTGGTGATAAGAGTAAAGAAGAATTAGTAGAGCTTAACCATGTTGTGTCTATCGCGGGTCGTATCCTAGCTAAACGCGGACCATTCTTTGTAATTCAAGACATGAAAGGTCGTGTGCAAGCGTATGCATCAAAAGATGTCCAAAAAGATCTGAAAGAAAAATACGGTCAATTAGACACTGGCGATATCATTGGTGTTAAAGGCGCGCTTAATAAATCAGGTAAAGGCGATTTATACGTAGAAATGACAGAGTATCAATTACTGACTAAGTCACTACGTCCACTTCCTGAAAAATTCCATGGCTTATCTGATCAAGAAACTAAATATCGCCAACGTTATGTTGATTTGATCACTAATGAAGCAACCCGTGAAACGTTCCGTATTCGTTCACAAGTAGTTGAAGGTATTCGTCGCTTCTTAGCAGATCGTGACTTTATGGAAGTTGAAACGCCAATGCTACAGGTTATCCCTGGTGGTGCATCTGCGCGTCCATTCGTGACTCATCACAATGCCCTTGATATCGATATGTACTTACGTATTGCACCAGAGCTTTACTTAAAACGTTTAGTGGTAGGTGGTTTTGACCGCGTATTTGAAATTAACCGTAACTTCCGTAACGAAGGGTTATCAACGCGTCACAACCCAGAATTCACTATGATCGAATTCTACCAAGCCTACGCTGATTACATCGACCTGATGAACATCACCGAAGACATGTTGCGTACTGTTGCAACTAACGTATTGGGCAGCCCAATCGTTGTTAATACGACTAAAAACGAGAACGGCGAAGTGGTTGACTCAGTAGAGTATGACTTTGGCCAACCGTTTACCCGTTTAAGTATGGCGGATGCGATTTTAAAATATAATCCTGAGTTTGATGCTGCAGTATTCAATGATCCAGAAAATCACTTTGACGAATTAAAAGCGTACGCAAAGCAAGTGCACGTTAAAATTCCTGAAAATTGTGTGTGGGGCCCAGGTAAGTTCTTATGTGAAATCTTTGAAGAAACAGCAGAGCACATGCTTATTCAACCGACTTTCATCACCGGTTACCCGTGGGAAGTATCACCACTTGCTCGTCGTAACGATGAAAACCCATTTGTTACTGACCGTTTTGAATTCTTTGTTGGTGGCCGTGAGCTTGCAAATGGTTTCTCTGAGCTTAATGATGCACAAGATCAAGCCGAGCGCTTTACTCGCCAAGTGGAAGAAAAAGACGCCGGCGATGATGAAGCAATGCACTACGACGAAGATTACATTCGCGCGCTAGAGTATGGCCTTCCGCCTACGGCAGGTGAGGGGATTGGTATCGACCGTTTAGTGATGCTATTTACTGACTCATCAACAATTAAAGATGTTATCTTGTTCCCGCATATGCGCCCACAAGCTGACTAATGCTATGTTAGATTAAGTTGATATTATAAACGCCGCTTTAATAGCGGCGTTTTTGTGTCTGTAGCGGGTCCCGCCAATGGAAATTATACTGGCAATAATAAAATTTTAATTTTAACGTATTGAATTATGTGAAAATAAAAATTAATTATATAAAATCATCAAAATGAACGAGCATTATTTCTAAGTTTAGCTAAACTATTGACTGAAAAAACAGCATAAAGCATGGTTTTTTAAACTCACGTCAATCTAAAGGACTTATATAAACGGATTTTATATGAAAGATAATAAACCTGATTCACCCTCTGAAGTACTCAGTATTGAATTACAAAGAGAAACCTATTATCGAGCATGTATTGCTGAATTTCAGCAATTAGGCTACCAAGATCAATATCTCGAACAATTAACTGACGAATTAGTGCCTGTTCTCGGTGTATCCGCTGATATTAAAACCTCTTAATTTGATTAACGATTAAACAAAGTTGACTCTTTTTTGGCTGTTATGGGTGTTCTCTAGCCATACAGTTACTTTAAACAAGAAAAGTGTTTGACATATTTTCTGAAATCTTTATTATACGCCCCACAAGACGGAGAGGTGGCCGAGTGGCCGAAGGCGCTCCCCTGCTAAGGGAGTATAGGGTTTGTAGCTCTATCGAGGGTTCGAATCCCTCCTTCTCCGCCATTTATTTTATAAATGGTTATCTTGTAAAGTAAAGAATGGGCGCATAGCTCAGCTGGATAGAGTACTCGGCTACGAACCGAGCGGTCGGAGGTTCGAATCCTCCTGCGCCCACCATCCTTTACTTATTAGTAAGAAACTCGAATTAGAGTATAAAAAAGTGGGCGCATAGCTCAGCTGGATAGAGTACTCGGCTACGAACCGAGCGGTCGGAGGTTCGAATCCTCCTGCGCCCACCACTTTTTATTTACTACTGAGAGCTATATTAGTTATTGCATACTAATATGTCAGAGAAGACATTAAAATCAAAATAGAATGTGGGCGCATAGCTCAGCTGGATAGAGTACTCGGCTACGAACCGAGCGGTCGGAGGTTCGAATCCTCCTGCGCCCACCACTTTCTATTAGTGTTAATTTATAAAGAGCCCGACACATGGTCGGTTTTTTTATTTTTAAAATTCGTAATAAGCTTTGTTATTAATTAGCTTAATGCGTCAGTCAAAGTAAGACTTTAAAATCAAAATAGAATGTGGGCGCATAGCTCAGCTGGATAGAGTACTCGGCTACGAACCGAGCGGTCGGAGGTTCGAATCCTCCTGCGCCCACCACTTTCTATTTAAAGGTAACCGACGAGAGTCGGTTTTTTTATGCCTGAAATTTGCCTCATACTTAAAAGTATAAACCACCAACCGATCGGTCAGAGGTTCACTCTTTGAAGATACGTCCTGCGCTCACCACTTTCTATTACTATTAAAGTTAATAGAAGATAACCGACGAGAGTCGGTTTTTTTATGCCTGAAATTTAATAGATCAAGTGTCAATGAGGTTTGCTTTGAGATATGACAATTGTATGAACTTTTTATGGAGGCCGTTTTTATAGGATAATTTCATTTATTATATGCCTGTTATTTTATCTCATTATGAGTTTTACGATGATCTCTAGAAGACAATTTATTATTAGTGCCGGTACACTCGCTTTTATGGGGCTTTCTCGTAGTACTTTTGGCAAAGTACCATTTCTTGACGTGAGTGAGCATTTAAGTGCCTATGGTCCGTTAGTGACTGATCCTAACAAGTTACTCGATTTACCAGCAGGGTTTAGCTATCAAGTTCTATCAAAACTGGGTGATAAAATGGATGATGGCTTTACAGTGCCAGATAAAGCCGATGGTATGGGCTGTATTGCCCTTGATGATGAGCGGGTTGCATTAGTCAGAAACCATGAATTAAAACCAACTGATTTAGCAAAAGCAGATGTTAGCTTACAAACGCATAAAACGTCATTTGCTTATGACACTACTGCGCAAGGTGTTGCTTTGCCAGGAGGCACAAGTCATATTATTTATAATTTAAAAACCGGTAAAAAAGAGCAAGAATATTTGTCACTCACTGGCACGATCCGCAATTGTGCAGGTGGTATTACCCCATGGGGTAGTTGGCTTACTTGCGAAGAGACTGTTCTGACTAAAGCGGATGGCTTTAATAAAGATCACGGCTATATTTTTGAGATACCAGCCAACGCTAAAGGACTAGTAAACCCTGAGCCTCTCAAGGCAATGGGGCGGTTTAACCACGAAGCAGCTGCTGTTGATCCAACAACCGGTATTGTTTATCTGACAGAAGATAAAGGCGATAGTTTATTTTATCGTTTTATTCCTAATGAATACGGTAAGTTGAGTAAAGGCGGTAAACTTCAAGCTATGATGATTAAAGCACAGCCACAGTTTGATACTCGTAATTGGGTTACAGGGGTCATGCCTTTACAACACAATATGGCCGTTGAATGGGTTGATTTGGCGCAACCTGAAAGTCCAAAAGACGATTTAAGAATACGCGGTCACAAACAAGGCGCTGCACTTTTCGCTCGTGGTGAAGGGATACATTGGGGTGAAAAAGAACTTTATTTTTGTTGCACTAATGGTGGTCAAAAGCAGCTTGGTCAAGTGATGAAGTATCAACCATCAGCATTTGAAGGAACAGATAAAGAGCATCTAGCTCCAGGACACGTTCAACTATTTGTAGAAAGCACAGATAAGTCGTTATTTAACTTTGGTGATAATCTCACTGTTGCACCTAACGGGCACTTGATCGTTTGTGAAGATCAGTATACCGACGTGGTTGATAACCATTTACGTGGCGTAACACCTAGTGGTGATGTATATAATTTTGCCCGCTTAACAGCGCAAACCGAGTTGGCGGGAGCTTGTTTTTCTGCTGATGGCAACACCTTATTTGTTAATGTGTATTCACCAACAAAAACATTAGCGATCACAGGACCATGGCAGAGTTTTAAAGGCTAACTGGTGATTATTTAATGCTTATATACAAGTGCACTATGGCTATTTAGTAGTGCTAAGTGAGTTAATTTAAAATGCAGCCTTGCTGATCCGCTTCATACCTTAAAGTATAAACCGGATCAGCAAAGTGTTTAGCTCAATTATTAGTAACAATAACCAAACTAAAATAACAGGCTGAAGTTTAGGCGCAGGGTACGCGGCTCAATCGGGTGGAAGTGATGATCTTCAACGCCTTCAATAGGTTCGCCAGCTAAGCGTGACGTGTAAAAGTAGTCAATATCGTGATCCGTACTATCAAATATATTTAATAGCTCAAGGCCCACTTTCCAATGCGTTTGTTGATAACTTACTAAACCATTTACGACTGTAAGCGGCTCTGAGCGTTTATCGCCATCACTACTGAGTATACGTTTGCCAATGTGGCGTACGCGCAGTGAAGACTGCCACTGCTGGGTAATATGCCAATTAATGCCAGTACTGGCAACCACAGGCACTGCGCCTTCAATTCGATCGTCATTTGAATCGATATCTAAGCGTGAATGTGTAAATGAGGCCTCGGCGTCTAAACTCAAGGCATCATTAAGCCAATAATACGCACTGAGCTCTAAACCGTAACGTTTTGATGCATCACTGGCTTCAGTGTTACCCGCATCACCCACAAATAATAATTCAGAATCTAAGCTTAGCCACCATAATGCCGCTGATAAATTAAACCGTTGTTGATCAAAGTAGCGTAAACCCAGCTCTGCGCCATTGCTTTGCACCAGTAAATCAACCTTATCAGCAGACTCAAGTGTCACAGGATCTTGTTTAATGGTCGCTCCACGCGCATCATTTGAATGATACGACTGCCCCCAGTTGGCATAACCGGCTAGGTTGTCATTAAACAGGTAATTTAAGCTGGCTTTAAAGCTAACCAAATCATCATCTGCACTGCCTGAATTAATACTGTTATTGCTATCAACATCTGCGTCAAAGTAATCATAACGCACGCCAAATGTTGCTTCGAGTGCTTGGCTTAAATTTACTTGTGATTGCCAATAGGCTGAGTAGCTGGCTTCGTCTACAGCATCTTCACGCACAGTACTTAAGCGTTGGCGCTGCTTGGTATTGTATAAACCAACTTGATCAATATCATCGCGGCGATATTCCACACCAGCTGTATGCTGGATTAGCATATCTGCAAGAGTATCAGCAAATTGATAACTCAGTGCGCCACCACTAATTGTCCGGCTATCGACTTGTTGGAACTGATCGCCATGAATAGGATCATTTAAAAAGTAAGAGAAGTTAGAAAACAAGTCCATGTCGTAGTTGATCACATAGGCATTGGCTTTAATGTGCTGGCCTTGCCAGTTTGCCGATAAACTATAGCGACTAGAGCTGCCGCCTACGGTCGTATCGAGTGAACCTAGCGCACTGATAATACCTTGGTCTACAGCCCGTTGTGGAATTTGATCTGCGGAATTCCAGCTGTTGTCATAAGCCATTGCCGTGACAGATAAATCGCCATCCCATGCTTTACCTACATAGCGTACTAGGGCATTTTTTTTATCTACATCTTCATTGATATCTTGCCAAGGGCCATCATAACCTTGCCACTCACTGGCAATAATTATTTTCCCGTTAGCAATTCCAATCGAGCCTAATGCCATCACGCGTTGGTAATTGTCTTTGCCAATTGTAAAGTCAAGTTGTTGATGTTTTGGATTATCAGCTAGATTAAATTCAGCACTGCCAGCGGTCGAAAAGTCACCTTGAGCGGCGCCATACGCACCTTTTTGATAATCTATAGTCGAAATTGTTTCAGGAATAATAAAGTTAAGGTCGGTGTAGCCTTGACCATGCCCATGGCTGCGCATATTAATTGGCATACCATCAATGCTGGTGGCAAAGTCAGTACCATGATCGAGATTAAAACCGCGAATAAAATATTGATTAGCTTTACCTGAGCCGCTGTGCTGTGTGACGGCCATACCTGGGATCAGTTCTAGCATTTCTGCGCTACGTAACATTGGACGGTTTTCTATTTCACCTTGGCCAATTACGCCACTTGATGCACTAATAGCCTCACCAATAAGTCCCGTGCGGTGTCCGTATATGGTAATTTCTTCAATGTTTGCAAGTACATTGGTAGAGCAAAACAAGCTACCAGATAGAATTAAAAAAGTGCGCATTATCATTTCCTTATAAATAGGTCGAAATGTTTATATTTAATACAATTACGTTTTACGATGTTAATCGGATGCAAATATTTGCTTGCTGTGGAAAATATGTTATTTTCAATAAAATATTCCAAAAATAAAAATCATAAGGAATTTAATTTTGATTGTAATGAAACTGAAAAAAGCGGGGCTGAATGTTTTCAGTGTGAGCTTAGTAACTGGGCTTTTTGGCTGTCAGAGTCAGCCACAGCAAGAGACTGTTGCATCGTTACAAGAGCAACATGAGACGTTCTATCAACAGGTGATGTTGGCTGCGCCTGTCTTACCGGCTGATTTAACAAATATTCCTATGCAGGCGCATTTAGTTGGTAATCGTGTTGCGCAATCGCACTATAAAACGGCGGCGCAGGTTAATTACAGTCAGTTAGGATGGCAGCAACGCGTGGCAGCAGATTGGCACTATTTTGATATTCCGACATCGCAGGGTAAGTTGTTAGTAATTGATTACCAACAGCAAGGTAACCACCTGGCGTATCGTTATTTAGCAAATGGTACCCAGAATGATTTATATGAGCCATGGAGTTCATCTAAAATTCAAGCTTTTAGCGGTGCAATTGCAAAAGTACGGCAAATAAACCCAGAGCTTGGTGCAGATGCGCTAATAGGTGATAGCAATGTTGCTGATTTGATCACTAGTATTAATAGCTACGAGCATTTTGGCAGCGCTGATGGAAACTCTAATGCAATAGCGAGCTACTTTATTAATGTTGCTGGGCGTGATTATTTAAGTAATTTATTTGCAGATAATTGGCTAAAGCTTAATGATTCTCGCATTATGTTTAAAGGTGCTTATGCTACAGAGATTTTTACTCCTAGCACGATTCGTTGGCAAAGTACTGATAGTGATGTTATTGCTAGCAATATCGCTTATTTTACTGTTAATACCGATGATCCTGCTTATTTAGACTACCGGTGTGATGGCTGTGGTTTAACTGGTAATAAAGCCATGACAACTTTGGCTCAAGCTGAGTGGTTAAAACGTTTAGCAAGCCACACTCGAGAGCCCTTAACTCAGCAGCCTTTACTACAAGCACAAGACATTGATGTGCTATTTAATGGCACCGGCAATACGGATAAAACCGCTAAAGTGGGGGGTATGATGCAAGGGCTCAGTCAAATGATCACTGACTCTTTAGCGCAAGCGCTTGCACCAGACGATACTCGCCCAGCAAAACAAATTTTAGACGAGTTAACGCAGGGGCAATGGCGAGTTTGGCAAAAAATAGGTTGGGGTCCAAGCGAAACACGCTCAACCACAGAAACTGTCATGTTGGCTCATGTTTACTTACCGTTTATTCAAGGTGGACGCGAATTTACCTTAGCGGCACAAAATAGTGTGCCAGGTGCAAGTGAAAAAAATTTAGCCGTGGTTGGCTTAAAAATGCAGGCTAATTTTACGCATGCATTTAAACAGCTACTGATACCGCAAAAGCAATAATAAGTAGCACACAGCACGACTTACCAAGCAAATTGATAATAGGGAACCCACGAATGCGACATACATTTATCGCCCTGAGTATTTCATTAGCAAGTATTATTACCATGGCACCCGTCATTGCGGCGGATAACACGTGGCAATCAGATGTCATCGGGGTCACTCAATCTCAATTAACCCCGCAGCACTGGTTAAGCCAGGTGACAGATAAAACTCTGATGAGTGCAGCGCAAATCGCGGCATTTAATAAACAATTGATTGCTGACAATGAACATATTGTCGATCCACTCGATTTTGCCTCTCAGCTAACTCGTGAGCAGTTAAAGGCATATATACTCAGTATTAGTGCGGTACCAAAAAGCCCGCGTTTTTACCCTAATGGCGTGGCATTAAGTAATAAGCATTTTGCAAAATATCTAGCCAATTTGAATTTAGACGCTGTGACAGATAATAATCAAGTTAGTTATGCCATGGTGGTAAAGCGCTCAGTCCTGCGTACTTTTCCAACGTCGGACCGAGTATTAAATAGTGGCTTAGATAATGACTTAGATCGTTTTCAAGAAAGCGGATTGTTCCCCGGTGATACAGTGGCTATTTTGCATGAAAGTGCCGATAAGAAATGGTTACTTGTGCGCGCTTATAACTATCTAGCATGGGCGCCCAAAGCTGATATTGCGATATCGAATAAAAGCACACTTCGTGAATTTAAAAATAACAATGACTTTTTATTGATAACTGGCGCAAAAGTAAATACCGCTTACGTGCCTAATGATACCACTACATCGCAAGTGCAATTGGATATGGGCGTTCGTCTGCCTTTAATGCCGGCAGATAAAACCCCTCATTTATTAAATGGCCAAAACACCTACGCTAATTATGTTGTGCAACTGCCAACCCGCGGGGAACAAGGTCAGTTAGTTATTAAGCCTGCCTTGATCAGTCGCAGCAGTGATGTGCATTTAGGGTATTTACCTTACACCCAACAGCATTTAATAAAACAAGGGTTTAAATTTTTAGGCGAACGCTACGGTTGGGGACACGACTATAATGGCCGTGACTGCACTGGTTTTGTTGGCGAAATATATAAATCATTTGGTCTATTAATGCCGCGTAATTCAGGTCAGCAGGGGAAGGGAGAGTATGGAACAAATCACCGTTTTGATAAAACCAGCAATGAAAGCGATAAATTAGCGGTAGTTAATAACATGCAAGTGGGCGATTTAATTTATATACCAGGCCATGTAATGATGTACTTAGGTGAACAAGACGGTCAACCGTATGTGATCCATGATGTTAAAGGGTTGGGTTATAACAAGGCTGATGGTAGTTTTTATTCAAGTTCACTTAATGGGGTATCGGTAACGCCTTTATTGCCACTGCGTTTATCGCAAACTCAGAGCTATTTAGACCGTACTTATAATATTAAGCGTATTCGCTAGGAGTTAAAAATGAAGATTACGGCGATACGTTTTGCCAAACTTAAAGTGCCATTAGTTACGCCGTTCAAAACAGCGCTGCGTGAAGTGAGCTATATTGAAGACTTAGTGGTGTTAATTGAAACCGATAAAGGCGAAATTGGCTATGGTGCTGCGGCATCTACGCCAGTAATAACCGGCGATACTCACCAAAGTATCCTTAGCGTTATTAAACAATTTATAGCGCCAAAACTAATTGGTATGGAAATCGAAAACCTCAATCAAATTTGCCAAGTGATCCAATCAAGTGTGGTGGCAAATTACAGCGCTAAAGCCGCACTCGAGCTGGCTGTTTATGACTTGTGGGGTAAATTATATCAAGCGCCGCTGTATAAATTGCTCGGCGGTGGTAGTCAAACATTACGAACTGATATCACTATTAGCGTTGATAATATTGATAAAATGCTCAGTGATTGTGCTGTGGCTGTAGCGCAAGGTTTTGATATTTTAAAAGTAAAAATTGGCAATGATTTACAGCAAGATATCGAACGAGTGAAGGCGATTTATCAAGGTTTTGGCCAGCAAACGCAAATTCGTTTGGATGTAAATCAGGGCTGGAATGCTAAACAAACGGTGTTTGCTTTACAGCAATTAGAAAGCCACAATGTTGAATTAGAACTTGTTGAACAGCCAGTGAAAAGTGATGATTTTAAAGGTTTAAAGTATATTACTGAGCGGGTAAATACGCCGATCATGGCTGACGAAAGTGCCTTTTCGCCCAAGCAAGTAATTCAATTATTAGAGCAAAATGCTGTTGATATTATCAATATCAAAGTCATGAAAACGGGTGGCTTAAGCCGTGCTATTGAAATTGCCAATATTACTGCACAGTATCAAGCTGATTGTATGATCGGTTGCATGTTAGAAGGCAGTATTGCCGTTGCAGGTGCGGCGCATTTAGCGTCTGCAAAAGCCCAGCAGATCAGTAAAATAGACTTAGACGGTCCAGCGCTTGGCCAATATGATCCGGTGCAAGGCGGTGTGGAATTTAATGGCCCAGCGATCACGTTAAGTGATGGTCCTGGCTTGGGGATTAAAAGTATCGACACATTACAACCGATAAACGATGGAATTTCGCCGTTATGAAAAAAATAATAATAACATTAATCACCACAGCAGCCCTCAGCGGCTGTGCAAATAGTGCAAGTACATCAGCAGCTGCAAGTGCTGCAGTTATCCCACAGCAAAGCCAACAGTTAGTGGTGGTGGTTGCAGATGATTGGCAAGCCATTGCCGCACAATTGTATCGATTTGAGCGTGTTGCAGGACAATGGCAACAACAAGGCCAAGGTCACAGTGTGGTACTTGGGCGCACCGGTCTTGCGTGGGGTATTGGTTTACACCCAGCTCAAGCGGGCGAACAAAAACAAGAAGGCGATGGTAAAGCTCCCGCTGGTATTTTTGAACTCGGCACCGCGTTTGGTTATTTAGATTCATTAAAAACCAATATGACCTACCAAGGCATGACTGCTGACGACTATTGTGTTGATGTCAAAGGTTCGCCATTTTATAACCAGCTAGTTAATAAGTCAGTGGTAGGAGAGGCTGCTGTCAAAGACTCGTCAGAGTGGATGCGCCGTGATATTTACAGCCAAGATAACCTTTACAAAAAAGGCTTAGTGGTTAAGCACAATAGTCAAAATGTTGATGGTGCAGGCAGTTGTATCTTTATGCATTTATGGCGCGCAGAAAATAAACCAACTGCCGGTTGTACTGCAATGACTGAGCAGAATATGGATACCTTGTTAGCTTGGTTAGATGAACAGAAAAAACCATTGTTAGTGAGCTTACCTAGCGAACAATATCAACAAAAAAAATTGCTTTGGAAGTTACCAGCGATTAAATAATACGTGTACAGCCACGCGATCGCGTGGCTTTACAAAGTAAATAATAAAATTGTTTTCTTTTTATTAATTTAATGGAATAATATATTCCATTGATTGGTTTGAAATTGGGATAATAAATGAGTGCACAATACACCTTGCTAGATTGGCTCGTATTCGCAAGCTACGGAGCAATTTTATTACTCAGTGGTTGGTGGTTTAACCGTAAGCGCGCCAACTCAAGTAAAGACTTCTTTTTAGGCGGTAATAGTATGCCGACCTGGATGGTGGCTATTTCGGTATTAGCTACTTCACAGTCTGCTGCCACTTTTATTGGTGGGCCTGATCAGGGTTATCAAGGTGATTTATCGTATTTAGCGACGAACATTGGCGCATTCATAGCTGCATTTATTGTTTCTATTTTTCTGATCCCTAAGTTTTATCAACAAAAAGTGTACACCGTTTATGAACTGCTTGAAAAGCGCATAGGGCCAAAAGCTAAACGCCGCAGCGGCTTAATGTATTTATTTGGCCGAGTGTTTGCCAGTGGCGCACGTCTATATATGGCCGCGATTGCAGTAGCGATGATTTTATACGGTAATATAGCCGCAGAAAGTGTGATTATAGCGACTTTGCTATTAGCACTTGTGGGTTTGTTGTATACCGTATTTGGTGGTATTCGCAGTGTAATTTATTCTGATGTGCTGCAAAGTGTCGTATATGTCAGTGCTGCGATTGCCGTTATCTGGTGTTTGTTGGTACTGATCCCCGCTGATTTTTCAACTATTTTAGCAACCTTAAATGAGCCAACCCCCGATGCTGATTCAAAGCTGGCAATTTTCAAATTTGATTTAGATTTTGGCCCAAGTGGAGTGTTCAATATGGCGTCGGTATTAACCGGCTTTGTGTTACTTAACATTGCCGCCTTTGGTCTTGATCAAGATATGACACAGCGTCTACTGACGTGTAAGAGTGACAAAGAAGGCAGTAAAGCATTACTACTTTCTATCGTGATGGTTATTCCCGTGATGTTGGTATTTATCTTTATTGGTTTATTACTTTATATCGTTTATCAGCAGCCAGCATTAATGAACAGTGACGGTGCGCAAGTCGTACAAGAATTTAATGGTG
Source organism: Pseudoalteromonas sp. SG44-8 (assembly GCF_014164125.1). Lineage (NCBI taxonomy): Bacteria > Pseudomonadati > Pseudomonadota > Gammaproteobacteria > Alteromonadales > Pseudoalteromonadaceae > Pseudoalteromonas > Pseudoalteromonas sp. SG44-8. The sequence goes on along the minus strand of NZ_JACJEQ010000014.1, from coordinate 66,918 downwards.
AAAAAATCACTATTTTTATGTACTACGTACTTAATGAGGCCCCTGCTGGTGTTAAAGGTTTAGTTAGCGTCGGTATCATTGCCGCGGCAATTTCAACATTAAACTCCGGTTTAAGTTCGATGTCGTCGGTCATTGTACAAGATTTATATCGACCTTATTTAGCAGCTAAAAATAAGCAAGTTGCCGATAACCATTTTGTTAAAGCTGGGCGTATTGGCATGGCGGTTGTGAGCCTATCATTAGCATTAATGGCCATAGTTTGTTATTTCTGGCAGCAATACAGTGATATGCCGCTTCTTAAGTTTGCGCTGAGTGTCATGGTGTTTTCGTACAGTGGTTTACTGGGCGTGTATTTTACAACACTATTTACTAAACGTGGCAGTGAAGGCTCAGTATTGGCGGCGTTAATTGTCGGCTTTATGATCACTTTATTCATGCAACCATACATCATTGATTGGTTATTGCCGGCAGCAGATCGCTTCTATTTAGGCTTTACTTGGCAGTTATGTATTGGTACTGCGTTGTCGACTTTAGTGTGTTGTTTAGGTAAACCTCAACTTGCCCAGCGCGGCCAGTCAGCTGTAGGAGCCCAATAGGCATGAACATTGACTATATACTGGCTATTGATGGCGGGGGCACCAAAACGCTGGCGAAATTAGTGAATTTACATAGCGCTGAAGAATTTACTGCGCAGGCTGGTGCAGCCTCAGTTTATAACGATTTTAATACGGCGCTTACTAGTTTACAGCAAGTGATCACTAGCGTATGTGCACAAAGTGGCGCTAAGCATAGCCAAATTTTGGCGGTAATGGGACTTGCGGGCGGCTCGTCTAAAGTGTTGGCTGAGCGAGTAACTGCAAGCTTACAGCTAGACTGTGATATTAAATTTGCGCAATTGAGTATTGTAAGTGATGCAATCACCTCATTATATGGTGCAAATCTAGGTCAACCAGTTGCAATGTTAGCGTTAGGAACGGGCGCTGTAGCAGCAAGATTATCCGCTGATGGAGAAACAAAATTAATTGGCGGCTGGGGTTTTTCGGTTGATGATTTTGGCGGTGGTGCGCGCTTAGGGTTAAGTGCTGTGCAATGCTTGTTAGATGAAATAGACCGCTTTGAGCAACCTAAAAGCCTGCTAACGCAACAGCTGAGTGAACAAGTTGGCCGTGAGCGAGAACAAATATCAAGTTGGCTAATGAAGGCCAAAGCGTTAGATTATGCGCGTTTTAGTCCTTTAATCTTTAGTTTAAAAACACAGTGTATAATAGCCGATACGGTGCTTAGTGAGCATGTTCGACAAGTCGAGAGATTGATTGAAAAATGTCGTGGTCAGAGCCAGTTACCAGTCATAATTATTGGCGGTTTAGCGGACGTAACCATTGCATTATTAAATGAAAATACACAACTGAATTTATCTCCCCGTCAAGGGGATTCGTTAGCCGGTGCGGTGATTTTAGCCAGCGACCGCATTAAACAAATTGAATACACAAGGATTACACAATGAGCCCTGAGTCTAATTTTAATCAGCAGCGTGCACTTTTAGAAGAGCTGAACGGGATTGTGTCAGAAGGACAAAACTTAGATACGTTGGATATAGATTTACTCGATAGTCGCGAAATTTTAACCAAAATAAATTTGGAAGATCAAAAAGTTGCCGCTGCTGTAAAGTTAGTGATCCCAGAGATAGCCAAAGCGGTCGATCATATTGTAACGGCATTTAAGCAAGGCGGTCGTTTAATTTATATTGGTGCCGGCACCAGTGGTCGCTTAGGTATTTTAGATGCTGTGGAATGCGCGCCAACTTACAGTGTCAGCGATCAACAAGTAATGGGAATAATTGCGGGTGGCGAAACGGCTTTTAAAAAAGCAGTTGAAGGTGCCGAAGATAGCTTAAAATTAGGCGTAGAAGATCTTAAAGCCGTTAATCTACAGGCTAAAGATGTCGTGGTAGGGATTGCCGCTAGTGGCCGTACACCTTATGTGCGAGCAGCCATTGAGTATGCAAAATCAATAGGATGTATCACCGTTGGAGTAACCTGTAATCCTAACTCCGCGGTAATGAAACTACCTGATATTGGCATTTGCCCGGTAGTTGGCGCTGAAGCGGTAACTGGTTCAACACGTATGAAATCGGGTACTGCACAAAAGTTAGTATTAAATATGCTCAGCACAGCCAGTATGATCCGCACCGGTAAAGTCTATAAAAACTTGATGGTTGATGTGAATGCCAGCAATGAAAAGCTGCATGCTCGTGCGATCCGCATCGTAATGCAAGCAACCGATTGCACTCATCAGCAAGGAGTCGATGCGCTTGCCCAAGCAAAACAAAGTGCTAAATTGGCTATTTTAATCATCTTAACAGGCAAAGATGCCGCCCAAGCTGAGCAAATGTTAACCCAAGCGGATGGTTTTTTACGAAAAGCGGTGGAACTATAAATGTTAATTAGATTATTGGTTATATTACAATGCCTAATTTTGAGCGCATGCGCCCACAACAGCACTGACGATGCAATCTTAACTGATACACCGCAAGTAAATTTAAGTGTTGGCGCTTTACAATATCAGCAGTACCTACCACAACTTGAGGGCAAACGAGTTGGCTTAGTCGTTAATCAAACTTCACAAGTTAATGACACCCATATAGTCGACTTACTGCGTGATAAAGGCGTGAATGTTACTAAAATATTTGCCCCTGAACATGGTTTTCGTGGCGACCACGATGCCGGCGCGCATGTAAAAAGTACGGTGGATACAAAGACCGGTATTGATGTGGTGTCTATTTACGGCAGTAATAAAAAGCCAGATACCACTGTATTAAGCGAATTAGACGTGATTATTTTTGATATTCAAGATGTTGGTGTGCGTTTTTACACTTATATCAGCTCAATGCATTACATGATGGAAGCTGCTGCTGAGAATAACATTGATTTTATTGTACTTGATAGGCCAAACCCGAATATTGCTTATGTTGATGGGCCAGTTTTAGATTTAAAATTTCAGTCTTTCGTTGGCATGCATGAAATTCCTGTATTACATGGTATGACAGTGGGTGAGCTGGCAAAAATGATCAAAGGTGAAGGGTGGATAAATAAAGCTTCGTCACTAAACTTGACGGTTGTTCCTGTGGCGCATTATCGCCGCGATATGACGTATAGTTTACCTGTTCAGCCAAGCCCTAATTTACCAAATGATCAGTCAATTGCGTTGTATCCATCATTATGCTTTTTTGAAGCAACACCAATTACAATTGGCCGTGGTACAGACTTTCCATTTCAAGTGATAGGTTATTCACCGATTGCGTTAGGGGAGTTTAGTTTTACTCCGCGCGCTATTGAGGGAGCATCAATGAACCCTAAATTTAAAGGGATAGAGGTGCAAGGTCTTGATTTACGCGACAGTACAATCAAAGGACTAGATTTAAGTTTATTTATTACAGCCTACAAAACTTTTACGCAAAACGAGCAAACGTTCTTTGAACGTGCTGGCTTTATGGATAAACTTGCAGGCACTGATAAGCTGCGCTTAGCTATCGAAGCCGGCCAAACAGAGCAGCAAATCAAACAAAGCTGGCAACAAGATCTAGCTCGCTTTAAACAGCAACGCGCAGCATATTTGTTATATCAATAAGACTATTTTCATTTATAAACCTTTAAAACGCAGCTTAGGCTGCGTTTTTTTATTGCGCTTAGAAAAGTTCAACTGTATGTTCTATAAATAAAATTTAAAGGAATAATAATGAAAAAAGACATTTGGTATAAAAAGCCGGAAATGATAGTTGCTTTTTCAGCGTTATTGATAAGCGTTGTTACAACAATAATAGGTATTTACTCAACGATGATTGATCGCTCTTATGCAAGGGCTTCGGTTTGGCCGAGAGTTGAGTTGTATAGGAGTTTTTCACCTAAGGATGAGCTATTTAGTTACGGTATAATGAATAACGGCACAGGTCCGGCAATTATTAAATATGTCAAAGTAATCTATAATGAGAAGCCCATTAAGAAATGGTCTGATTTTATAGCTGCAACGAACTTAGTTCAATCACATATCGGTACACGTATTCTACCAAGTCAAGCGAATTTTAGTGCGGTTTCCATAAAAGATAAGGCTTATTTAACAGAAATTCTTAAAATGGATGAACAGATTGCAATCGAGCTGTGCTATTGCTCTATTTATGACGAATGTTGGCTGGTTGATAGAAGTAATCAACCAATAGAAATAGCACAATGTGAAATTAGCGACGAACAGCGATTTATGCAGTAATACACGTATTTTGGCAATAAAAAAGGCCACAATTGTGGCCTTACCATGGATGGGGAAATAAGCGCCCATTGAGCGCTTACTTTAATCCATAAGATTAAAACTTAAAGTTAAACGATAGCTGTAATCTTCGAGAGTCATAGTAATTACGAGCTTCACCAAATGTTTCAGAAGTTACATATGGGTTATTATTGTAACCTGTTTGGCGGTTAAATACGTTGAATAAATCCGCGCGGAACTGCATGTCAAAGTCACCAGCAACTTTAAAGTCTTGCGTATAGTTTAAGTCTAGTTGCCAATGACTAGCACTTCGGCGGCTACCTGCAGGCTCGCTATAACGGCTAGTACCACTTGAATAACCATAGATAGACCCATCCCAAGCTTCCCATGGTTTACCTGATTGAAATACGAAATAGGCACCAACATTTGCTTGCCAAGGAACCGTATAGTAACCGTATACTTTTAACAGGTGAGGTTTATCACCTGAGAGTGTGCCATAACGATAATCCCACGGATAACGACCGCGACCATCACCATAGTTTGATGACCCGACAAAGGTATTCGCATCATTGGTTGCTGTAGTGTTATCTTGGTCAAAGTTACCATAGTAGTGACTCCACACATATGAAGCGTTTACATAGCTATTCTCACCCAAGTATTCGGCTTCAATACTCGCTTCCCAGTATTTTGTTTCGCCGCCATCAACCTCTGCAATTACATAAGATGAACCACCAATTTCGTCACGAATATCAGCTAAGTTAGCTACATATAAGCCTTTATCTGCAATGTGTTGTGGTACACCTTCAGCATCAACGCCAGAGTAATCAGTCAGGCGTGCATCATTGGGCATATCTTCCCAAAAATGATTACCTTTACGGTGGCGAACATGAGCACGTAGCACTAAATCACTGCCAACATACTTAGTAGTACCTAAAGTAAATTCTGTGATTCGACGAGGCGTTAAATTATCATCAAATACTTTACCCGATGAGCCTTGACGTGGTTCTGCGTAAAATGCGTTACCAGCTTCGTCAAATTCCACTTCAATTTCTGCACGGGTATTACGATCCCACGATGCCGCACGTGCCAGTGAGCTAGCTTCAGGGTTATAGATTGAAAAGTTTGCAAATACAGAATCTTCTTCAGCATAGTTCCACGTAGCCCCTAAACGAGGTTGGATCATATCTGACCAATCCGTTTGGTGCATTTCGTATTTATTTCCCGGCGCTAATTCATATCCAGAGATAGTGCCTGATTTTTCACGTAAACCTTGACCATATAGGGTATCTTGGCTTATTAATACACCTACGTTATAGGTCCAATTGCCATATTCAATGCTATCGTTGATTTCGAAGTTAATGGTTTTAGTTTCAGATATAATGGTTGATACAGCCTCTGAACTATCGCCAACTAAACTCATTTGCTGCACGTAGGCGCGATAGTAAACTGGTGCAGTACTGCCTTCAGCCAAGCTTTCATCTAGACCGCCAACATATGAAATGCTTCCCCAACCATTCGAAAAGCGTGAAAGTTCTTCTTTCCCTTTTTTCCACTCAGCACCAATATGTAATGTGTGATAACTATCACCCCAATCAAACTCGTGATCTAAGTTGATCTCCAATGAATCACGGAAGAAATCTTGGTTATCATATTGATTAAATGCACCAATACCACCACCACCTTTGATTTGGCCATCTTCAGTATAACCATATTGGTTTATAAGCGAATTTGCGCCAGCGTTGTACGCAGCAATTTGCGCTGGCGTGTAGTTTGCATCGTCCTCTAACATGCTAGGTACTGAGAAGTAACCCATTTGATCTAAATTACTAAGATCTAACTGGCCGGACAATGAAGGTATAACGCTTAGCTCTGTATCAGGTTTTGAACCACTTTCATTTTCAAATTTACTATATTGGAATGACAGTGTGGTTGCTGAGCCTAAAATCCATGAACCATCTAATGTGAAAATATCATAATTTGTTTGTGCGCCAACAGATACGCTATCTGTTTCATAAGCGCCGATTGAGCCACCTTCGAGAGTTTCTTCTGATGAGCGCTGTGAAATATTTAGTAGAATATCATCGGTCGGAGCCCAGGTTAATTTACCAAAAAATTCGTCACGGATACTTTCATAATCTTTTGCAGGACCATAGGCAGTATCTTTATTTTCTCGCGTTACTTCGGGGCGATAATATGAAGTATAAAAATACAATGTATCTTCAATCAGTGGGCCACTTAAACTTGCAGTTAACCAACTCTTATCAAGTTCATAGTTTTCAGATCCGGTTGGTGTAGCGACAAAGGTTTTTGGTTGTACTTTGTACTCAACATTACCGTGGAAATCTTCAGTACCAGATTTTGATACGGTATTAATTGAAAATCCACCAGAACGATTAAAGCCAACCGCTTTTGCACCACCTCTGTCCATGGTAACAAATTCAACGTCATGAGTTGATGGTGCTGAAGCTAAGTTACCAAACATAGGTAAAGAAACATCTACACCATCAAAACCATATGAGTTATCAACACCTGATCCACCGGCTGATGGACCTAGTGTTGAGTTTTGTGAAAGCTCAATACCAGGAACGAGTTTAAGTAAGTCGCGGTAATCTTGGCCAACAGGTACACCTTCAATTGCTTTTTTACCTAATGAGTTACTCAGTGATGAGTTACCTTGGCGAAATAGTTTACTGCCTGTCACAGTAATTACTTCAACATTATCTTTTTTACCGCCAAGTACAACATTTGCATTTGAAGTTTGTTCTAGCAGTACATCTACAAGCATCGTTTGTGTAACGCCGTTACTGTCTTCAAAAGTCAGCTCGTAAGTGCCAGGCTTTAGCTGCGGTAAATCATATGAGCCGTCTTCTTTAGTTGTTACGGTACGTGCTTTTGGCATGACGTTACTACGAGCTGTGACAGTGATACCCGCTAGCGATTGGTTTGTTTGATCTGTAATCACTTTACCTTTGATACTACCGTTTAAATTCGCGAATGCAGGAGCGCTTGCTAGCGAGGCAGCTATTATAGCGGTGGTTATTGCAGTTTTTGGCACTCGCAGAGCGCGATGTGTGGCCTGCGCTAACGAGCTTATAGTGAAGGTTGGTACCTGTTTTTTCATTGTTTTTCCCGTCCTTATTATAATTAACTTATAGCTCTGAACTTTGTTGATTCCCCAAACAGAGTTATAAACTTTGATCTATTGTTGCTATTCCATTAAACATGCGTTGCCATTAATGGTCAAGAATAAAATCTTCCTTATTTGTGTTGCATCTATAAATAAAATATATAAAAACTGGTTTCGTTATATTTTTTGTCAATATAAGCGTAAGGCTGGGGGAGTGTTTTCGCGATTTTTAGCGCAGTTAATCATATTTAATATATTGAAATGACATGTTTTTGTGTTTTTCATTCTAAAGAAGGAGGATTTTTTATTGAGTTGGAACAATACTGTTGGAGTTACAATAATAATTATTGTTTATGAACTAAAAAATTTTGGTTGGCATGGAATAAAGAAATAATTTATAAATTAGCAAACGAGAGATAGGTTATTATTGCACGGCTGTTGTTAAAGTGGTTTTTATAATAAGAAAGGCCACAATAGTGGCCTTAATTCTTTAGGATGTCGTTGGTTAGTGATTTCTAAATTCACCAACAACGTCATTTGAATGCTCTAGTAATTTACGACCTTGACGACTCGATTGCGTTAAAGCGATAAATAGAATATCAATAACAAAGTCTTGCGCAGTACGGGCAAGTATCGATGATAAACGGACTGACTCTTCTTCTGCCACAGAGTAAAGCCTAACATTGGCTTGATCAGCAACAGGGTTACTACCAAATTTAGTGACAGAGATCACGTAACTGTCGTTTTTCTTAGCCTGCTTTACCACTTCAGCGATTTCTCTGGTAACACCCGATTCACTGATCGCAATAACTAAGTCGCCTTTTGCAAAGGTTGATACATAGGCGAGTTGCGCATGACCATCAGGTTCAGCTATTGCAGGCATGCCTAACTTTTGCAACTTATAGGAAAAGTCTTTAGCCACCAGAGCTGAGCCCCCTAAGCCACAAATTAAAATTCGTTTAGCTGATTTTAACAAGCTAACAGCTTGTTCAATGGCTAGCGCTTCATTGAGGTTTTTTGTTTCAGTAAGCACAGCAAGTTTACTACTGAGTAGCTTTTCTGCTATTTGCTCTAGTGAATCACTTAAGGTGATTTTACCATGCAGTTTTGGTTCTGATGTTTCATCATTGAGTGCATCAATGACAGCCAGCTTAAATGCTGGAAAGCCTTTGTAGCCCAGTTTTTGCGAAAATTTTACAACGCTTGACTGGCTCACGCCGACAACTTTAGCCAGCTCTACAGACGAAAGATTACGAATAGCATTAGCTGAGTTCAATGTGAAGTCGGCTAGCTTAGCTTCGCTGCTCGATAGGGACTGACGTAAGGCTTTAATTTTTACAAATGTAGACATACTACCCGCTTATTTTTATATTTGGCGTATTTATAGCATTAATCGAAATAAATTTGTACTTATTCTAGGTTCAAATGTAACCATCTTTGTTTTTACTCTTGTTCCTAGGCGTACAAAAAATAAATTATTCCCAATAGCCGCAATTAAGTTTTGGAATATTGTTTAAGAATAATTGGAATAATATAGTTTTAATTATCTAATTTTACAACACCAATAGCACGAACTAACAGATTTATTTGCTAGTCGCTTGGGCACTGTTTTTATGGTGGGATAAAATATCTTTATTTAATTTACTTGTTGAAATAAATTATTTACAAATCATTTTACTGTGATAGGGTTTGGTTTATACAACTCAAATCGAGTTGTCCAAACTATAATAACAATATGAGAACTGGGTTTATTTAATGTATTGTTTACTAAAAGCACATACCGCTAATCGTGGTTTTGGGATTGCGCTTATTTACTTTGATCAGCAATGAGAAGGCTATGACGTTTTTATCTTGGTTTAAAAAACTTTGTTTAGTTACAACTGCCGCACTTTTGACTAGTTGCGCTTCAACACCTTACGAGTTTACACAATCTGCCAATTACAGTCATCGTGTTAAGTTTTTAGTCATGCATTACACCGCTATTGATTTTGAAAAATCGATGCGTGCTTTAGTCGATGAAGGTGGTTTAAGTGCTCATTATTTATTACCAGAGTTAAATGATCCTAGCTACCCTGAGGATGAATTAAAAGTAATTCAACTAGTTGATGAACATGATAGGGCGTGGCATGCCGGGACAAGCTTTTGGCAAGGCCGTGAAGATTTAAATGATCAATCAATTGGTATCGAAATTGTTAACGTACCAAGCTGTCACTATCCCGAAGTTAAACCTGATGAGCAAATGGAAAATGACGCCTCAAAACTGTGTATTTTCCCCGATTTTGACCCTAAACAAATAGCGTTATTGATTGAGCTCAGTAAAGGTATTTTAGCCCGTAACCCTGATATTGGCCCAACTCAAGTTGTAGGCCACTCTGATATAGCGCCTACACGAAAAAACGATCCAGGTCCGCGCTTTCCATGGTATCAATTGTACCAAGCTGGTATTGGTGCATGGTATGACAGTGACACGGTTGATAAATATTGGCAGCAATTTAGTTTAGTTAAACCATCCATTAGTTTAATGCAAAAAGCGTTACGTGGTTATGGTTATGATGTACACGTGACTAATCAACTTGATCCACAAACCCTTGATACATTAAGTGCCTTTCAAATGCACTTTTTACCTTGGCATGTAAGCGGTAATGCAGATGCGCGCAGCGCTGCGGTATTGTTTGCTTTGATGGAGAAGTACTTTCCGAAAAAAGCAGCTAAGTTAATGTTGCAATATCAACAACAGCAACTTGCCCCAGAACCGATTATTAAGCCTTTAGCAAATGCGCAGGTTGTGCTGCAGGTACCAAATCCTAATCCAAGTTCTCGGGCACTGGTTAATGACCGTGGTACATTTAAAGCTTATAAAGGCCGAGGCGAAATTATCATTGAAAATAACACCGCAACGAGCGCGGATATTTTTATCAATGGTGAAAAAATAAATATTGCTCAGCCACTTATGGCAAATAATAGCTACAAATACAGCTTATCTAAACGGACTCACAACGGCACAAATACGTTCAAGGTTGAAAATGTGCAGCCTGAAGGGGCTAATTTAACATTACGTTTTTCTTACCCAACTTTAGTAACTAAGCCCGTAAAGTCAGTGCAGTTTAATAACGTGGATAAATTGATCAACGAAGAAGTCGCGGCAGGATTTCCCGGTGCCGTACTGGCAGTGATCAAAGATGGTAAGTTAATTAAATTAAGCCACTATGGAGATGCTAAAAAATACCTTGCTGATGGCTCATTATTAGAGCAGCCACAGCAGATGAAAAGCGATACATTATTTGATATTGCCTCTAATTCAAAAATGTTTGCCACAAATTTAGCGTTAATGAAATTAGCCAGTGAAGGTAAAGTTGATGTAGAAAAACCGCTATTTTATTACTTACCTGAGTTTCGTGGGGCGGGCCGTGAGCAGCGGTTAGTCAAAGATTTACTGACCCACAGTGCAGGTTATCCAGCGGTAGTTGATTTTCATCGTAAAGATAATAAGTTTGGTGAGCGATTCTTTTCACAAAATAGCTTACGTACTAAAAACTTATTACTGACAGGCGTGCCATTTGTTGCGGGTCGTAGCGTTAAACATTTATATTCAGATATTGATTACATGTTACTCGGTGTATTAGTGGAGCGACTTTCCGGGCAGTCGCTGGATAATTATGTTGAAGGGCAAATTTATCAACCGCTTGGTTTAACCCACACCGTTTATAATCCATTGCAAAAGGGCTTTATAAAAAACCAAATAGCTGCCACTGAGTTAATGGGAAACACTCGTGACGGACGGATCAGCTTTGATAATGTTCGTACCGACGTTTTACAAGGACAAGTTCATGACGAAAAAGCATTTTATGCCTTAGGTGGGGTCGCAGGTCACGCAGGACTTTTTAGTACAGGTCAAGACTTAGCTGTGCTTGCGCAGTTATTGCTGAATCGCGGTGGCTATGGTGATAAGCAAATATTTACCCCGCAAGTATTAGAGCAATTCATTGCCCCGCAAGCCAGCGATGAAAGTTATGGTTTAGGTTGGCGTCGTGCCGGTAACGGTGCTTTACAATGGCATTTTGGCCCGTACGCGAGCCCACAAGCGTATGGTCACACTGGCTGGACGGGCACGGTTACTGTGATTGATCCCGCTTATGACTTGGCGATAATTTTGCTTACCAATGCTCGCCATACCCCGATTGAAGGGAATGAAACAGATTATGAATTTATGGGGAGAAAGTTTGAAACCGGTAAATATGGCTCAATTGTTTCGCTAATTTATGAAGCAATATTAAATAAGCATTGATCTAAATGGCAGTGTTCAGCTTATCGCTAATCGATTTAAGTTGTGTTTATTGACGAACAGATTAAGCTAATGAGTTTGTTCCAGCCTTTATAACAAAGGCCTGATAATAATTAGAGTGAGTCATAGACTCACCACAAAAAAGGTTACAGTATGTCTTGGTATTCAATTTTACCGCCACTAATTGCGATTTTGATCGTATTTTGGCGCAAAGAAGTCATTATGGCGCTACTTGTCGCTGTTGCTTCTTCAGAGTTTTTGCTGGCCTTGCAAGGTAACGGTAATACACTTTTTAATACATTTATAAATACCATAGAGCGCGTGGTGAGCGTAGCAAGTTCGCCAGGTAATAGTCGTATCCTAATTTTTAGTATCTTAATCGGTGCATTACTTGCTTACATACGCGAATCGGGCGGTGTGGCTGCAACAGTAAATGTGTTGATGAACAAAGGTGTGGCAAAGAGCAAACGCCAAGTAGGTTATTTAACCATGTTTTCAGGCATTGCGGTGTTTATAGAATCTAACTTAAGTGTACTGACTGCGGGTATTTTATCGCGGGGTTTATTCGATAAATTTAAAATGAGCCGTGCTCGCTTAGCGTACATTATTGATAGTACCAGTGCTCCTGTGTGTATTTTGATTTTACTTAATGGTTGGGGGGCATACATACTTGGCTTGCTTGGTAATTATGAACTGTCAGAGTCGGCAGTCTCGGTGTTATGGGGCAGCATAGGCTATAACTTTTACGCCATCATCACCTTACTCATTGTGTTTTACACTATCTCGTTTGATAAAGTACACGGCCCGCTTAAAAAGGCTGAAGAGCAATTAGATCACCAAAAAACAGAGCTGCAAGAAGAAGTAACAGGCACTAAAGCACGTTATATGCTGGTTCCTTTACTTACTTTAATAGGTAGCATGGTCGGCTTTATGTATTGGTCAGGTAATGGTGATATTGCCAGCGGCAGTGGCTCTAAGTCGGTATTGTATGCAACTATTTTAGCTTGCGTTGTCGCCTACTTATTAATGGTAAGCTCTCGTCAATTTACTCACCATAAACTGGTTGATATTGGCTTTAAAGGCATGGGTGAGTTATTACCCTTAGTCGCGATTGTATTACTATCATTGACTCTCGGCGCCAGTTTAAAAGATTTAGGTACTGGCACTTTTGTTGCGGGCTTAGTGGGTGATTACTTACCTATTTACTTAGTCGTACCAGTGTTGTTTGTAACCGGTGCGGTGATCTCTTTCACAACAGGCACCTCATGGGGTACATTTGCAATACTTATCCCGATTGGTGTGCCATTAATTCAAGCGCTTGGTTTACCGCCGTCATTAGTGATTGCGGCAATTTTAGGGGGCGGCGTATTTGGCGATCATTGCTCGCCAATATCAGATACCAGTGCGGTGTCGGCAATTGCCTCAGGCTGTGACTTACTTACTCATGTTAAAACGCAAATGCCGTATGCATTATTCGCGGGTGGCTTAACGTTTGTTGCTTACCTAGTTACGAGCATTATTGTGTTGTAAAGAGTTAGCGAGCTTGCGAGAGTAAAGTTAGCTAGTCAGCGAAAAGCCTGCAAATTTGCAGGCTTTTTAGTTATAGTGCAGCAATAAAACAGCAGCTATTGATGGATTAACTTTTTATATTTGGCAGGGGGTATTTGTAAAATAGCGTTGAACTCATTGTTTAGGTGAGATTGATCGGAAAACCCGCACTCAAGGGCGAGTTGTGCCAAGCTTAGCTGTGGGTTTGCTTTTATAAGTTGTCTGACTTGCCTGACTCTGTAAATACGTGCTAGGTGTTTGGCAGTGATGCCACAGGTGTTTTTAACGTAGCGCTCTAATTGCCGCTTACCTTTAGGGGTGTGCTCGTAAGCAGTACTTAGTGGGGTAAGATTGATTATTTTATGGATCAGTTTTTGTGTGTGCTCAATAGCCTGATGGTGTATTTTTGGTGCATTGAGGTGCGCCGACAACAAATCAATAAACGAATCTAAGTTAGCATATTGGTCAAGCGCCTGTGCTAAACCTGCTAAGGTTGCAGGCGCCACAAGCGAATGATTTACCTTTTGTAAATGGGCAAGTCCAGCGGGTTTAAACCGGATCCCACAAAAGACGGAGCCAGCAGTAAACGTTACTTTTTCTGACTGTGTTGATATGGTTTGCATGAAATAGGGGGAATTTAATGGTTTTCCAGCTAAATTAAGACGCCCAGATAGTAAAAATATAACGCCTTTTGCGCCATCGTAGGGGAGCCAACTCTCCCCTGAATATTGGGCGCTTGCAAACCAAACTGCTTGTACATAATCAGCGATATCGCCCGTTGGGCTGTAAATAGTTTATCGTTCATTAAACTCGACTGTCGGTTTAAACATTTTGACTATACGATTCCAACTATTTATAGCATTAATTGCTACGGTGAGGGTAACTAAACTTGGTTGATCAAATAATGCTGAAAGTGTTTGGTAAAAGTCATCATCAATGTTCTGTGACAAGGTTAACTTCTCGCAAAGCGCTAATGCAGCACGTTCTTTATCGTTATAAAGTGGCGTGTCTTGCCACGCATTGAGGGCAATAATGCGGTTAATGCTCTCACCATACTCCAGTGCTTGTTTGCTATGCATGGCTAAACAATACGCGCATTGGTTTAACTGTGACGCTCTTAGTTTTAGCAGCTCCCAAATTGTCACTCCAAAGGTAGCCTCGACTTTCTGTTTGATCAGTGTTTCTTGATCAATCAAGTAGGTCATTAACTCGGGTTCGATATTAAAGTAATTCGCTCTTTTCATAATAGTTCCAAATCGATAAATAATTGCTAGCTAGTTTATTGACGGATAAATAAAAAGAATTGTAAAAAAGCGACTTTGTGATTTGTTTTTAGTGTAGTCGTATTGCGCTAAATTTTTGTCATACTATTACACAATAAGAAAGCTGTATAAGTGGCTGATATATTAATTCCACCCTAAAATTAGCTAATTTCAATACTAATTTAGTTCTTAAGCTATAAAAAAGCTCACATCGAAATAATGCTGGTTTACTTTAATTTAACAATTGGCTTCATTTGTAGTATAAATGACCCTAATGTAAGTGCGCAAACAATAATTATTAACCGTTTGTACCTAAGTGCAGGATTTGCATTTTACACAACACCATTCAAGGAATGGCATAAATTGGAGCAAAAGAATGAGCGTTATGACAACACTGATACAACGGCACAAGAGTCTATTGTTACTTCTTTTATCTACTTGTAGCTTTGCTACATTGGCATAAAATTGTACAACCATGTCCACCTCTGGTGGGGTTTACTCTTTAATTAACCGTGGTTCTGGCTTGGCATTAGGTGTAAATACGACTGATACTAGTGGCGCAACGGATGTAATTAGCTATCAATATTAGGGTAGTGCAAACCAGAAGTTTGCTTTCACTAAGGGCAGTGATGGTTACAGGGCTATTCGTTTGCAGCATAATAACCAAGTACTTGATGTACTCAATTCGTCACAGTCTAATGGCGCTAATATTGTGGTGTATGACGATTGGCAAGGGGATAATCAACGCTGGCAGCTGAAGGTGTCTTCATCGGGTGGTTTTAATATTGTAAATAAACTTACGCAAAAGTCATTAACTGTGGCGGGTTCGCAAAACGGTGCCAATGTGTATCAAAAAGATGATGCGGGTGGCAGTTCACAGCGCTGGTATATCAACCCTGTTTCAGGTAGTTGTGGTAGCAGTAGTGGTGGCGGTCAAACAACAGCTGGTTTAATTGGTTTTGCAGCACAACCGGGTAATGATGGCCTTGCAACTACCACCGGCGGCGGTAATGTATCTCCTACTATTGTTACTAGCTGTAGTGCGTTAACAGCCGCATTAAACTCAACATCAACTGCGGTTATTCAAGTTCCTAACAATACAACGATTAACTGCCATACGGCAAACCGAACTGTTGCAGCGTGTCCTCTTGATTGTGGCACATGGGGCGATTACGGTAAAACCTGGTATCGCTACCGGTTGGTAACCAAAGTTGTAGTGAATTAGGTAGCAGCTCCAACAACACGGTTAACGTTACACGTAATGACTCTCGTCTTCGTGTTCGCTCAAATAAAACCCTTGAAGGATTGGGGAAAAACTCAAAAATTATCGGCGCAAGCTTAGTGATCAGTAATGATCGTAATATCATCATACGTAATATTTTACTTGAAGATATTAACCCTGCATTAGTTGAAGCGGGGGATGCTATTTCTGTTGATGACAGTAGCTACATCTGGATTGATCATATGGCGTTTAATAAAATTAGTGACGGTTATATTGATATTGGCAATAGCCAAAATGTCACTTTAAGCTGGAACCGTTTTTATGGTTATAATACGTAAGTGTGTGCTAACAAATATTGGTACACTCATTTATTCAAAAACTCTCAAATAACGGCACATCATAACTTTTGGGATACAGCGGCAGGGCGCAACCCTAAAGTAGACGGCTACAATTCACGCGTTCATATGTTTAATAACTATTGGAAAAACATTACTTATTTTGCAATTAGTGCAGGTAATGGCGCTGAAGTATTAGTAGAAAATAATTACTTTGAAAACAGTGCAAAACCACATTGGAACCAAGGCTCAGGCTACTTTAGCGCGTCAGGAAATGTGTATACTGGCGTATCAGCAACTGATCAGTATCGCGACAATAGCGCTAACATCTTTAACGATATCCAGTTATACCCATACAGTTTAGACAATGCCAATAGCTTAGGCAGTCAAGTTGATGGCGGTACAGGGCCGCAGAAATACACCCAAACCACCTGAAAATGCAAAAAGCCCTTAATTTAGAGGGCTTTATCACATTGCTTGTATTACGCGTTAGATTTTACCATTAGGCACGATGCGGTAAATTCCCATACCATCAATACCCAGATATAAATCGCCATTAGGGTGGGTTGCAATGCTGCGCACGCGGCCAACACCTTCAAATAGCTTGCTGTGACCTGTTACTTTATCGCCATCAAGCTCTACTAATACTAAGTGAGCAAACTTCATTGCACCAACAAGTACATGACCTTGCCACTGCGGGTATTTGCTACTTGTAACAAACTCCATCCCGGAAGGCGCGATAGACGGCACCCATACCCAATCGGGTTGTTGCATACTTTCGCGGCTTGTTTGATCAGTAATTTTACTGCCATTATAATTAATGCCGTGAGTTACTTCTGGCCAACCGTAGTTAGCGCCTGCTTTAATAATATTGATTTCATCACCACCACGAGGGCCGTGTTCATGACTCCAAATTGCCCCCGTTTCTGGATGCATAGCCATGCCTTGTGGGTTTCTGTGGCCATAAGAGTAAATACTCTTACGTGCGTTTGGCTGATTAACAAACGGGTTTGACTTAGGGATTGTGCCATCAGCATTAATGCGGTGAATTTTTCCTGCATCATACTCTAAGCTTTGTGGGTGAACATCACGCGCGCCGCGGTCACCAATCGAAAAGTACAAGTAACCGTCTTTATCAAATTCAATACGCGAGCCGTAATGTTTGCTGGTTGTGGTGTTTGGCGTGCCGTCGAACAGCAGCTGCGAGTCGACTAGTGCCATATCTTTTAAGCGCGCACGCATAATGGATGTATTGTAGCCTTCTTCATCACCTTCATAACCTGAGTAAGAAAAGTAGATCCAGCCATTGTCTTTAAAGTTAGGATCAAGCTCGATATCTAATAAGCCGCCTTGACCTTCCGCATGCATGTTAGGCAGCCCTGCAATTTTTTGTTCTAGCAGTTTGCCATTACGAATTAGCCTAAGCTCACCAGAGCGGTCTGTTACTAATAAATCTTGCTCGTTAAGCCACGCCATTCCCCAAGGAATATTTACCCCTTGAGCAACTAATTCAAGCTGATACTTATCAGCGCTTTTAGCGACAGGGATTTCTTGTTCCGCTTGCTGCGCACACGCCTGCAAGGTAGATAAACTGACCATAGCAATAGCTAAACTGGTGTAAAAAGACGTCTTCATGATGACTCCAATTTTTTAAACACGATGTAAATAGAGTAGCGTGTTAATAGTTTAATTGTTATTAACATTTACTAAAGTGCGATTAGTAACAGAAAAAATGAGATAGGAGGGAGTATAGAGGGGTTCAGTAAGTTGCTACTTATGCTTTGCGTTGTACTGGGGATGTATTGAAGTTAGAAATAGAATATATTAACAATTTTTACAATCGTATAGGGATTTACCGTGTCAGCTCAGAGCAACTTTCAAAACAATGTAATCGAAAAAATAACAAAACAAAATGCATTGGCAGCCGCATTAGGCACAGTCTTTTGGTGTATACCCATTTTAGTGCTGTGGGTATTTATTTATGAATTAAAGCCAGCAGCAGGGGCTGTTATGCTATGGCTCAGCGGCGCGTTAATAGGTTTAGCTGTTAGGTTTCATGGTCGTGGCTATGAACGATTATTCTCTGTAATAGGTTTTGTGTCTCATGCGTGTATTGTTTTACTCGCATGGGATTTTCAAATAGTGGTCGGCGGCAATGTGCTGTCCGTTATTTTGATTGGCGTTTATGTACTCGGCGCCTGGAGCGCTGCCTATCTATCACGTATCAACATCTCAATGCATGACTATAAAGCATTTGATGCTTATTTTGCGTGCCCTGATTATCTACAACAAAAAAAGTTAAAAAACAGGTGGTTTGTTGTTTTACCTTTGTTGCTAGTGCTGACTTTTGTGGTTGGTTATATTGTTGCCATTGCGGTGCTCATTTTTCAAGAGGTACAGTACATGGAAAATGAAAAAAATCAGCAAGCAGCGCGCGCAGCCGAGTTTCGCGATAAGCATATTGATACCAGTGATGAAGCGCTTGCTGCAATAAGCCAGCATAAAGCACTTACTTATGCTTTTGCTTACTATTCAGGTAGGCAGTTTGATGTTCAAGGGCGCTACTTAGGTAATTACCCGCAAGATAGCTATCAAGCGCAATTAATACTGCGTTATTTAGCAGAGCAAAAAAGCAACCCGCGCGCTCAATTTATACTAGGAAAAATACTCGATAGTAAAACAGGTGACGCACTTATCACGCAAGCAGAAGAGGGCGGCGATACCTTTGCAAGGCTTTACAGTATTTATGAATTTGGTTGTTATATGGACGCTAAAAAAGGCAGGCAGTTACTCACCAGCTTTGCTAAAAATATTGAAGAACAATCAGTAAAAATTGATATCTATGGCATGCTCAGCGATGATTTTAACGACCACTGCCAAGTGTTAGACGACACTGAATTTGATTATCGTTATATAAAAGATTACCAGTTTAAACAGTAGGTCGCCCTTTAGGGCGAAAAAGTGAATTTTACCACCGAAAGCACAAATGCGCTTCGCGCTGCACAGAGGTTAAATAGTGGATGTAGGAGATGGTTTTAGCCACGAAGGGTTTAACAGCAGTGATAAGTTAACCTGCGTAGGCGCCAAGCTTGCTGGCGCGCGAGGTTTGGTTGGCTAAAGTGCAACGATAAAACCAATGGGGGCGTTTAAATTTTAGATCGCCCTTTAGGGCGAGAAAGTGAATATCACCACCGAGAGCACAGAGGGGCTTCGCTACACAGAGGTTAAATATTGGAAGTAGGAGATGGCTTTAGCCACGAAGGGGTTAACACCAGTGATAAGTTCACCACCGTAGGCGCTAAGCTTGCTGGCGCGTGTAACTTTTGGTCATTGCTTGCTAACTTGTCGCTTTCAAACTCGCTAACTGTTTAAACAAACCTTATTCAAGGTTTTGTCGCGCTGGCACGACAGCAAAATCGGGGGGCGCTGCTGCCTTTGGGCTTAACCAGCGACGGGAATCACGCTATTTCCTTCAAAGCATAATTGATGTGAATGTAAGCGCCGTTTTTTCGCCAACTTTCACATCCATGTACGCTCTCCAGTTTGACTATCCATGGTCTCTCGTTCATAGCTGCGCTTTTGGCCTATGGCGAAGTCACGCTTTATCGCGCATTGCCTAAATGGCTGTACTTAGGATTTGTCGGGAACAAAATCCTGCCTTGCGCGATATTACTCATCAACTACTTATTTTCAGGGCGTGATGACGGGGAGGGTGTTAAACGTGAGATTGGTATTTGGTCTTGGTAAGATGCAAGACCTGTGCATTTGACCCTTTGCATTCCTTCATGAAGCAAGGTCTCTTTGAGTTTTGTTATACCTCAAGATACCAATAACGTGCCTTTATACATTTGCATTTGGCAATGAAAAGCATATTCACCCACTTTAAGTGCTGGCAGCTCAACAGTGTTATTCTCACCCATAGCGAGCGTTTTACTTATATCGAGTGAAGGAAACACCACCGTTTCGGCGCATGGGGCACTGTCTTGTCGATTAAACGTCAGCGTTACTTTTTTATCAGCTGCCACTTTAATATGGGCAGGAGAATAAACGCCGTTATTAACCACTATCGTTATTTTGTTATTATTGCTTTGCACTTGTTTAGGTTTGTATAGCCAAAACCAGTAAATAATAACCGCAATTAACAACGCGCCGAGTATATTGATCATCAACATAATGCTACTCCTATTTATAAAATTACGATTTACTGGGTTTAAAAAAGCGCAGGCGATTGGCGTTTGTGACCACAGTCAGTGATGACAACGCCATGGCAGCACCTGCAACAACCGGGTTTAGTAATATGCCAAAAAATGGATATAACAGCCCGGCAGCAATTGGAATACCTGCCACATTGTAAATAAATGCACCAAATAAATTTTGCTTAATATTGACTATAGTGGCGCTACTAACAGCAATGGCATCGCCAAGACTCTGTAATGAACCACGCATTAAGGTGATATCAGCGCTCTCTATCGCCACATCGGTGCCAGTGCCAATAGCAAACCCAACATCGGCTTGTGCCAGTGCCGGCGCATCGTTTATACCATCACCCGTCATACCGACTATTTCACCTTTAGCTTGGCGTTTAGTTACTTCACTGGCTTTGTCATCAGGCATTACTTGGGCAATAAAGTCCTTAATACCGACTTTGTTAGCGACGGCTTTAGCGGTAGCTTGGTTATCGCCGGTCAGCATAACAACATGGATACCTTTATTTTGTAAGCGTTTAATGGCCTCTGCTGAATCGTCTTTTATCGGATCGGCTACCGCTATAATGGCTTGTAGTTGGGTATCAATGGCAAAATACATTGGCGTTTTAGCGGCGCTGGCTAATTGCTCTGCTTGCTCTTTTGCCTCTGCAATACTGATATTGTGTTGGCTCATAAGCGCTTCATTGCCAAACAATAAAGTTTGTCCATCAAATGTGCCTGTCACACCTTGCCCCGTGACAGCGTTAAAATCACTGACTTTTTCAACTGTGATATCTTCATTTTCAGCATAACTTACAATAGCTTGCGCTAAAGGATGCTCAGAGCCGCTTTCAAGACTGGCAGCAAGCTTAAGGACGTGTACTTTATCGCTGTCATTAAAATTAATGATATCGGTAACGGTGGGTTTACCTTCGGTGATCGTGCCGGTCTTATCTAAAATCATGGTGGTTATTTTAGAGGTGGTTTGCAGCGCTTCTCCATTACGGATAAGTATTCCCGATTCAGCGGCTTTACCTATCCCAACCATAATTGACATAGGGGTTGCTAAACCCAGCGCACACGGACAGGCAATGATAAGCACCGTAGTCACAGCCACTACCGCATAAGCAATGCTCGGCTCGGGACCAAAATTAAGCCAAGCAAGGCCCGCGAGCACCGCAATGATCATTACGGTAGGAACAAATACGCCGGATATTACATCGGCTAAACGCCCTATGGAGGGTTTAGAATTTTGTGCACGTTTAACCATATTAATAATATTGGCAAGTGTGGTTTCACTACCAATATGGGTGGCTTTAAATAGCAACGTGCCACTTTTATTAATGCTGCCTGCAACAATGGTATCGCCCTCACTTTTGTTGACTGGCATTGGCTCACCCGTGAGCATTGACTCATCCACTGAGCTGCTACCTTCAATGACTTCACCATCCACGGGGATTTTTTCACCGGGGCGTACACGCACAGTCTCGTTTTTTAGTACCTCACTAATAGCTATGTCTTGCTCTTTGTTATCACGCACTACCCGAGCTGTTTTTGGTTGTAAACCAATTAAGCGTTTTATCGCTTCAGATGTACGGCCACGGGCTTTTACTTCAAAGGCAAGGCCTAGGCTAATTAAACCGATGATCATCGCCGAGGCTTCAAAATAAACATGTCTGGCCACCTCGGGTAATACGCTTGGCGCAATTACTACCACCATAGAATACAACCACGCGGTACCTGTGCCCAACGCAATCAGTGTATCCATATTGGCGGTGTGGTTTTTAAATGACTGCCATGCGCCGTTGTAAAATTGTTTACCCGCAATAGCCATAACCACCAAAGTGACTATACCAACAATAAACCAGCCAATGCGCTGTGTATTGGTGGTGACACTCATATCAAAAATAAGCCCATACAGCATAAGCGGAGCGCCAACGCCTAGTGCCAATACCATATTACGCATTAGCTTTTTATAGTGCGCGTTATCGGCTTTGGCTTTTTCATCTAGCGCGTCTTGCTCCGACTCGCTATTCATTGGCTTAGCCTTGTAGCCAATATTTTCGACTGCTTCAATCAGCTCTGCTGATGGTGCATTGCCTTCAACCTGCACACTGCGATCAGCAAAGTTCATTTCAACACGCTGCGCACCAGATACACTTTTTAGCGCTTTTTCTATTTTTGCAACGCAGCTCCCACAGCTAGCGCCTTCAATCATAAAATTTTGCACTGTGCCTTTGCTATTACTCATTGTGCTTCCTCAGAATTAACTTGCTCGTTAAGGGGATCTACAAAGGTTTCAATTAAACTACATATATCGGCACTTACAGCACCATCGTTTGAGTTTTGCCACTGTCTTACCGCTGCTTGCATACGCGTTCTTAGTTTGAGAGTTTCTTGAAAATGTTGCTCTGTTTCTGCGAGCCGTTTAGTTATTAATTTTCGTGTCAGTGGGCAAGGGCAATTGCCTTGCTCCGACTGAGCAACTATTTGCTGAATATCTTTAATAGAAAAACCAAGTTGTCGCGCACTGATAATAAATTTTAAGCGTTGTTGATCGTCAGCGGTATACACCTGATAGCCATTGCTTTCGCTGCGAATGGGGTTAAGTAACTTTATACGAGTGTAATGGCGCACTGTATCTTGGGTCACCCCCATAGTTTTAGCTAACTGTTTAACATACATAACTTAACTCCATCGTTATTCAATAATGGCATGATAAACGTATGTGCAACACACAGGTCAACCGCTATTTTAAACTAGGCTGTTTGTTGTTTTGATTTACATATAAAAGTTTTAACGCTTATCAATAGAAGTACTTGAAGGATGCAACAGTAACTATATGGTTAATGTTGATATATGCATGAGCCAGATATTTCGTAGCTGCTTAAGTTCACTATAGTTTAGTTTGCCTCACTACGCGACTTTTAAGTGCGACACTGTATTACGCTGCGCGTTGTACTGATGGCTGTTAAAGCACTTTCTAGGGTTGCTGTAATGGCGACGCGCAAGCGCTAATAAGGTGGCTAAACTTTGTGTAGGAGCTGGCTTTAGCCACGAAGGGTTTAACACCAGTGATAGAGTTAACTATCGTAGCAGCTAAGCTTGCTGGCGCGCGTGGTTTGGTTGGCTAAAGTGCAACGATAAAACCAATGGGGGCGTTTAAATTTTAGGTCGTCCTTTAGGGCGAAAAAGTGAATATCACCACCGAGAGCACAGAGGCGCTTCGCTACACAGAGGTTAAATATTGGAAGTAGGAGCTGGCTTTAGCCACGAAGGGTTTAACACCAGTGATAAGTTCACCACCGTAGGCGCTGAGCTTGCTTGCGCGTGTGGTTTGGTTGGCTAAAGTGCAACGATAAAACCAATGGGGACGTTTAAATTGTAGGTCGTCCTTTAGGGCGAAAAAGTGAATATCACCACCGAGAGCACAGAGGCGCTTCGCTACACAGAGGTTAAATATTGGAAGTAGGAGCTGGCTTTAGCCACCAAGGGTTTAACACCAGTGATAAGTTCATCACCGTAGGCGCTAAGCTTGCTGGCGCGCGTGGTTTGGTTGGCTAAAGTGCAACGATAAAATCAATGGGGCGTTTAAATTGTAGGTCGTCCTTTAGGGCGAAAAAGTGAATATCACCACCGAGAGCACAGAGGGGCTTCGCTACACAGAGGTTAAATATTGGAAGTAGGAGCTGGCTTTAGCCACGAAGGGTTTAATACCAGTGATAAGTTCACCACCGTAGGCGCTAAGCTTGCTGGCGCGCGAGGTTTGGTTGGCTAAAGTGCAACGATAAAATCAATGGGGCGTTTAAATTGTAGGTCGTCCTTTAGGGCGAAAAAGTGAATATCACCACCGAGAGCACAGAGGCGCTTCGCTGCACAGAGGTTAAATATTGGAAGTAGGAGCTGGCTTTAGCCACGAAGGGTTTAACACCAGTGATAGAGTTAACTATCGTAGCAGCTAAGCTTGCTGGCGCGCGTGGTTTGGTTGGCTAAAGTGCAGCGATAAAACCAATGGGGACGTTTAAATTGTAGGTCGCCCTTTAGGGCGAAAAAGTGAATATCACCACCGAGAGCACAGAGGCGCTTTGCTACACAGAGGTTAAATATTGGAAGTAGGAGCGGGCTTTAGCCACGAAGGGTTTAACACCAGTGATAAGTTCATCACCGTAGGCGCTAAGCTTGCTGGCGCGCGTGGTTTGGTTGGCTAAAGTGCGGCGATAAAACCAATGGGGGCGTTCAAATTGTAGGTCGCCCTTTAGGGCGAAAAAGTGAATATCACCACCGAGAGCACAGAGGCGCTTCGCTACACAGAGGTTAAATATTGGAAGTAGGAGATGGCTTTAGCCACGAAGGGTTTAACACCAATGTAAGGGCTAACCAGCGTAGGCGCTGAGCTTGCTGGCGCGTGTAACTTTTAGTCATTGCTTGCTAACTTGTCGTTTTCAAACTCGTTAACTGTTTAAAGAAACCTTATTAAAGGTTCTTTGCCAGATTGCTGGCAGCAACCAAGGGGCGGCTGCCGCCGGTCGCCCCTTGGAACCCCACGGCGCCCCGAGCATCACGCTTAATCCTTCAACGCATAATTGATGTGAACGTAAACGGCGAAGATAGGCCAACTTTCACATCCATGTACGCTCCCCAGTTCGGCCATTCATGGCCTCTCGTTCAAAGCTACGCTTTTCACCCATGGCCTAGTTTCGCGTTATCGCGCATTGCCTACATGGATGTAGGTACTTAGGATTTGTCGGGAACAAAATCCTGCCATGCGCGATATTACTCATCAATTACTTCTTTTCAGGGCGTGATGACGGGGGGAGGGTGTTAAACGTAAGGTTGGTATTTTTCTTGGCATTATCCAGTGCATTAATCAGTGCGTTTCTATGAGATCTATTTAAGAATTATATTTACTTAACTTTGTATGGCACTATATGAAAAAATGATATTTAAGAGGGAATTTGATGGCCGATATAAATGACTTTGATTGGAGTACACCATCAAATCGTAAAATAGATGAGTACGTTCCAGCTGATAAGTTAGATAGAGCTCGATACGCAACATTTCTCACAAGATTATTAATTCAAGAAGGTTTTGACGAGAATAGACCGCAAGAAGAGCAAAAGAGAAACTACGTATTAAACTTAAATGCCGAGTGGGGCGCAGGTAAAACATACTTTCTCAAGCGTTGGTCGCAGGAACTCAAAAACTTTCCAGTTGTTTATATCGATGCTTGGCAGCAAGATTACTCAGACGATCCTTTTCTAACAGTTATTGCTGGCATTATTAAGCAGCTTAGTGCGCAGGCAAATTTCGCTATTACTATTCCAAACAGAGCAGCGTCAATATTTAAAGCTGTTGCACCCGCTATTGCGCAAGGTTTAACGAAAAAGATAACTGGTATCAATTTAGATGAGTTAAATACATTATTATTTTCAGATGATGAAGGTGGAGAAACTGAGAATGTAGAATCTAGCAAACAAAATAGCTCAGCTTTTTCACCCGCAGTTAAAGCTCTTGCGCAGAACCTTATTAAAGAGCATGAAGCGAAAAGTAAAAGCATCGAGGTCATAAAGTCTAAATTAGCATACTGGGTCAGTAAATTTGAGCAGCAGGAAGGTAAAAAGTTACCTATTTTTGTTTTTATCGATGAGTTAGATCGTTGTCGCCCAAGTTATGCTGTTGAAATGCTCGAAACTATAAAGCATATATTTGATGTTAAAGGCATCGTATTTGTTGTGGCAACAGATACTGAGCAACTCCAACATACAATCAAATCAATTTATGGTGAAGGCTTTGATGCTAAAGTCTATTTAGGCCGATTTTTTAATAGTCGCTATAGCTTAAAACGACCTGTTTTAAAGGATTTTTTATCAGTACATAGCGATACAACTAAATTTGAATCTGCGTATCTAGAAAGTAAAAATATTGAGCTACTCCCCTGTACAGAGACACCTGAAATCGCTTTAGCTAATATTTCTATTGTATTAGATGCCTTTCAAGTATCAGCAAGGACTGCAATTCAAATTACTGAGCGAATTACAGCCATTATTGCTAATTTACCGAGTGGTAAAAAAGTTGATGTACTCGTGCTAGCGGTTTTGTTTTGTATCTATGAAAAAGATCTTCCGCTTTATGAAGAGATCATAAGTGGGCGATTTAAAAGAACAGAGCAAAATAATAAAGGCGAAATTAGAGATATAAGTTTGCCTGACTTTCTGCAAAGAAATATCTTGAAAGAGCACTTATCAACTGAGCTTGCATACTTAATTGATCCACAAATATATCAGTCTGATTATCGGATAAACAGGTTTAGTAAAAAGGTGTATTTCATTTCTTTTTCCAACTTCATCAAAAATGTATTTTCTGGAGTTTTTCTAAGTGAAGTATCAAGCCTATATAACTTTATGGGAAGAAGTGAAAAGAGGCCTCCGACAAAGCTTCAACAAGCAGAGGAAGCTTTAGGAGGGCTTAATCGTAATAATTCTAAGCCTGATGAAGTTACAATTCTTTGGGTTAAGTATATTTACATTCATGATGGATATACTAAAATAGAAAAAGAGCATTATCGTGATTTTGTAGAACTATCTTTGCCATTAGACTATATGGGGGATAGCTAAGTTTGATAAGTTATCTTGCTAAAATCTAGTTTAGTGTATTAAGTTCACAAGCTAAGATTTCATCTTTCAGGCTCTTCTCTGTGAAGCGCGCAGCGCCTCTGTGCCCTCGGTGGTAAAAATTATCCCCTGCACATCTTTACCCCATCCCCTGCATGTTTAAGCGCTATGATCTGGCCTTGGCTGTTGTGGGCCATGGCGAGCATGTCGCCTTTCATGATATTGCCCTCTACGGCGTGTTTGGTTTTTAAGTTATTCAATAGCGAGTCTTTTATTTGAATGAGCACTTCGCTGTGACAGCTGGCGATGTACCAGTCGTTATCTACTTTTACTAATTGCCCGTATTCAATATAGCGCTGTTGGTGTAGGCGCAGGTCGGCGGCGAGTTTATCGTCGAGTTGTTGTTTTTGGCTGGTGATCTCACTTGAATAACTGCCCGCATTATCTACTTGGTGTACTTCTATAAAGTGGTAACTGCTTTGCTCTACGGCAAAGGTGTTGTTAAGTGTGTGTTGTTGTTCTGTGTTGTTATCTGTGGTGTTAAAAATGGTAAAGCCCAACACCACTAAAGCGCAGGCGAGGCCAGTCATTTGCAGGGGTAATAAAAATCGAGTCGGCTTTTTATTAGCTTTTTGATTCGGCATTTGCGTAAACAATGCCTGTTGTTCTGGCGTCAGTGTGTGGCGTTTTTTACGCTCACTAAAATGCTGGTTAAGTTGCTGCTCAAACTGTTCGTTATGCTTGTTCATGGTAGCCTCCTAATAATGTTTTTAAGTTTTGTTTTGCATAACGTAGCCGCGTTTTTACGGTTTCATGATTGCTTTGGGTGATCTGTTGTATGTCTTCAAGCGAAAAGCCTTCTTGCTGTAAGCTGAGCGCTTCGCGTTGTACAAAGCTTAGTTGCATTAAAGCGTGGTTAAAGGCTTCGTAATCAAAGCTTTGCTGAGTATTAGGTGCTGCAATTGCAGTATCGTCTTCTAATTCTACAAAACGCTGTTGTTTGCGAAACTCATCGATTAACGCATTACGGGCAAGGCGGAACAACCAGGCTTTCGGGTTGTCTTGCGGTTGATAATAATGGCGTTTTTCCATCACTTTTAACCATGTTTGTTGGCTTATATCAAAGGCGAGTTGCTCATTACTTTGCGTGACTAAGTAATGATACAAATCGTTGCCAAACAAGGTAACGAGTTTAGTTAAGTGGCGATTGTCGCCACTTTTTGCGTAGTCAGCCAAGTAGTCGTTACTGGGCTGACTGATAAACCATGACTTTAAGCTTGTAAGCATAGGCAACCTTATCCATTAATGAGCTTTTATTGCGTTTGGTCTAACTTA
Source organism: Pseudoalteromonas sp. SG44-8 (assembly GCF_014164125.1). Classification (NCBI taxonomy): domain Bacteria; kingdom Pseudomonadati; phylum Pseudomonadota; class Gammaproteobacteria; order Alteromonadales; family Pseudoalteromonadaceae; genus Pseudoalteromonas; species Pseudoalteromonas sp. SG44-8. Next base: position 38,752 of record NZ_JACJEQ010000014.1, on the reverse strand, counting down.
AAATCAAGTTGTACGCTTTGCCCCGTTTGCATTTGTGCTACGCCATCAATCACTTTTGGGCGGTATTTCCAGCGTTTTATTGCCCGTAGTGCTTCACGGTCGAAAATGCGTTTTGGTTCTGCGTTTGTTACTTGTGCATCTATTACTTCACCGGTTTGAGATACATTAAAGCTTAATTGTACCCAGCCTTCAATGCCTTCTCGTGCGGCAATGGGCGGGTATTTAGGATTTATACGTACTATGGGGGTCGCATCACCGGTTGGTCGCTGTAAGTTAGCTTTTATATCGCCACCTATTTTATCAATACTTATATCTGGCGTTATTGCGGTTGTTACTATATTAGTATCAGTACTTGGCGGTGTACGCGGCGGCACTTTAGGCGGCGTTTGCATTTTAGGTGGCGGCGGCAAGGTTTGCTTGTGCTGCACTTTAGAATCTTCTGGTGCTTGGAATATTTCTACAATGATGCTGTCATCAATAAAGCTTGGCGCGCGTTGCTCGCCACTAATTAAGTACTGCATAAATGCAAATGCCGCAAAGGTCATGGCTGCACCACCAACAATGGCCGTTGATGTTTTTAAAGCATGATTAGTGTGTGGTAAAGCTACTGTTTGCATAAGCAAATCCTCGATAAGTTAAGTGGTATTCATCACTAAAACGTGCGCTAGATTAAAAAGGGGTGAAATATTTTTAAAAAGTTTCGTGTTTGCTTATGGGCATTGGTTACAATGGCGGCTGTGAATTTTGGTTTTTATTTTATTAGGCAGTTATGCAACTTATTCAAATTGATAAAGCTCGTTATCGTAAGCATTTAAACCGCGTTATTATCGGCTGCGGCTTGGCGTTGGCTATTGGCAGTTTAGCAATCTCACAACTACTAATCGCGTTATTCCCTGATGAAAGTGGCAGTCATTTTCATTGGAATTTAATTGGTGTAGTTATTACTAGCCTAACAATTGGCTGGGCGCTGAATAAATACCGCACGCATGATTATATGACCGAAGTGGTGTATGTGTGGGATCTCAAACAAGCATTGAATAAAATCACCCGTAAAATGGCAAAATTAAAAGCGGCGGGGCGAGAGGGGAATCCTCAAGCATTGTTAGCAATTCATTATAGTTATGCGGGCTCGCGGTTATTATGGCAACTAGACGATAACACTATCACCATGGATGAATTAGCTATTAAGCAAGCTGAGCTTGATAATGTGGCGGCTAAGTTTAATGTGACGTTAAACGTTGATGATTATGATGATGTTATTTTAAAGCAATTTTAGTTGCTTTTTTGTTTCTAGAATGTGTAAAGTAGCATTCGCTTTATAATAAAAAACTTAAAAGGAACTTCAATGACATTAAACAAGCTTTGCCTAGGTGCTTTGCTAACGATTTGTACTTTTTCATCTAATGCAAACGATGTTAATTTTTCAATCGGTGGCGGCTACCCTTACTTTGTTATACCAGAGGTATCATTATCAGCAGCACAAGGTACACAGCGCTGGTATGCTAACTATAAAATAGGCTTAGATGATGGTTTTTCTGTCGGGTTTGAACATGCGCTAACGAGCGATAAAAAGCATGCTTTAGGCTTAGTTGTTGGCGCCATTGGTGCACAAGATGATGGTCGTGAGTGTCCGGATGCTGATGATAAAGACATTGGTGAGACATTTGGTAATATTTTTGGCTGTGCGCTATCAGGTATGTTTGATACAGAAACGACCAACGGTGTAGGCGTGAGTTATAGTTACCTTTTTAGTGGTTTAAATGAAGGCGGTTGGCGCGTTCGTTTTGAATTAGGCTACGGTGAAGGCAGCAACAGTAATGAAAAACGCGCTGATGGTGGCGTGAGTATTAGTTACGAATTTTAATAATTGCATTAGCTTATATAGGCTTTAGTGATAAATTAAAGCCTACCTCTACCTTGTAATACATATTGAGTCATCTGATGTAACTGGTTATTTAATTCCTCTTACTAGCACCGCAAATTCCAACCCTACTTGGTAAATACTACCTGAAAATAGACAACCCACTTGATGGTCGAGCCAGACTTATACCTCTATGCAGCTGTGATTAGTTAGCTGTAAAATCACATTTCATTCAGTTAAATGTAAACGCAGTGGGTGGTGTTTACGTATCACGATGATTAATACGTAATGATGTTAGATAGGAATCATATGAATAAAATTAACCACAGAAAACTATTAAACAGTAAATGGACGGCAGTTTCCCCCGTCAATAAAGAAAAGCATTTTATGATTACGGAAATGGAGTTTGACGAAGAGGGCGTTGTTATCAGCTGTGTTATTGAAGCGGTGATGTCAAAGCGTTCGATGGAAATAAATTGGCATGATTTAAAAGATCAACAGCGCTGGTTACAAGGTTGGAAGTAACCTAGGTATGCAGGTTTTAATTTTATTGGTATCTTATGAATGCATGTTGATGCTAGTGGATGAAATTTAATCATGAAAAAAATACTGATCGTTTGTTTAGGTAATATTTGCCGCTCACCGACTGCGGAGGCGGTGTTAAAGGCTAAAGCATTACAACGTGGATCACAGTTTGAAATTGACTCAGCGGGTACCGCAGGCTACCACATTGGTAATCCTCCCGATAAACGCTCGCAAGCGGCGGCACTTAAACGTGGCTATAGCTTTGAGGGGATACGTTCACGACAAGTCAACGCTCATGACTTTGAGTACTTTGATTTGATCCTCGCTGCAGATAAAGCCAATTTAGCTGATCTAACTGCACTTTGTCCGGCGCATTTGCAGTATAAGCTGTCGTTATTTTTAGCTTATGGAACCTGTGTTGATGAGATCCCCGACCCTTATTATGGTGGCGAAAATGGTTTTGAACAGGTACTTGATTTAATCGAGGATGCCAGTGACAAAATACTCGATACCTTACAAAAATAGCCCAGTCATGCTGGGCTTAAAACGTGTTTATAAACAGTATTACAAACACTGATGTTATTAGTAATTACGTGTATTTACCTGCCAATTTTAAAGTCTAGCTGCACTTGAGCTTTTGCAACCACTGCTTTTCCATCTTCAAACTTAGGGGCATAACGCCACTTTTCCATTGCTTTAATGGCTTCTTGTTCAAATGCTTCACCACCTTCAGATTTAATGATGGTGATATTTTTTACAAAGCCAGCGGTGTTAACGTCAAATTCCATTTGCACTGAACCATCTTGCCTAAACCTTGCTTTACTATCTGGGTAGTTAGGTTCTTGACGATAGAGTGGGGTTTGTTGCTGGTTTTCTTGCCACGGCACCATTTTAGCTATAGCTAAACAATGTTTGGTCGCTTCGTCACTTTTACCTGTTTTTTCATAAAGGTGAACTAATTTAGAGTGAGCACTAAGCTCTGTTTCATGATCGAAGCTAAGCGCATTATCAAATACACTTACAACTCGATTTAAACGCTCAATCGCTTTAGAATATTGTCTTTTACCTTCTGCAAAAGCGGCAACTAAAAAGTCAGCTTTGATCCGCTCTACTGAGTTCTCAGGTAAGTTTTGGCTGTAAAACTCGTCTGCCTCAAGTAGGTAACGTTTGGCTTGGTTGTATTTCTTCCCTTGAAAGCCATACGCTAATCCTTGTGCAGCAGCCAGTTTCATATCTGCTACTAATTTTGGGACTTTTTGGACTGCAGCGATTTCAATAACTTGTTTGTATAGGGCGTCGGCTCTATTTACCGAATCAGTATTGGTTGCCATACCAAGCAATGCATCGATGAGTTCAATGCTACTTGCTGGATGATTAGCCGCTAAAATAGTGTAAGCCTGCTCAAACAAGGTAAAACGTTTTTGTTTGTTTTCTGCAGGGTATTGATGAAGCTCATTAGCATAGTTTATGGCTAAATTTGCAGTGTTATCTGATTTATCTCCATAGATTTGCTTACCTAGCAAATAGGCTTGTTCAGCTTTATCTTCTGCGCCTTTGCCTTGTTGCTGTGCATTAAGGTATTGCTGGTAAACTATTTTAAATTGACTATGTATAGATTCATCGGCGTGGCTATAACCAGAATAGGCGATGGTAAGACAAAGTAGTAGAGAGGAGGCTTTCATAATGTTCCTTATTATTATGTTTAATTAAATTATACCAAATAGGTACAACCATGTCATTGATTTAGAGTATCGGGTAAGAATTTTGTTTTTGGTGGGGTGGAATTGTCGATTTAGCGCAGGGCAATGCTTGAATTGCGAGTAACTGCCTCAATATAGTTATTACTCATTGCGGTGTTGTATTATTTTCAATGCAGTTTGTTTTTGTGATATTATCACGTTTGCATTATCGCATTACTTTTTAATTTTGGATTTGTCGTGGCGCAAGTAAGAGCTAGAGTCCAGCTAAATGTTGGCAAAAACAGTGATATACCCGCAGAAATCGTGTCATTTAGCGATTTAAAAGATGGCCAAGAGCATGTTGCTTTGGTGTTTAATCGTGCTGATAGCGAGCAGTCTGTGCCGCTTATTCGTATGCATTCTGAATGTTTAACCGGTGATGTATTTCATTCATCACGGTGTGATTGTGGTGAACAACTCAACGAATGTATTGAAATGATGCATCAACAAGGTGGTATTTTACTTTATTTACGCCAAGAAGGGCGTGGTATTGGTTTATACAATAAAATTGACGCCTATGTATTGCAATCACAAGGTATGAATACCTATGAAGCAAATAATCATTTGGGCTTTGCTGATGACTTACGTGACTTTTCTGACGCGGTATTAATGCTAGAAGCGATGGGGTTGGCTCATGTAAAGCTGATGACCAATAATCCTAAAAAGCTTAATGCCTTGAAAGATGCAGGTATTGAAGTTGAATCAGTGGTTGGCACGCATGCACACATTAAAGCTGGTTTAGCGGGCAATAAAGCATACCTAGAGACGAAAATTAAGCATGGTGCGCATATGTTAGATATAAAGAAGATTAAAAAACCGTAATTTTAAGCTGTCGTCTATGTAATCCCATCCAACGCCGAGTTATACTCGGCGTGTTTTGTTGTTAATTTAAGAGCAAGTATGTCAATTGAATTACGAGTATTTAAGGCCGATGCAGGGCTGAAATGGTTTAAAGCAGGCTGGCTTATTTTTAAAACTCAGCCTTTTACCTTTATTTTTATGCACTTATTTATAGGTATTATTGGTTTACTATCGCTATTTTTACCTTTCTTACAAATTATAGCAGCCATCGCCACACCGTTTTTAACTGCGGGGTTTTATCAAGCGGTGATCACCAAACAGCAAGGCGGCAAAATTATGTTGGCCGATATCCTAAAACCGTTTACCGCCAAGGGTAATCGCATGGGGCTGCTACGTTTAGCGCTCTATCAAATGGCGGCCGGTGTATTGATGGCTTTGCTAGCTGGGGGTTTATTTTCCGAAGCGATTGCGATTATGAGTAATCCGAATGTCGATCCTAACATTGCCTTGCAGCAAGTAATTGATAGCATCTCGATGGCAAATGTTGCGCTGTTTTTAATTGCGTTATCGGTGTATTTAACGGCTTTTTCTTATGCGGTGCCGTTGGTTTATTTTAATCAACAAAAACGTATTTTTGAGGTGCTAAAAAGTTCATTTATGGTGTTTTACCACAACATGGCACCATTGAGTGTATATGGGGCAATTATTGCAGGCTTGATGATGCTTTCAATGTTTTTATCATTCTTGCCGCTGTTGGTTTTAATGCCAATTTGCTACATTAGCTTTTTTGTTTCTTATCAAGCTATTTTTATGCCGATCGTACCGCCTGCAGAGGCAGAGCCTGTTGCGCCGCAGCATAATGATCAAAGCGGTCGTTTTGACGCATAATGGCTGAAGAAATGGATGAAGCATTACAAAAGAAGTTAAAAAATTATGTACTTTGGTTACTCGGGCGCCAAGAATATTCGCGTCGAGAGTTAACCCAAAAATTACAGCAAAAAGAGGCGACGCCTGAATTTATCGAAGCTTTATTAGATTGGTGTGAAGAGCACAATTTTATAAATGAGCAGCGTTATGTTGAAGGTTTTGTACGTCGCCACATTGCTAAAAAACATGGCTTAAAACGTATTCAAAGCGAAGCCATGGGCAAAAGGATTGACCGAGCACTGTTAGAAAGTGTGATTGAATCATTCGAAATTGATTGGTTTGGGTTAGCGCAGGATGCGTATTTAAAGAAGTATTCAAATTCACAGGACGACTTCGATCACAAAGAAAAAGCTAAGCGCGTGCGCTACTTAATGTATCGAGGGTTCAGTTACGAACAAATAGATTTTGCAATGCAAGCACAGTAAAAATGGGTGAGACGTTCACATGCAGCACATGACTACCGCACAGATCAGGCAACAGTTTTTAGATTTTTTTGCCTCTAAACAACACCAAATTGTTCCATCAAGCTCGCTTATTCCGGGTAACGATGCGACGTTATTATTTAATAACGCCGGCATGGTGCAATTTAAAGATGTATTTTTAGGCGCCGAAAGCCGCCCTTATAACCGCGCAACTAGCTCACAACGTTGTGTGCGTGCCGGTGGTAAGCATAACGATTTAGAAAATGTAGGCTACACAGCACGCCACCATACATTTTTCGAAATGTTAGGTAACTTCAGCTTTGGTGATTACTTTAAGCAAGACGCGATTAAGTTTGCGTGGGAGTTTTTGACTGACATTGTAAAACTGCCGAAAGAAAAACTGCTCGTTACTATCTACCATGATGATGAAGAAGCATTTGGTTATTGGGCTAACGAAATTGGTTTGCCTGAAGATCGCATTATTCGTATTGCTACTTCAGATAATTTCTGGTCAATGGGTGATACTGGCCCGTGTGGTCCATGTTCTGAAATCTTTTATGATCATGGCGAAGAAATTTGGGGCGGACCTCCTGGCTCACCTGAAGAAGATGGCGACCGTTTCATTGAAATTTGGAATCTGGTATTTATGCAGTATAACCGTCAAAGTGACGGTACGATGGAGCCGCTTCCTAAGCAGTCTGTTGATACAGGTATGGGTCTTGAGCGCATTGCTGCAATTTTACAAGGCGTGCATTCAAACTACGAAATCGATTTATTCCAAGGCTTAATTAAAGCTGCTGCAGAAGTTACCAATGCACAAGATATGGATGATAAATCACTGCGCGTAGTGGCGGATCATATTCGTTCATGTGCGTTTTTAATTTCTGATGGGGTTATGCCATCAAACGAAGGCCGTGGTTATGTACTGCGTCGTATCATTCGTCGTGCAGTTCGCCATGGTAACAAGCTTGGCGCACAAGGTTCGTTCTTCTATAAGTTAGTTGCTGCGCTAATCGAACAAATGGGTCAAGCGTATCCAGAGCTTGCAAAACAGCAAGAAATCATCGAAAAAGTACTGCGCATTGAAGAAGAGCAGTTTGGCAAAACTCTTGAGCGTGGTTTAGCTATTTTAGAAGAAAGCCTGACTGATTTAACTGGCGATGTGATCCCAGGTGAATTAGTATTCAAATTATATGACACCTATGGTTTCCCTGCCGATTTAACCGCAGATGTAGCGCGTGAGCGCTTTATGACGATTGATGAGCAAGGCTTCCAAGAGTGCATGGCTGTACAGCGTAAAACTGCACAACAAGCTGGTAAATTTGGTGCTGACTATAACCAGCAATTAAAGTCTGACAAACACACTGACTTTAAAGGCTATGATGCAACGCACTATAGTGGCACTGTGATTGAAATGTTCGCGCAAGGTGAAGCTGTATCAGTACTTGAAGATGGCCAACAAGGCATTGTGGTACTAGATCGCACACCGTTTTACGCTGAATCTGGTGGCCAAGTTGGCGACACCGGCACATTAACGGTAGCTGGCGGTGAGTTTACAGTAACTAATACTACTAAACTTGGTAATGCATTCGCGCATCACGGAACAGTGATGGGCCGTATTGGTGTGAATGATAAAGTTGACGCTAACATTGATGATAAGCGCCGTGATCGTGTTAAAAAGAATCATACAGCGACGCATATTTTACACGAAGCACTACGTCAGTTATTGGGCGATCATGTGTCGCAAAAAGGTTCACTCGTAGACCCTGAACGTTTACGTTTTGACTTCTCGCATTTTGAAGCAGTCACGAAAGCTGAACTACGTGAAATTGAGCGAGTTGTGAATGACGAGATCCGTCGTAACTTTGCACTAAATACTGAGCTGATGGCAATCGATGCCGCCAAAGAAAAAGGCGCAATGGCGTTATTTGGTGAGAAGTACGATGATGAAGTTCGCGTAGTGACTATTGGTGATTACTCTATAGAACTGTGTGGCGGTACTCACGTAAATCGTGCTGGTGATATCGGTTTATTCAAAATAGTTTCTGAGAGCGGTATTGCTGCCGGTGTGCGTCGTATTGAAGCGGTAACGGGTGCTGATGCAATTGCTTATGTAAGTGAGCAAGAGCAACACCTAAACGACGTAGCGGCTCTTGTTAAAGGCGACAGCGCATCAGTACTTGAAAAAGTAACAGCCTTGCTTGAAAAGTCAAAAGGGCTTGAAAAACAAATAGCACAGCTAAGCGACAAGCTAGCCAGTGCTGCGGGTGCATCATTAATTGATTCAATTGTTGAAATTAACGGTGTTAAATTACTTGTGGCAAACGTTGAAGGCACTGAATCAAAAGCCTTACGCGGCATGGTTGATGACCTTAAAAACAAGATTGGCTCAGGTGTTATTGCACTTGGTGTTGCTGATGGCGACAAAGTAAGCTTAATTGCTGGTGTGACTAAAGACTTAACTGGCAAAGTGAAAGCCGGTGAGCTGGTAAATCACATGGCATCACAAGTTGGTGGTAAAGGCGGCGGTCGTCCTGATATGGCGCAAGCTGGTGGCTCTGAGCCGCAAAACTTAACTGCAGCACTTGATAGCGTAACCGCTTGGTTAACTGAGCGTACTTAATAGCTCAGTACGTAAAGTTGATTTAACACTTTAGGAGGCTCAATTGAGTCTCCTAAAGTGTTTATTCTAAATCTGCTTTAACAACTAAGTCACGTCCTAAATTTATGGCTAAAACGGCATACCCTACTAAATACACACTACCGCATTTTTTATTGCCACTGGATTTACCTTAATTACGAAAAAACTCTGAACCATCTCCATAAATTCTTTACAGCGATGATAAAACTAATTTTTATTGAAACTTTTTCTCGATAACTGCATCCAAATAGTTAAGATTAATCATAACTTTGAAAAAATAGGCTATGCTTATATCGACTACCGTTATAGTGCACAGAAAAGATTTTAGTAACTACTTGAAGTATTAGATGACAGCCACCATTATATTAACAGTAAAGAGATTTCTGTTGGTTGCTCAGTTGCTAAAGTCGCCATTGAGGCAGTGAGTATGAAATCATATCCTAGTGTAGTAAGTTTGTTTTTATACATTAACGTAAACACGTATCAAGATCTGATATTAAAATATTAGTTTGAATAGATGAAACATACTTAGAATTGGCAATAGGCGCATTATAAAGAGTTTTTTTAACAGAAAATGAATCGATTTAGAGTTTTTACTTACTATTAAGGCTTATTTTCTTTAATATACAGACGCGGAATCTTTTAATTTATTGGAATACGGGAGCAAGAGAATGCTAATACTAACTCGTCGAGTAGGTGAAACCCTAATGATTGGTGACGAAGTAACTGTCACTGTACTAGGTGTTAAAGGAAATCAAGTACGTATTGGTGTTAATGCACCTAAAGACGTTTCGGTACACCGTGAAGAAATTTACATGCGTATTCAAGCTGAAAAGTCTAACCCGAATCCGGGCAATGCTTAATCAATTTAATTGATATGAAAGAGCCACTATTTAGTGGCTCTTTTTTTTATGTATTCAATAATCTCATCACTCAGTACGCTGTTTGAAACGTACTGCATGCCGCGACGACTTTTTAAAATAATACCGCGAACAGTAAAAATTACTTCATCGATATCTTGCCATGCTAGCTGATAGCTTTTATGTGGGTTTTCGCTTTTAAAACCGCTTTCATCAATAGTTAACGTTGCCTCAGAGCCTGATGCTCGACTAAGCATTTGCCGCGTTACCCACCAAGGCCTGCGATAATAAAAAGCAACACATTCAAGTACTGCGGCCATGATCAAGAAATTTCCTAAATAGTGTTTTTCTAACCAATAAATAGCTGTAAGTCCTAAACTAACCAATAAGACTAAAAAAACATATTTCGGCTTTGCTTGTGCGCTGTAAGGCAGAGACTCATCAAAACATTCGTAAAAGTAGGGTTTATCTAATGTATAAGTGGTACTAAATGACATGATTTACAAATTCAGAATTACTGTGCGGTTATTTTAGCAAGCTTAGTCGAAAAAAGCCGTTCTTTTAAATGTTCATTTGTTTGTTACTATGAGAGCTTAAGATCTATTTGCGTGACAGGGGATGGTGATGTTTAGTTTAATTGGTTTGACTTGGGCGCTGTCCAGTAATGCGTTTTTGGTGATGGGGGATATGCCATATACTCCAATTGATGAAATGAATTTAGCGCCAACAGGGGCTTTGGGTAAAAAAATAAAAACGACTGAGCATGCTTTTTTGATCCATGTTGGCGATATGAAATCAGGTTCTGAGCCTTGTAAAAATGAGTTGCTTGAGAAGAATAAACAGTTACTTACTTCTTTAACTACGCAGCCATTTATTTACACCCCCGGTGACAATGAATGGGCTGATTGCGACCGAAAAAATCTAATTCCTCGTTATGATGAATTAGAGCGCCTGGTATATTTAAAAACCTTGATGTTTGATGATAAATATCTTGAAAAAGCCAATACCTTAGTTGATTTTCAGCAACAGCCTAGCATGCACGAAAATGCGCGTTGGCGCCTTGCTGATGTAGAGTTTATCACGCTGCATATTGCAGGCACCCACAATGGCCGTCGAGAGGTGTTAAAAAGTGATAAACAACTTGCTTATCAACAAGCTGACACAAGAGACGCCAACAACCTTAATTGGTTAGCGCAAGCAAATCCAACAGCCAAAGGTTATGTGATTGCTTTTCAGGCAGATATTTACACCCATCAAACAGTACAACCGGCATGCAGTAAAACTCAGCCAGAACAGTGTGATGGTTTTAAAGTGTATCGCGATGCTTTGGCGGAATTTGCAAACACAGTAAAAAAGCCGGTATTAGTGATCCACGGTGATACAGGCCCTTATTGTCAGCAACCATTATCCGAAAATTTAACGCGGCTCAATGTACCCGGTGATTTTATGTTTAGTGACATTGCCAAAGTGAGTTTGGTGCAACAAGATACAGATGTAACTTGGCAGATCAACAGTTTAAAAAGTGGTAAACCACTCAAGCGGATCTGCCGTTAATTTTCGGCTAAGCCGGCATCTGTCATCAAGTTTTCAAGTTCGTCTTGCAGCTCAAAAAGCTCTGGCTCAATATAACTTAAATCACAATCGCCTTTTAACGCGGTTTCCAGTGCTTCAGCAAGTGTTTTTAGCTTGGGTACGCCAGTGTAGCAGCAAGCACCGTGAAATTTATGAATAATACTTAGCACATGTTCGCAATCTTGGCTGGCGGTCGCTTCTTCAAGTAATCGCAGAGTTTCTGGCACACTGAGTAACAACATATTAAGCATTTCAAGCGCCAGTTCGTTTTTACCGCCGGCACGTTGCAGTGCTAATGGCCAATCTAGTGATGAGCTAACAAAAGGAGGCTCACTAGCAATCAGGTCATTACGGCTTTTGTCACGTCGCAGCGGTGATTGCGGGCTATGATCACTAATAATCTGTTTCAACATATCTTCATCAATAGGTTTAGTTAAATAGCCTTTAAAACCATCGGTAATAAGTTGCTCTTTTTCGCCCGCTAAGGCATGCGCTGTGACAGCAATAATAGGAGTATCTTCGTTTAAGGATGATTCTAGGATCAGTTTACAGGCGGTAATACCGTCCATAATTGGCATTTGAATATCCATAAAAATAATGTCGTATTTATGGCTTTTGCTCAAACTATAGGCTTGTGAGCCATTATGAGCGGTATCAATAGTTTCAATTTGCTCTTCTAGTAAAGTACAAATTAACTTTAAATTGGCATCATTATCATCAACGACTAATACTTTTAGTGGTAATAATTTCTCGTCATTTTCTTCAATATTATGCACGGGATGATCGAGTCGATAAGGTGCTGCAAGCACTTCACAGAGCTTGCGATGGTTGAGCGGTTTACTTAAACACGCATCTGCACCACAGCCAATATAAGCTTCGCGCATATTGTGCGATACCGAATTAAGCATTAAATACAGATAGTCAGTCGATTCACGGACTGCTTTGATATAGCTTTTTAAGCGTTGCATTTCGTCAACTGCGGCAACATGGCCGATAATACAAATATCGTAATTAAACTCTTTATTTAACTCTTGTAAAAAAGTTTCTTGATCAAAGCACGCTGTGACCTTTGTTTGCCACTCGGTGAGTAAAGAGAGCACTGCATGATGGGTATGTTCATGGGGTTCTAGGTATAAAATACGTTTATTTGCGAGAGATTTACTTGGCAAGTCGCTGTTATAAATATGGCTTGGTAGTCTAAATACGCCATTAAAAGTAAAGCAGGTACCATTACCCGGCGCTGAGTTTAAAGTAATACGGCCACCCATGGTTTCAACTATGTGCTTGGTAATAATTAAGCCAAGGCCTGTGCCACCAAATTTACGGGTAATGCTTGAATCAGCTTGGCCAAAAGGAGTGAACAAAGCATCTTGTTTATCCATTGGAATGCCAACGCCAGTATCGGTTACTGACACTAACACTGAGGTACGTTCTTCATCAAGTAAACGATGGCCAACATCAATTTTAATTGAGCCTTTTTCAGTAAACTTAATTGCATTACTAATCAAGTTGATCAGGACTTGCTTAAACCTGGTTGGATCACCTGTTATGTTGTCAGGCACTAGTGAGTTGATATAAATCGATAGCTCTAATTGTTTTTCATGCGCACTAGGTGCCAGTAGTGTAAGTACTTCGTTTATTGTGTCTCGTAGTTGAAATTGAATGGACTCAAGTTCCATAGCGCCTGCTTCAAGCTTTGAAAAATCTAAAATATCGCTGATGATAGTCATTAAACTATTGGCTGATAGTTCGATGGTATCGAGGTAATCTTTTTGGTGTTTATTAAGCGGTGTTTTATGTAATTGACGAGTAAAGCCAATGACACCATTGAGTGGTGTGCGTAATTCGTGACTCATTTTCGCTAAAAAGTCCGATTTTACGCGGTTGGCGTCTTGGGCATCGGTTTTAGCAATACTGAGCTGAATATTCTGTGTTTCGTATAATTCTAACGACTCGCGCAAGTCACTGGTTGCCTGATCGATGTGCTTCTGCATTTCATCTTTTTGCATCACCATAGTATCAGAAATGGTGTTTAGCCCTTGGCGTAATAACTCAAACTCGCCCATCATCGGAGCGGTTAGGCCGGTTTCTCTTTTCCCTTCGATTAATTTGTCAGTAGCCAGTACTAACTTATTTAATGGGGTCATAAACATATGGCTAAGCCTGATGGCTAAAATAGCCGCTAACACTAAGGCTAAAATAATCACGATACCGCTGACTAATAATGCTTGTTGCTGACCAATAATCGCTTGGTCTTTGTTGAGCTGAATCACCACAGTGCCAAGAGATGTTTGAAACGCTGCATTATTCCATTGAGCGTCTGGCGTTGAGTGATTGATGATCGGCGTAAAAAATGTAATTAGGTGATCGCTGGGCAGTACCTTGGTGTTTTTTCCTGCTTGCAAGTATTCATTGTGCAGTAGATCATCAAAGTCACGGTGATAGTTACTGGTTAATACCAGTTCATTATGCTCGTCAAAAATTGCGATGGTTTTAATTGCTGGAGAGTGTTTATTATGCGCATGGCTGATCAAACGGTTTAGTAGCTGTTTATTTTTTGCTAATAATGGCTGCTCAATGGCAATCGACAGTGGCTCTGAGATAGTCGCACCTTGCTGATATAAAATTTCATCAAGCTCAATGTAACGATTTATTGTAAAATAGCCGCCAAGTAGTAATCCGATAATCACTGTGGGAATAAGTGTTAGCGTTAAAACTGAGTCGCGCAAACCAAGTTTAGTCATAAGTGAACGTTGTTATCATTATTAGTTAGTTAAAGAGTATATACTTATAAGCTAGTAATCAATCACCCTCGTAGAATCAATATTTAAGGTGTTGCCCGATGGCGCAGTTTTTCCAAGCAAAAAAGAAAACCCTTTCTGGGCAGTCGTTAACTTTAGCCATTTCAGGAATGGATCATCAAGGTCGGGGGATTGCCAAGCATAATAATAAAGTGTGCTTTGTTAGCGGTGCACTGACAGGTGAAACGGTTAAGGCCAAACTAACCGAAGATAAAGCTCGTTATAGCGCGGCTAAAACGATAAAAGTTGAGCAGGCCAGTGAAGCACGGGTTAAACCGTTTTGCGAACATTATCAACAATGTGGTGGTTGCCAATTACAGCATTTGCGACTTGATCAACAATTAGTTGAAAAGCAAGTGGCGGTGAGCCAGCTGTTTTCAAAGTTTGCCAAGCTTGATGCAATGAACTGGCAAGCCCCGTTATTGAGCGAGCCGACGCACTACCGTCGCAGTGCGCGGTTAGCGGTGATGTTTGATAAAACCGCAAAAAAAATGCGGGTTGGTTATCGCGCGCAAGGTTCTAAACAAATTGTCAGTGTGCAGCAGTGTGCAGTACTGAGTGACGATTTTGCCGCAATTTTTACTGTTTTTGATCAGTTATTAAACCAATATGGCGAACTTCGCAGTGTTAGCCATATACAATTATGCCAAGCAGATGAGCAAAATTTTGTGGTGATCCGCCACACTAAAAGCATCAGTGATAAGCTAAAAGCAACTGTTGAGCAGCAGGGGCTTGACCATCAGTGGCAAATAATATGGCAAGGAGATACTCAGCAAATTAATCACAGCCATTTACCTATGCCGTTTTATAGCTTACCTGAACTTGGACTAAAATTTACGTTTGGGCTGGAAAACTTTATTCAAGTCAATGCGCAGGTAAATCAAGCTATGCTTTCTCAAGCGGTTGACTGGCTGAATTTAAAAGGGGACGAACAGGTACTAGACCTATTTTGTGGGATTGGTAACTTCGCTTTAGCGCTGGCAAACAACGCAAAAAGTGTAATTGGTGTTGAAGGAGTGGCTTCTGCGGTTGCAATGGCGGCGCAAAATGCGCAAACTAACCATATAGCCAATGCTCATTTTCATTGTTTTGATTTAACACAAACAATGCAGCAAGCTCCGTGGTTTAGTAAAGAGTTGAATGTATTAGTACTGGACCCTTCACGTACCGGTGCCTTAGCTATTTTAGAGCAACTGCCTCTGAAGCAATTTAAAACGATTTTATATGTATCTTGCGACCCTGTTACTTTAGCCCGTGACAGCGCAATTATTACGCAAGCTGCATTTTCACTTGAAAAAATAGGGCTAATGAATATGTTTCCACACACGGGGCATATCGAAACGATGGCGTTATTTCAACGGAGGTAGAGCGCATTATGGTAGCTACTCGGCAATCACACCAACACGACAAACCGGGTGATTTTAGCACACGACTTGGTTTACTTAACTTAACGCAAGAAAAGCGCGAACTATTAAGTAAAGCGAATACCCTTTGCGCTGAACTGCATAATCATCAGCAACAAAATATTGCCATGGAAATGGTCGAAATTTTGGTGGAAATGAATCTCGATGCAGACACCCTCGCTACCGCATATATTACGCCGAGTTTTTTGGCTAATCTAATCGACATCGATACAGTAAGCGATGTGATGGGGAGCCATGTGGCAACTCTGCTAACGGGTGTTGCACAAATGGCTACTATTAGCACTTTGGCTCATCAAGGTACTGGCACCGTTCAAGTTGATAATATACGCCGTATGTTATTGGCGATGGTTGAAGATGTGCGCGCTGTGGTTATTAAACTTGCTGAGCAGGTATGTCATTTACGAGAGGTTAAAAACGCCAACGAAGAAGAGCGGGTGATTGCTGCAAAAGAAACCGCTGATATCTTTGCGCCACTTGCTAACCGGTTAGGGATTGGGCAATTAAAGTGGGAGCTGGAAGATCTATCGTTTCGCTATTTGCACCCTGATGTGTATAAAAATATTGCCAAGCAATTGGATGATAAGCGCCTAGGTCGCGAAGCTTATATGGTAGATATGGTTGAGCAAGTTAAAACTAAACTGGCTCAAGCAGGTATTAAAGGCGAGGTATATGGTCGGCCAAAACATATCTACAGTATTTACAAAAAAATGGCGCAAAAGAATTACGAGTTTGACCAGTTATTTGATATTCGCGCCATGCGTATTGTGGTGGATGAATTGCAAGATTGTTACGGTGCGCTGGGGATCGTACACACCAATTGGCGCCATCTAAATAAAGAATTTGATGATTATATTGCCACCCCTAAACAAAATGGTTATCAATCTATTCATACCGTAGTATTTGGCCCAGAAGGCAAAACGGTTGAAATCCAAATTCGTACCCACGCGATGCACCAAGATGCTGAGCTCGGAGTCGCTGCGCACTGGATGTATAAAGAAGGGGCGTTACCTGGGCGTGGTTCTGGGTATGAGCAAAAAATTAGCTGGTTGCGTAAATTATTGCAATGGCAAGAAGAAGTGGTTGATGGCAGCGATTTAGCCGAAGAGCTAAAAAATCAAGTGGTCGAAGATCGGGTGTATATTTTTACCCCCCGTGGCGATATTTTTGATTTACCGCTGGGCGCAACACCATTGGATTTTGCTTATTATATTCACTCAAATGTCGGCCATCGTTGTATTGGTGCAAAAGTATTTGGCAAAATTGTGCCTTTTACCCATCAATTACACACTGGCGATCAGGTTGAAATTTTAACCCAAAAACAACCGAATCCTAGCCGCGATTGGTTAAATCCATCACTGGGATATATTAAATCATCCCGCGCGAGAGCGAAAATACACCACTGGTTTAAACAACTCGATCGCGATAAAAATCTCAGTGCTGGTAAAGAAATTCTAGATAACGAATTGCAAAAGCTCGATTTGACCTACAAAAACTTAGAGCCGGCTATTATTCGCTATAACTTTAAAGAGTTAGATGACTTAATGGTTGCGATTGGCGCCGGCGATGTGCGTTTAAATCAGTTGCTGAATTTTATCACGGATCGCTCTGATGACGAGCCCGTCATCCGCTTTAAGAACCCGACTAAAATCAGCGGTGATAAAAATGGTATCGTGGTTGATGGGGTTGGTAGTTTAATGAGCCATGTGGCTAAATGTTGCCGCCCAGTTCCTGGTGAGTCAATAATCGGTTATATCACGCAAGGGCGTGGCATAGGTGTGCATAGGACTGATTGTGATTCTTTTAATAATCTAAGAACACAACATCCTGAGCGTGTTATTGCGGTTAGTTGGTCAGACGAAATTAACGGCTCTTATGCTCTGTGTATTAAAATTGAAGCAAGTGACAGAGCTGGGCTTATACGTGATATTAGTTCGGTACTGGCCAATGAAAAAGTTAATGTGCTGAATATGAATATGGAAACCGTAGACGACCGCCAATTAGCGTTGTTTACCATGCAAGTGGAAGTACATGATTTATCAAGTACCAATCGATTACTATCAAAATTAGATCAAATCGAAGGCGTGCATGAAGCAAAACGTAGTCATTAGGAATGTAAATGAACCAGACAACTAATACCTCGACGAATACCTTAACTGAGTTATTAGCCATTATGGCTAAATTACGTGATCCAGCAACAGGCTGCCCGTGGGATTTAAAGCAAGACTTTACATCCATCGTACCGCATACCTTAGAAGAAGCATACGAGGTAGCCGATTGCATTGAAAAAGGTGATTTCGATGAGCTTAAAAATGAACTGGGTGATTTACTCTTTCAAGTGATTTTTTATGCGCAATTGGCACAAGAGCAAGGGTTATTTGATTTTAATGATGTAATGGCTGGGCTAAATAATAAGTTAGTGCGTCGCCATCCACATGTATTTGCCGATCAGCAAGGGCTGACTGAACAACAACTCAGTGAGCAGTGGCAAACTATAAAAGCACAGGAGCGGGCAGCAAAAGCTGAACCGCAGAGCAACACATTATGGCAAGATATACCTGCAAATCTGCCTAGTTTGAGTAAAGCCAAAAAAATTCAGCAGCGGGTTGCAGGATTAGGCTTTGATTGGCCTAGTTATCATGGTGCATTAGATAAAGTGGCTGAAGAAGTTGATGAAGTAAAAGAAGCGTTAGCCGTTGATCCATTTTCAGCACACAGCGCAGAAGAAATCGGCGATTTATTGTTTGCTACAGTTAATGTAGCACGGCATATTAAACGTGACCCAGAGCAATTATTACGTAGTGCCAACGATAAGTTTTCAGCGCGATTTGAAAAAGTACAAGCCTATTTATGTGAGCGTGGGCAATCGCTTGATACAGCAACCCTTGCTGAAATGGATGCCGCATGGGATGCGATAAAAAAGCAGCAGTAAATAATGCGAAACGCTGAGTGCGTTTTTTGTGCAGAGAATTACTAACTTTCGCTGGATTGATGGCAGTGCCTTTGCTATAATTTCGCCCCGTCTTGATTCTATATTTTTCCTTTTAATTCCTGATATTCTAGGGTTCGCATGAGTACAAAATTTATCTTCGTTACCGGCGGGGTTGTTTCCTCGTTGGGTAAAGGTATTGCAGCAGCATCGTTGGCAGCTATTTTAGAGGCCCGTGGTTTAAATGTTACCATTTTAAAGCTGGATCCTTATATCAACGTTGACCCAGGCACAATGAGCCCAATTCAACATGGTGAAGTATTTGTCACCGAAGACGGCGCTGAAACCGATCTTGATTTAGGTCACTATGAACGTTTCATCCGTACCAAAATGACAAGCCGTAACAACTTCACACAAGGTCGTGTATATGAAGATGTGCTGCGTCGTGAGCGTCGTGGTGAGTACCTTGGTGCAACAATTCAGGTTATTCCACATATTACCAACGATATTAAGCAACGTGTTTATGACGGTGCTGAAGGCCATGATGTGGCACTCGTTGAAATTGGTGGAACGGTTGGTGATATTGAGTCACAACCATTCTTAGAAGCAATTCGTCAGCTTGGCACAGAGATTGGCCGTGAGCGCGCATTGTTTATTCACTTAACGTTAGTGCCATTCTTAGGCCCTGCGGGTGAAGTGAAAACCAAACCAACACAGCATTCTGTTAAAGAGTTACGCTCGATTGGTATTCAACCAGATATTCTTATCTGTCGTTCAGATCGTAAATTACCAAATAACGAACGTGCAAAGATTGCTCTTTTCACTAACGTTGAAGAAAAAGCGGTTATTTCATTACCAGATGTAGACAGCATTTATAAAATTCCTGCGCTATTAAAATCGCAAGAGCTTGATAACTTTGTATGTCGTCGCTTCCATCTTGATTGCCCTGAAGCTGATTTAGTTGAGTGGGAACAAGTGTTATACCAAGAGTCAAACCCAACGGGTGAAGTGACTATCGGTATGGTTGGTAAATACATTGAACTACCTGATGCCTATAAATCTGTAAACGAAGCACTTAAACATGCAGGTCTTAAAAATCGTTTAACAGTAAACATTCAATATGTTGATTCACAAGATGTTGAAAGTAAAGGTACTGAGTTACTAGCTAACCTTGATGCTATTTTAGTTCCTGGTGGTTTTGGTGGTCGCGGTGTTGAAGGTAAAATTTTAGCGGCAAAATATGCCCGTGAAAATAAAGTACCTTACCTTGGTATCTGTTTAGGTATGCAAGTTGCGCTAATTGAGTATGCACGTAATGTTGCAGGCTTATTAGATGCAAACTCAACCGAGTTTAATGCTAAATCGTCAAGCCCTGTGGTTGGTTTGATCACCGAATGGTTAGATGCGGAAGGCAACATTGAAACACGTAGCGAAAAATCTGATTTAGGTGGCACTATGCGTTTAGGCGCACAAAAATGTCATTTAACACCAGGCTCAAAAGTACGTGAAGTATATGGTAGTGATGAGATTGTTGAACGTCATCGTCATCGTTACGAAGTAAACAATAATTTTGTTGAACAGCTTGAAAAAGCTGGCTTGAGTTTCACTGGTTTATCGGAAGATAAAAAGCTAGTTGAAATCATCGAGAATAAAGATCACCCGTGGTTTATTGCGGCTCAATTCCACCCGGAATTCACCTCAACACCGCGTGATGGTCATCCGCTATTTGAAGGGTTTGTTGCCGCTGCGCATATTCATCAAAAAGCGTCATCGTAATGTGAATAAGCCGTGCACTATGCACGGCTTATTTGTTTTTAAAGCCGACGGCATTAAGGAAAATTAATAAAGTCGGAGTAGACTCACCATTTTGGGAAAAGAGGAATCAAGATGTCAAATATCGTAAAAGTGATCGGTCGCGAAATTATGGATTCGCGTGGTAACCCAACTGTAGAAGCTGATGTTCATTTAGCTGACGGTTCATGGGGCCGCGCTGCTGCACCATCAGGTGCATCAACAGGTACTCGCGAAGCACTAGAATTACGTGATGGTGATAAAGCACGTTACTTAGGTAAAGGTGTATTAAAAGCGGTTGGTTTTATTAATAATGAAATCGCGACAGCCTTAGCTGGCCAAAATGCACTAGAGCAAAGCACTGTTGACCAAGTAATGCTAGATTTAGATGGTACCGAAAATAAAGAAAAACTAGGTGCAAATGCAATCTTAGCAGTGTCATTAGCAACTGCAAAAGCTGCTGCACAATCTAAAAAAGTAGAGCTTTATGAGCACATTGCTGACTTAAACGGTACACCAGGTGTTTATTCTATGCCGTTACCAATGATGAACATCATCAATGGTGGTGAGCATGCTGATAACTCAGTTGATATTCAAGAATTCATGATCCAGCCAGTTGGCGCTGCCAACTTCCGTGAAGCGCTTCGCATGGGTGCAGAAATATTCCACAGCCTTGCCAAAGTACTTAAAGCTGATGGTCATTCAACCGCAGTGGGTGATGAAGGTGGTTTTGCACCAAACCTTGCCTCTAACGAAGCGGCACTTGCAGCAATTAAAGTTGCTGTTGCTAATGCAGGCTACGAGTTAGGCAAAGACATTACTCTAGCACTTGATTGTGCTGCGTCTGAGTTTTACGACAAAGAAGCAAATATCTACGACCTTAAAGGCGAAGGTAAAAAATTCACGTCAGAA
Source organism: Pseudoalteromonas sp. SG44-8 (assembly GCF_014164125.1). Classification (NCBI taxonomy): domain Bacteria; kingdom Pseudomonadati; phylum Pseudomonadota; class Gammaproteobacteria; order Alteromonadales; family Pseudoalteromonadaceae; genus Pseudoalteromonas; species Pseudoalteromonas sp. SG44-8. Next base: position 17,550 of record NZ_JACJEQ010000014.1, on the reverse strand, counting down.
GAGTTTAACTACTTCTTAAAAGATCTAACTGAACAGTACCCAATCGTGTCTATCGAAGATGGCCTTGATGAGTCTGATTGGGACGGCTTTGCACACCAAACAAAATTACTTGGCGATAAGATCCAATTAGTTGGTGACGATTTATTCGTTACAAACACTAAGATCTTAAAGCGTGGTATCGACAACGGTATTGCTAACTCAATCTTAATCAAGTTTAACCAAATTGGTTCACTAACTGAAACGTTAGCTGCAATCAAAATGGCTAAAGACGCTGGTTTCACTGCTGTTATTTCTCATCGCTCAGGCGAAACTGAAGATTCAACGATTGCTGATTTAGCAGTGGGTACTGCAGCTGGTCAAATCAAAACAGGTTCATTGAGCCGTTCTGATCGTGTAGCTAAGTACAACCAATTGCTACGTATTGAAGAGCAATTAGGCGCTAAAGCACCTTTTAATGGTCTTAAAGAAGTTAAAGGTCAGTAATTCTTTTATAAGAAGCTGATTTAAACTTTTGAAAAATCCTCGCAAATGCGGGGATTTTTTTGTTTTGTTAGATGATATTTTATGCAATAAGGTTGTAGGTGTGTAAAGTTTAAATTTAATAGGGGTTTAAGGTTCTTTTTTTGTTGTTTAATTGTTATTTTATTGGTGTAAAAAATAACAGTTAGCAGATTATGAAAAATAACAAGATTACTCATCTACTTAATGCAAAGTATCATGGTGAGCTCCCACCACAACAAAGAATTTTAGATTTTGCTCTTACAGATTCCGAATTTGTCTATCATTGGTTATGTCATGTTGTTTCATGCTCAAGCTGTCCACAAGAACTCGCAATTGTTTTGTGTTTAGCTAAGCACCATGAAATTAAAGCGCTTCAGATATTGACTCATTTTTGGCCAAAGAGAATAGTTAACCATGATACAGTTGATAGTTTTGCAAAGCATTTATCGAGTATGCCTAATGTTATAAGGCAATATGCAGAACCTGATTTGATAAATTTGTGGTCTAGCTTAATTACCCCAGCAGTGCCTCAATCTAGTGGGCAATCAACACCCGTGACGATAATAGAAAGTATGCTAACGGAAGAATTGGCCAACGAGATAATTAAGTTTGCTGCGAAGAGTTTAAGTTTAGCTGCTGTCTATGCAGAGGCGTCTACTAGACAGAGAGTTGCAGATATTAGGGATAACGAGCAACTTATAACGCAATTACCTGTAGGTGATATTTCGGTTGCTATACTACAGCGCCTCATGTGCTCTGATGACTATACTGATTTAGCTTATGCTGAACCTATGGTGGTTTACCGTTATGTTAAAGGCCAACAATATAAGTGGCACTATGATTTTATAACTCCCTCAAACGAAGATGCTAAAAATGAGCTAAATTTTTTCGGGCAAAGGCAACGTACACGTATTATTAATTTAAATGAGGGGTTTGGCGGCGGAGAAACGGCCTTTAAAGATTGGAATATAAGCGTAAAAGCTAAACAAGGGCAAATTATTAAGTTCAATAATATGTTTGATAATAAAGTGGACAAAAAGTCAGTACATAGCGGTAAACCAGTGTTATCGGGGGAAAAATGGATATGTACGCTGTGGATGCGAGAGAAGCCATTTTGGCTACGCGCATCTATATGGCATAAAGATTAACATTTAACGGATGATCACAGCTGAAATTGCTGCTTCAAAATCTGCCCTGTAAAGCTGGTTTTTAAATAAAAACCACGGGGTAGGGTTTTAATAATTTGCCCGTTTGGACCGATTGCATCGGTGACTATTCTGCTGTTAGCTGCTTTTGGGCGAATTTGCATCGCATCCCCTAAATGCCCTGAGATCTCATCAATACGTCCCAGTGCAATCAACTCCATTTGCTCTTCCCAGTCTCGCTGTAACTGCGCATCTTGCTCAGCGGAGGGTTGCCATAAAAAGCCACTGCCAATGGTCCTATCAAATGGCACAATGTCTCGCTCGCCTAGAATGGGTAGCCACAAGACATGATTGAGTTTTTTACGCACATTACTTTGCTGCCATGTCATACCTGTGACATTTAATAACGGTGTCACAGACACAAAAGTGGTCTCTAATGGTTTGCCTTTATATGAGATTGGTAACGTTTTAAGTTCAATCCCGAGCTCTTCAAAATCAGGGGTTGGTTTGGAACCTGCCGTTGCACCTAATGCATATTCAATCAATTGTCCCGTCCAGCCTTTTTCCTTTAATAAATGCTCAGGTGTTTTAAACTGATAATGACTTGCTAATTGGCCTAATGTCAGCCCTGAAATGTTGCTAACACGTTGCATTAATTCATTGATTGAATGTGGTTTTATCGGTTTCATAGCGAGTTATTTGGTTGTATAAATTCACTACTCATGATAGCAAAAGAGTTTAACCGTGGATATCTTTGCGTTTGGGTGTTTTTTGTTCAGTGATAGTTTGCTGTGTTTTTAGGCAAGGTGAAACTTGCTGACTTTAAGCTTAATGTATTGAATTTAATGGTTTTTAACTGTTAAATTTGCAAAGCCTTTAAGCTGTGTTGAAAACTTGTTGGGATAAATACATAACTATGAACAATGTTATCCACAGAAACTGTGGAAAAGGCAAGTTATTGGATCTGTTATTGTGGATTTGTTTGCAAAATGAGCTGTATAAACTAAAGTTATGCACAAGCTGTGAGTAAGATGCGTAAAACTCTGAATATTGTTTGCCGTATTGCAGGTAATGTGGAACAATCATTAAAAATCGACTTACAAATGAGGCACTAAGGTGATTGATGCCGAAGGTTTTCGTGCCAATGTCGGAATTGTAATTTGCAATAATCAGGGACAGGTCTTTTGGGCCAGACGTTATGGTCAGCATTCTTGGCAGTTTCCTCAAGGTGGTGTTGATAGTGGCGAAACAGCAGAGCAGACCATGTTTCGTGAATTACACGAAGAAGTCGGCTTGCGTCCTGAAGATGTAGAAATTGTCGCAAGTTCAAAACATTGGTTACGTTATAAATTGCCCAAGCGTTTGATCCGCCGAGACTCCAGTCCGGTGTGTATTGGGCAAAAGCAAAAATGGTTTTTATTGAAACTGCGTTGTAAAGACGAAGACGTCAACTTACTAAAAACACATCATCCGGAATTTGATGATTGGCGGTGGGTAAGTTATTGGTATCCGGTAAGGCAAGTTGTATCGTTTAAACGCGATGTTTATCGCCGTGTTATGAAAGAATTCGCACCCTTTGCGATGCCTTTTAATAAACGTGAACAGTCCAAAGATACTTGGCGCCATAAAGGTAAATAATATAAAGGAGCAGTATTATGCTGGCTACACTCAGAGCTATTGCCGAGTCCGTTTCGCAACAAGCGAGTTTGGATAGTGCGCTAGCATGTTTTGTTGAAATGGTGAAAGATGCCATGAAAACTGAGTGCTGCTCCATTTATTTTGCTGATTACAGTCAAGATAATTTTGTATTAATGGCAACCAGAGGGCTTAATCCCGCAGCCGTGGGTAAGTTTAGAATCGGTTTTACCGAAGGTTTAGTTGGCTTAGTAGCACAACGAGAAGAACCTATTAATATTGCCTTTGCCAAGTCTCACCCCCGTTTTAAACTCTCTCCTGAAGTGGACGAAGAAGGCTTCAACGCATTTTTGTCTGTGCCTGTAGTTCATCAAAAAAAAGTACTGGGCGTTATTGTTGTACAACAGAAAATTGCCCGTGTATTTAGTCAAGATGAAGAGTCTTTTTTAATTACGTTATCTGCGCAACTAGCGTCGCAATTAGCCCATGCAGAAATCAAAGAAGTTCTTCGCCAAGATGAGTTTTCTCATCAGACCTCGGTGCTAAAAGGGGTTTCTAGCGCGCCAGGAATTGCGATAGGGCAGGCGTTTGTTATTCTGCCGAAACTTGACTTTAAATCGATAGAATTAAAAAAAGACGATAACTGTATTGAGCAACGCCGCTTATTTACTCAAGCTGTTGCTGCAACCCGCAAAGAATTTAACACCTTGTCGATGACTCTTAGCGATTCCATTCCTAAAGAAGCGTTGGCAGTATTTGAGGTGTATCAGCAACTACTGGATGCAAAAAGTTTAGGGCAGAATGTTGAAGCACAGCTGCAAGAGGGCTGGTGTGCAAAAAGTGCATTGAAAATAGTGATCGAACGATTGATCTCCCAATTCAATGCCATGCAGGATCCTTATATCAAAGAGCGTGCGGTTGATGTTAAAGATATCGGCCTGCGCGTACTGCATCACCTCGTAAATACTGAACACGCAGTAAAAAGTTATCCTAAAGATACAGTACTGATCGCTAATACTTTAACCCCAGCCATGCTTGCAGAAGTGCCTAAAGGCCATTTAGTTGGCGTGGTGAGTGTTAACGGTGCGGCAAATAGTCATGCGTCAATTTTAACCCGTGCCATGGGGATCCCTGCAATTTGGGGTATTGAAGATTTACCGTTATTGCAGTTTGATGGTAAACCAATGATTTTAGATGCATACGCAGGGCGATTATATATTTCGCCTTCGCAAATGCTACAAGATGAGTATTTACAATTACAGCACCAAGAAAGTCTATTAAACGACAAGTTTGTGGCTGAGCAAGAATGCGATGCAGTGACATTAGATGGCGAGCATATTAGCTTGTTGCTCAATGCTGGTTTGGAACTCAATACTGAAAAAGCTAACACCAAAGTCTGTGATGGCGTTGGCTTATACCGAACTGAAGCCTGGTTTATGCAAAAAGGCCAGTTTCCATCACAAATAGAACAAGAGAATTGGTATCGCGAAGTATTAGCCAGTTATCATCCAGAACCTGTAGTGATGCGTACGCTTGATATTGGTGGTGATAAAGCACTTGATTACTTTGATATTACTGAAGAAAACCCATTTTTAGGCTGGCGGGGTATTCGTGTCACATTGGACCACCCAGAGATCTTTTTAGATCAGCTCAAAGCCATGGTTAGAGCAAATATTGGTTTAGGTAATTTAAAAATTATGCTGCCAATGATAAGCGGTACCGAAGAGGTTGATGAATCTTTAGCGTTGTTAGAGCAAGCCTATTTTGAACTGGAAGAAAAATACCCAGAGCAAGCCATTGAACGCCCAGAGATTGGCGTAATGTTAGAAGTCCCTTCAAGTGTATTTATGCTCCCTGAATGGTCTAAAAAAGTAGATTTTTGTTCTGTGGGTAGTAACGATTTGACGCAATACTTACTTGCCGTCGATCGTTCTAATGCGCGTGTTGCTGATTTATTTAATCCCTATCATCCTGCGGTATTAAGAGTACTGCAAAAAGTTGCAAAAGAGTGTCAGCAATATGAAATGTCCTTTAGTTTATGTGGTGAATTAGGTGGCGATCCTGAAGGTGCAATACTGCTGATTGCGATGGGTTATCGACGCTTGAGTATGAACTACTCATCATTAAGTAAAGTTAAATGGGTATTAAGACGTTTAAAAGCCAGCGATATGGAAGCATTACTGGCGGAGTGTTTAGCACAATCTACTGCAAAACAAGTGCTTAGGTTAACGCGTAATTTTATGATTGAGCATCAACTTGGTGAATTATTTTATACCCCAAATCAGGCTTCTTAGTAGCCTAAACGAGTGCTGTAAAGATTCGATATAATCGATTAGTATATGCATATAATAAATTCAATTTTATAAGAGTGTACGATGCATGATTTAGTTATCCTGATTATCAGCTGCGCGCTATTAGGTTGTGTGGTTGGTTTTTTAGCTGGGTTATTAGGCATTGGCGGCGGATTAATTATTGTGCCAGTACTGAGTTCATTATTAGTGCATTTTAATGTTGTTGCGGTTGATCATGTACTGGTTATTGCTATTGCTACCTCGCTTGCCTCTATTTTATTCACTTCAACGTCATCTGCATTAGCGCACCATAAGAATCAAAATGTGCCATGGGAAATTGCGCCTTGGGTTATGTCTGGCGTTGGACTTGGTGCTCTGATCAGTGGTTTTGCCGCGAGTTTAATTCCAGAACAGTTATTACGCATCGTTTTTGCTGTTAGTGTGGTGTTTATTGCTGCTCGTATGGTGTTGTCTGCTCGTAATAAACCTGTCGCGGTCAAACCTATGCCAAGAGGCCCAATTATTGGCGCTATTAGTGCAGTGATGGGCGGATTATCAGGTTTGATTGGTATTGGTGGCGGCGCATTGATTGTGCCGCTACTACATTATTTTTCAGTTGATATTAAAAAAGCCATAGGCTGCGCGGCAGCATGTGGCATTGTGATTGCGTTATTTGGCTCTGTGGGGTATATCAGCGCTGGTTGGCAAGTAACCGATTTACAACATGGCTTTGCAGGTTTTGTGTATTTACCAGCATTATTAGGTATAGTGATAACTTCGTGGTTTATGGCACCAATTGGAGCCAAAGCAACGCATTATTTACCTGTTTCAACGATAAAAAAAGTGTTCGCGGTGTTACTGGTTATTATCGCGCTTCAAATGGTTTTTAGTTAAGGTTTAATTTTTATGGCTCTTGAATTTCCAGACATCAATCCGATTATTTTCTCTGTCGGTCCTCTCAGCGTACGTTGGTACGGTTTAATGTATTTAATTGGTTTTGCTTTTGCGATGTGGTGGGCAAATAGGCAAGCGGCTAAACCTAACTCGGGGTGGACAAAAGAAGAGGTCAGTGATTTACTGTTCTACGGTATGTTGGGAGTCATTCTGGGTGGTCGGATTGGCTATGTACTGTTTTATCAATTTAGTTATTTTTTAGAAAATCCACTGTATTTATTTAGAATCGATCAAGGTGGTATGTCTTTCCACGGTGGCACTTTAGGGGTGATAACCGCTATTTGTGTGTTTGCCTGGACACGTAAAAAACAGTTACTTGCAGTGGGGGATTTTGTTGCTCCGCTAGTGCCGGTTGGCCTTTTAGCAGGGCGTATTGGTAACTTTATTAACGGCGAATTATGGGGCAGAACTACCGATGTACCATGGGCTATGGTATTCCCAACTGGTGGTCCACTGGCGCGTCACCCATCACAGTTGTATGAGGCATTTTTAGAAGGCCTAGTGCTGTTTATTATTCTGTATGTGTTTACAAAAAAGCCACGTCCAGCGGGCAGCGTAGGCGGATTATTTTTACTAGGCTACGGGGTATTTAGATTTTGCGTTGAGTACGTACGTGAACCCGATGCGCATTTAGGTTTATTTGGCGGCTTTATTTCAATGGGGCAAATATTGTCATTGCCGATGGTCATCGCAGGCCTAGGTTTGATAATATGGGCGTATAAAAAGCCACAGCCAGCTGTTGCCAGCAAAGCTTAATAAAAGAAGTTAACAATGAAACAATATTTAGAATTATGTCAGCGCATCGTTGATGAAGGCGTGTGGGTTGAAAATAAACGTACAGGAACTCGTTGCTTAACGGTTATCAATGCCGAGCTTGAGTATGATGTGGCAAATAATAAGTTCCCAATGATCACTACCCGTAAAAGTTACTACAAGGCGGCGATAGCTGAATTGTTAGGTTATTTACGTGGTTATAGTAGCGCTGCGCAATTTCGTGACATAGGTTGCATGACTTGGGATGCTAATGCCAATGAAAACCAAGCATGGTTAAATAATCCGAACCGCCAAGGTGAGGATGACATGGGCCGAGTATATGGCGTACAAGCTCGTGATTGGCAACGCCCTGATGGCACTGCGTTAGATCAGTTGAAAAAAGTCATTGATAATTTAAAAAATGGTGTGGATGACAGAGGCGAGATCATCACTTTTTATAATCCGGGTGAATTTGAGTTAGGGTGTTTGCGCCCATGTATGCACACGCATACTTTTTCGCTTCTTGGCGATACGCTTTATTTAACCTCGTATCAGCGTAGTTGTGATGTGCCACTTGGTTTGAACTTCAATCAAATCCAATGTTTTGTATTGCTTGCACTGGTCGCGCAGATCACTGGCCACAAAGCAGGTAAGGCCTACCATAAAATCGTTAATGCCCATATTTATGAGAACCAACTGGAATTAATGCGCGATGTGCAGTTACAGCGTGAGCCATTTGCATCACCTACGTTGACGATTAATCCAAATATTAAATCACTCGAAGATATCGAAACGTGGGTCACCCGTGATGACTTTGAGGTAAATGGCTATCAATGCCACGATGCAATTAAATACCCGTTTTCAGTGTAACAATTAATAAGCATCATAGTTTTAAGGAGAGAATAATGAAAGCAGTGATCCCAGTTGCAGGACTTGGCACCCGTATGTTGCCAGCTACTAAAGCTATTCCAAAAGAGATGTTACCGATTGTAGATAAACCCTTGATTCAATATGTAGTTAATGAAGCGGTTGCTGCGGGTATTAAAGAAATTGTATTAGTGACTCACTCTAGTAAAAACTCTATTGAAAACCATTTTGATACCAGCTTTGAGTTAGAAGCAACGCTAGAGAAGCGGGTTAAGCGTCAGTTACTTGCTGAAGTACAAGCTATTTGTCCAAAAGATGTGACAATTATTCACGTTCGCCAAGGTGAAGCAAAAGGGTTAGGGCACGCAATAAACTGCGCTGCGCCGATTATTGGTAACGAACCGTTTGTGGTTATTTTACCAGACGTAATTATTGATGACGTTGAAAGCGATCTTCAAAAAGATAATTTAGCTGAAATGATTACTCGCTTTAATGCAAACGGCGAAAGCCAAATAATGGTTGAGCCTGTGCCTATGCAGGATGTTGATAAGTTTGGTGTGGTCGATTTAGGCGACGTAAAGCTTGAACAAGGGCAAAGCGCAGCGATCCTTAATATGGTTGAAAAACCTCCTGTGCATAGCGCACCATCAAATTTGGCTGTGGTAGGTCGTTATGTGCTAAGTAAAAATATTTGGCCATTACTTGCAAAAACTCCCGCAGGCGCCGGCGACGAAATTCAGTTAACAGACGCAATTGCTATGTTGATGGAAAAAGAATCTGTTGCTGCTTATGCGATAAAAGGGCGTAGTCATGATTGTGGTAGTAAGTTGGGCTATTTAAAAGCTACTATTGAATTTGCACTGCGTCGTGATGAATTTAAAGATGAACTAAGTGATTTTATTAAAACCTTAGTTTAAGCTCATTTATTGAGCCTAACTTATAAAAGTGCCTTAGTGGCACTTTTTTATTGCTTAAAAATCCTGAAACTGGCACTGACTTTGCTTATAATATGGCATTATTTATTTTGTGATGCTAACAGATGATGTGTTTTAAAAAGCAAGCTTGGTATACCACAGTGTTGGTTACAGCAACTGTCTGGCTTAGTGGGTGCAGTAGTATTAATGCTAACCCGGTGGAACAGCAGCCTGCATTAATTTCTGATCAACAAGTCAAAGAGTATGTTCAGCAATGGCACTCGCAACAAGAGAGTATTACTCGTTTAGCTGCGATGGAGGAAGACTTGCAACTATTAATAATGGCACTTTCCTCTCAAACTGATATTGCAGAAAACCCAGCGGTGCTTCGCGAAGATAATGTTACGGAGGCTCATTATGCTGAAAAAATACAGACCCCTGATACTGCTAACTCCTCAAAAACTATCGAAAACCGCCCCCAGCCACTGTATAACAATTCACTGCCAGGCGCGCAACTTGGGCTGTATTTAAAACCGCAAAGAGTGAGAACGCAAATAACAAAGTTACAGCAGCAATATCCACAGGCATTTAGCCAATTAGATTTTGTAATGACTGAGCGTCAAAATAAAGGTGTTACCATGTATGGGTTACGAGTTGGGCCATTTCAAAATTATACTGAGGCCAATCTATTTTGTTCTTTAGCGCAAAGTTTAGGCCAAAAATGCCTGAGTGCTCCGTTTGTTGGTGAGCCACTTTAACTAAGCCAGTTATTTATCTGATTTTTATGTAATTAATCTTAAAGTAATTGTTCTAATTGCCGATAAATCTTATGATAGGGGCTCTTTATGGTAATGCCCCATTTTTATAAGGATTTAATATGAAACGATCTCTTCCAATACTTGCTGTGAGTATTCTAGCTATATCTTTTAGTGCGGTGTCTACTACTTCTACATTCCGTGCCGAAGTAACTGTGCAGAATGCAGTTAAATTAGACAAGGATGATGATTTAAGCTTTGGTACTATCCGTGCAGTTGCAGATTTATCTGGCACTCATGTTGCGAGTATAGTTGTTAATCCATTACCAGCTGCAAGTCCTGTCTCTACTAGTAGCTCTACAGGTACAGATGCTTCAATTTCGATCATTGATGATGGAGTTCCCGCTTCTTTTACTGTATCTGAAGCGGTTAAGAATGCACAATTAAAAATAATTAGCCCTACACAAACTACTTTAGAATATGAAGGAACTAAAGATGATGGGCGGCCAAACTTTACTATTGGGAACTGGACTTATGTAATTACTTCAGGCCCTAATGAAAACGAAACTTATACAGATGGAACACCTAATTTAATGGTTGATTCTACAGATGGAACAGTATCGTTCAATATAGGAGCGACACTTAGTACACCCGATTCAGCAGCGTTTTCTAAAGATTATGCTGATGGAGTCTATTCTGGTGATTTCCAAATCGAAGTCGCTTATTAAATCGCTTCTAGTGCGACTTTTACCTTATGCAGTGGCTGTAAGTATTTTAATTTACAGCCCTAACCATTTCGCAAATACCATAGAGCAACAGTCGCTTGATTTTGGCACGTTAGTCATACCAAGTAACAGTAATGTTAGTTCCGTGATAATCAAAGCGAACGGTGACATAAATACTATGGGTAAAATTTATGTACTAGAGAAAGGACGACCTGCTGAGCTATTACTAACCGATTTCCCTGCACATACAGAATTAACTATGCAATTAGTTAATTCTGTAACCTTACAGCACAACGCACAGGGTAGCAGCAGCGCCGATTTTGAAGTACGTCTTAATGGCTTTCCAAAATCTACCATCACTGATGATTTAGGTGAGGCGAAAGTGTTTATAGGCGGCACATTAATAACAAAACCTAGTAGTAAAAGCTATTCCGATGGCGACTACTCCTCAACTACTAACCTAGAAATTTCGATTGACTACTAAGGACTGAGATGTTCAATAAATTAACAGTGATGTGTGTGCTACTAACAGCATTTTTTAGCCAAATGGCCTTGGCAAACTTATTGATTTCACCTACCCGTGTTACTTTTGATGAACGCCAGCGTAGTGCTAAAGTCACGGTGATCAATAATTCTGATGAACAACGTACGTACCGAGTAGTCTGGAGTGAAAAACAAGCTTTACCAGGTGGGGGTTATAATAATTTAGCGCAAGTGACCGAAAACAGTTTATCGCCAATGACACGTTTATCCCCTAAGCAAGTGACCTTAGCAGCAGGTGAAAAACAAACTGTTAAAATTGCAATTCGAAAGCCAAAAGATTTGCAGCAAGGCGAATACCGCTCGCACTTATTATTTCAGGCTCTACCTAACGAAAATAAAGAGCAAAAATCAGGAATACAGATCAATATGATTATGAGCTTTAGTATTCCAGTTATTTATCGTGAACAGCCAGAGCAACCTGAGGTTACGATAACTCAGGCAAATATTATAAAAAATAGCAATCAAAGCAAGCCACAAATTCAAGTTCAACTGCAACGACATAACAACTTTAGTAGTTATGGAAAACTCAGCGCTTATATAAAAACAGCATCAGGCGAGAATGAGAAAGTAGCTGAAATTAGCAATTTAAGCCTGTATCCAGAAGTTGATACTACCATTGCAACACTGAGCCTATTTAAAGATAAACAGCTGCCAACACAGGGCAGTATTTTCCTCGATTATCAAGGTGCTGAAGAATATAAAGGGGTTGATTTTGCTTCATACACACTCGCTATTGGGAAATAATCTTAAGCGTTATTAAGCGAATAAAGTGATCCGTATATTTACTCTTGGGCTTTTATTTTTAAGCTCAATGAGTTTTGCTAGTGCTGTGCAAACTGCTGATGTGTTGCGCACACTTAAGGCTATTCAAACTAAATTAAATCAACCTCACCCGCACCCGAAAGTGAGTGCACAGCAGCCCGTTATAGCCGAACACAGGCAACCTGCAGCACAGCGCATTGCCGCCGGTGAATTTTTACTCTTTTCGCTGCACTTAAACGGTGAATATCTTGGTGAAGCATTTGCGATTAAAAGCGAACAAGGTGTGTTATTGGGGTTATCGGGTTTAGTCGAAATATTACAACTGGCTATTAATGTTGATATTGCAAATGGCACCGCTTCAGGTTGGTTTATCAATGAAGCAAACTTATTTACACTAAATGCTACTGAACCTAAACAATTAATTATTAATAATCAGTTTGTTACGCTATCTTCGCAGCAACTACTAATTGATGATGATATTTATATTGATGCAGCCGTTTTACAGCGCGCCTTCTCAGTTGCTATTATTCCTGATTATGCGAATTTGACGCTAGAGCTTACAACGGCGCAATTGTTTCCTGTTGCTGCGCAACAACAAAGGCAAAAGCGTTTGTTTAACAACCAGCGTAAAGGGGATAACCAACCTACACAACCTTGGAAGGCTAGTCCCTATCAGGCGGTTTCAATGCCAGTGGCAGATTTACAGCTAAACTATCGTCGTGATAATGACAGCAGCCGTACAAGTTATTCATTATTAGGCGCTCAAGATTTTGCGTACCTTTCAGCAGAATATTTTTTAGCAGGACGTGAACAAGATTTATTGACTGACTCTCGGCTGACATTCTCTAAACAAGATGTTAATAACAGCTTACTCGGTGTTTTTGCAGCCAGCGAGTTGGAGTTTGGTGATATCACTGCAACGCAAGTAGGTAGTCGTTATAACGGTCAATATGGCCGTGGTTTTAAGTTTTCAAATTATCAGTTAGATCGCAAAATAGATAACAATCGGATTAATCTCACAGGCGCTATCCAGCCTGGTTGGGATGTTGAGCTTTATCGTAATGGCATTTTAATTGAACAACAGTTAAGCCTTGCAGATGGCCGTTATATATTCGATAGTATTGATTTACTGTATGGTGAAAATAACTTTGAGTTGATCTTTTATGGTCCTCAAGGGCAAGTTGAACGCAAAACAGAATATTACTTTATTGACGGTAATCAATTGGCGCAAGGAGAAGCTGCATACGAAATATCAGTATCAGAGCAAGGTAAACGATTACTAGGAAGTGAAAGTAATTCACAACAAAGTGGCTGGTTAGCGGCAGGGCGATACGAACGTGGTTTGACTGATAATATCGCGATTTACACCGGGGCTATGGCGCAAAAGCGTGAGGACGATGAATTTTATCAATTTGCTTTTGGCACTAATATCAACTTGTTTGAAAGAATGTTGATTAATTTAGACTACGAGCAAAATAACCAACAACAAAATGAATTAGAACTCACAGCAAGAACCCAACTGGCCGATCAATCACTGCTGTTTACCGTTACAGATCGCTCGGATCAACAGCAAGACTTGCAAAGTTATCAATTCGATATGTCGGGTGAGTTGATGCAAAATCGTTATGGTCGTCTTAATTATCAAAACAACTTTTTATTGCAGCATTCAAGCTCAGGTCGCGACCTACAACAAGCTTATAATCGTTTTAATTATAGTTACTCAGGCTTCTCTGTGAACAACCTATTGCAATGGCAAAATGTAAATGAGCAAAGCAAAGTATATGGGGCAACCCGTGTGCAAGGACGAATAGGGCGTTTATATAGCCGTTTTGGTTTTGATTATTTATTATCGCCAGACAGTGATATTTTAAGTTACCAAGCTGAATTTAATCGCAGTATTACTGCAAAGTTACAAGCCGAGCTCACACTTAAAAATACCCTAAATGAGAATATCCAATCAGCGGACTTGGGCCTTAATTGGCAAAATGATGATTTTAATTTAAGCAGCACCATTAACTACGACAGTAATGATAATTGGCTTTTTAGTTTATATAGCCGTTTTAGTTTTGGTTATGACGCTGAAAATAACCGCGCCTTTATGTCAAACCGCAGTCTAACCAGTACCGGTAGTCTACTGGTTAAAGTATTTTTAGATCAAAATAACAACGGCATTATGGATCCTGACGAGCATGGTGTTGCTGGTATAAAAGTAAAAGGGCTGCAAAATTATCGCCAAGCAATAACCGATGAAAATGGCATTGCATTGTTAACCTCAATGCCAGCTAATCGCACCACAGATATTGTGCTTGATAGAGACAGCTTCCCCGATCCGTTTTTTGTGCCTGCCAATGAGGGCTTTTCAATCACGCCAAGAGCAGGATTTATTGAATACATGGATTACCCGCTAAATAACGCCAGCGAAATTGAAGGGGTGGTGTATCAGCAGCAAGGGGATCACACTTATGTGCAGCCTTATGCAAAAATAACCCTATTAGATCAAAACGATAAAGAAGTTGCCAACACCCAAGCGGCTTATGATGGCTATTATTTGTTTACCGACCTACGGCCAGGGCAGTATCGGGCTGTGGTTGACGATAGCTTTAAAGAACGTAAAGCATTAAAAAACACCCAGCAAGTAACAGTTGATTTATCAGCAAAAGGGGATGTGTTGGTTGGGGTTGATTTTACTTTAAAATCACTCGAAGAAGTGTCGGGGACTATTGTTAATGCGGGGAATTTTTCATCGTTAATGATGTTAAAGGCATACTTACGTTTGATAAGCCCGCGCTTAAAATTACAACAGCAAGACGTGTTTTATATTCATGACCAACAGCAAAGTAAGTACATACTCGCCTTAGCATACGCTAAGCAAGTACAGCCTGAATTTACGGATCTTTGTCAGTCATTAATAAAACAAAGATTGAAGTGTGATATTGAACAACGAACAATACTTCATTAAAGGAATAGCAATGAATATCAAACAATCGTTTAGTGTAATTCAATCAGCCGTATTAATAATGAGTTTAATTATATTATCTGGCTGTACCAGCACGACGGATAGCGCGCAAAAAAGTACCAGCAGCACAGCTGAAACTAATCATGAAACCTATGTGCAGATCACGCAACAAGAGCTACAACAGTTACAAACTAGCTCTGCACAGTGGCAAGCGATTAAACCCGATCTTGAACGGTTATTACTGATTGAAAGTGATTTGAATTTATTGATAGCACAGTTAACCGCGATAGCAAATGATGACGAGAACACAGGTAATAAGAGCCATTCATCTGCTGCCTTGGCATCACAGCAAGTACCGTTAGATAGGCCTGCGCAATCTATAGCAACACAGTCAAACATAACTAACAACGCGCTTTTTGCGCTGCAAATTATTGCGGTCACTCAACAATCGCAATTAGCTCCAAGCTGGCAAACAATTCAACAAAAAGTACCGAGTTTATTGTCAGATAAATTTACCACCAATGTCGAAACTGCTCAGGTAAAAGGCATGACTTATTACCGCTTAAAAATCGGGGCATACCAATATCAAAAAAACGCCCAAGCTGATTGTGATAAATTAAAGCTACAACAGCTCAACTGCATGGTGACTCACTACACCGATAACCCAATAAAATTATAAATAGGCATAATACTTGCTTTGTTATTGCCATGTTTAGTGAGGATGGCAATTATGCGCCTTTTGTTATGTTTATTATTGCTGAGTCTAACTGCGTGTAGTTTAACGCAAGAAAAACCGCCAGCACCAAGTACCAATGCCCCAAAAGCAACAATGGCACCTTATACTGTGCATCAGTATGTGAGCGACTTGAGTAGTCAATTGAGCCATGTGCAAGGGCCATTTAAAAGCTCTGCACGGATTGCCGTTACTAGCTTTTACTTAGCCAACGCGCTAGATAGTGAGCTGGCACAAGGGCAGGGCGCTGGGCTGAGTCAGCAAATTCAAGAAAGCTTACTTACTCAGTTTACCCAACTTGGCTATAACACTATTGAATATCGCCTTGAAAAACACCTTAATTTAGCCAGCAACGCAGATGGTATATTAAGTCGCGACATTAGCAAATTACGCCAACGTCAGAATATTGACTTTGTTATCACGGGTACCTTAACACGGCAACAACATGCCTATATAGTTAACGCCCGTATGGTAAATACGCAAGATAGCCGCGTTGTATCTGCCGCCAGTACAGAGATCCCCATAAATGTGATGTGGGGCGATGAAAAAATACAACAGCGCGACGGTTATATTTACCGCAGCGAATACTAATTAGGAGCTCTCATGAAACGCTTAATATTAACTTTATGTTTGCCACTGGGTTTTGGTTGCGCGCAAATGATGGAACCGGGCAAAACAGCACAAACTGATAACTCTGCGCAGTTAGAGGGTGATCAAAGAATGGTTGCTGCTCCTGGGCAAAATAATACATTTTATCAAAACAATATTCCAGTGATGAACGATAGTAGCCAAGTCACAGTCCCAACACGTAAAAATATTAATCATTATGTACGTGGCATAATGCAAGATATGGCTGAAAATTTACAATACGTAAATACCAAAACGCCGCTGGCCGTATCAAGCTTTATTTTTTTAGATGATGATTACAACGACGGCACATTGTTAGGTAATCAAATCGCCGAAAGTTTTATGCACGAGCTACACAGTTTTGGTGTACCGGTGATCGACTTTAAAACCACCGACTACATGCGTGTTACTCCCTCTGGCGACTTTGTATTTAGTCGCGATTATTTAGAGCTAAGTAAAGATCAAAACTTCAACTACGTACTGGCGGGCACTATGGTAAATCACCAAGGTGGTGTATTAGTCAATGCCCGAATTATTGGTTTAACAAGTAAGGCAGTGGTTGGCTCTGCACAAGGGTTTATTCCGCAATCCGTTGTTGATGCACTGGACAGCAGCTATCGCACTGATGGCGTAATGCTAAAACAAGCGAGTAAGTGAGGCCAATGATGAGTAAGCTAATCCACAGCGCTAAATTATTAACCGTAGGGGGTGTGATCAGCATTCTCAGCGCATGCAGTATGACTAATAATACGGCTGAGCCTGTACAAAGTACGACTAGCCGATATGACCTTACTCAAATGCTAAAACAAGTACAAATGAATAGTGCCGAGCCACTTGATAACTCAGGGCAGTTTAGTCCTAACAAACACCATAAAACACTGGTTAATTATGTAGAGCAAATGGCGTTAGACTTAGTCGACACAATGCAAACAGAGCTTGATACCTCGATTGCCGTTACTTCATTTGTAGATTTAGATGCCAGCCTTAATAACAGCAGCCAATTAGGCAACCAGTTATCAGAGAGTTTTATTCATCAACTGCAAAAATTTGGTTATGGTATTATTGACTTTAAAACCACCGACCAAATAACTATGAACCCACGCGGTGACTTTGTATTTTCACGCGATATAGAGCAGTTAGCGGATCAACGCATCGCCAGTCATGTGTTATCAGGCACCTTGATCTACCGCAGCAACGGTGTTGAAGTAAACGCCCGTATTATTGATATCACCAGCAAACGCGTAGTTGCCAGTAGCAACAAAATACTGCCTTATTACGTACTCAACAACGCCGATATTCACCTACAACGCGCGAGTATTAACTAGCATCGTTATAAAATCCATTTAACTGCTTGATTGTAAATAGGATAAACCGTTATAATTTTGCTAT
>NZ_JACJEQ010000013.1:0-116247 GCF_014164125.1 Pseudoalteromonas sp. SG44-8 | reverse complement strand
AATCGCCCCTAGGAAGAACCCTTTGGGCAGCGCATGTTTGGAATTTATACTGCGTTATCGCCTATTTATGGGGAACAACCACACTACATAGGCTCTGCCTTGCCTAAATACCAAACATACTGCTGCAAAATTAATCATAAAAGGTCAACACGCCCAAAGAAAGTGTAAGGACTACCATGTTAAAAATATCTTCATTGATCATGACTATTTCAGTACTGTCATTCTCTGTTATTGCCAATCCTGAGTCGCAAAAATACCTTGGTTTTAATTACCCGCATAAAGCGCAAAATGCTGTGAGTATCACGTTTGATGATGCCCGTCACAGCCAAGTCGATGTTGGCGCTGCGATTTTGAACAGATACCAAGTCAAAGCAACTTTTTATGTTTCCCCTTTTAACGTCAAGCAGCGCCTAACTCAGTGGCAAGACGCGGTAAAATCGGGCCATGAAATTGCAAATCATACCAGCAGCCACGTATGTACA
Organism: Pseudoalteromonas sp. SG44-8; assembly: GCF_014164125.1. Lineage (NCBI taxonomy): Bacteria > Pseudomonadati > Pseudomonadota > Gammaproteobacteria > Alteromonadales > Pseudoalteromonadaceae > Pseudoalteromonas > Pseudoalteromonas sp. SG44-8. The sequence goes on along the minus strand of NZ_JACJEQ010000013.1, from coordinate 115,765 downwards.
GGGAATTTTGAATGGTTAAGAGCACAAGACTTATCACTTGAACACACTACACTCAAGTGGCTTGAAAATGATATTTTATCAGCGCAGCAATACCTAAAAGATCATTTAGGAGTGACCCCTCGCGCCTTTGCTTATCCGTGCGGCAATACATTTGTTGGCCGGGGCATTGATACTAAGAGCTACGTGCCTTTAATCGCTAAACATTTTGACAGCGGCCGAACTTGGTTAGATGAGTCAGCTAATAATCCTAATTTTACTGATTTTGCACAGCTAACAGGACTTAGGATCGACGGAATGAGTTTTGATGAAATCATTACCATGCTGGATCAATTACGGGAAAATAATGCTTGGTTGATTTTAGCGGGCCATGAAATTGGTAACGGAGATCAATATACCACTGACGCAAAAGTACTCGAGCAATTGCTTGTTTATCTGAAAGATCCTGCTAACGGTTATTGGTTAGATACAGTAAGTAACGTTAGCGACTATGTAAGACAACAGCGCAAACCATTAAATTAATCATTGCTTAAATCAAACTCTGTGGTGCGATTATCGGGATGGAGTAACTGATAACGCGCCAGCTTCCCTTGTTGTAATTCAATCAAACTAATCGCTGAATCACTCACCAAGTATTTTTGCCCCTCCCCGATGGTTTGATGTTTATCGACTTCCATCTGCCAACGCTTTGTAAAAAAGTTTAACGGGCTTTTCGGCGCGTATAAAATCGAGTCTAACTTATCCAGCACGTTAATTAATTTACGCGGAAACTCATTTTTAATACCACTGGCAGTAAGTTGCCAAATTCTATTGGGGTGCTTACCAAAGCGTTTCTGTACGGAAAAACAGAATGAGTAATGTACATCACCCGATAAAATAAGCGTTTCTTTAGGGGTATCGTCACGGCGAAAGGTATCCAGTAACTTTTTAGCTGAGCCTTCGTGGGCCATCCAGTTTTCAACATCAACTAATAATGGCTGTCCGCAAATATTAAACAATGACTGAATAGCTTCAATTGATTTAACGCCAAACACCGGTGCGGGTGAGACAATGATCACTTGTTCATGAGTCACTAAACTGTCTTCGAGCTCAGTGAGACGCTCCCAATCAAGTAGACCAGAGGGCTCATTAAAGTTTTGCTCATTACGCCAACGATGAGTGCGGGTATCCAGCACGACCACTTTAGGCACAGTATTCAGCTCATAATGCCAATGATTAAACTCGAGAATGGTTTTATCAAACGCTTTAAATTGCCATTGTTTTTGCTCAGAAAAACTCGTCTTAAACGCATCAAGTAAAGCGGCTGTTTTATGACCTGCATCATTGCCAAAGCCTTGCATCAGCCAATAACTGATCAAGCCATTATTAACAATACGGCGGCTAACTGGATGTTGGTAAATAACCTGCTCCCAACCAGCCGTCAAGTTCCAATCATCGGTAACATCATGATCGTCAAACATCATTAACGTTGAAATATTTGCCAGTAGCACCTGAACGTGTACTAAGCCATTTTTAAAATCCGTTAAAGCTGCTTTTTCATTATCAAAAACTTGCTGGCATTTGGGCGAGCTTGCTTGATAGCTAATACTATCAAAGTCAATTAAGTCCCACAGTAACGGGCTAAAATTGAGTAAATAAAGGGCTATAAACTCTTCAAAAAAGATCAAGTGATTTGCAGCTTTTAAGCTTGAAAAATGTGGCTCATCTTTTTTTAGCCAATAGCCAACCCCTATTTTATTGCGTTTTTGCCAAGGGACCGTCGGTAAATATAAGTGGCGCTGATAAAGTTGTTCACTTAACTGTGCAGGTAAATCAATTGCCAGTGGTTGCTCTTGGTATATTCCTAATACGCTGATCAGTCGTTCAATTGCTAATAACATCGCACCAGCAACATCATCGGCATACACTTGATCACCAGAGAGCAGTAAAACATCCGCCCCGGTTTGATTTACACTGCGATTTTGCTGTTGAAAATCATTCGCAGCCACTAAGCTATCTTTTGCAGGATGATGTGGGTTACGGCATGAGCCATGTAAAATCTGCTCAAGTTTTTGCGGGATCACAAATTCAGGGGTGGCTTTTCCTTGATAACAAAAATCACTCAAATCAACGTCTAAGTTGCTGTTTAATAGGCGGTAGCTGATCAGCTGATTAACAGGCAATGTTGCGGCAATCGGTTTTACGATCACAAAGTGCAAGTAAAGATGAGTACCTAAAGCAATGCTCTGTTGCTCACTAAAAACGTCTATATCATCAAATTCAATACTAAATTGTGATGCTACCGACGTTGAAAACTGTATGCAAACCTCTGCAGCATCAGCTCGGCGCACCATCGGCCCCATTATTAATAGAGGGAGTGATGCTGTGCTCATATGCTAATTAACCTTTGTTCACTAAGTTGAACAATGAGTAGAAGTTTTCCGTAGTCGCTTTGGCTAGCTCTTTGTAGCTAATACCTTTTAAATCAGCAATGTAATAAGCAACATCTTGCACATAAGCGGGCTGATTAGTTTTCCCACGATACGGTACTGGCGCTAGATAAGGCGAGTCTGTTTCGATTAATAATCTATCAAGAGGGATTTGTTTAACAACATCTTTAAGCTCTACGGCATTTTTAAAGGTCACAATGCCAGAGATAGAAATATAAAAGCCTAAGTCGATGGCTTTTTTAGCCATATCCCAATCTTCAGTAAAGCAATGCAATACACCACCACACTTTTGTGCGTTATGTTCACGCATTAAGTTTATGGTGTCGTCGCGCGCATCGCGAGTATGAATTATAAGTGGTTTTTGTAACTCGTTCGCCACTTCAATATGACCCACAAAACTTGCTTGTTGCACGGCATGGGTGTCTTTCGAATAATAGTAATCAAGCCCTGTTTCGCCAATTGCTACTACTTTATCGTGGCTTGCTAAATCAATTAAGCGTTGTTTATCAAGTGCGTCTTTTTGATCAAGCGGGTGAACACCACACGAGGCAGAGACATCACTATAGCCTTGAATTTTTTCTAGCATACTAGGGAATTGATCAAGTGTGACACTCACACATAAAAAGTGTTCAACTTGTTTAGCCCGTGCACTATCAAGTACTTGGTCTAAGTTTAAATCGAGTTTATCAAAATCGAGTCGGTCTAAATGGCAATGAGAATCTACAATCATGTTACTGCTTACTACATGGTATAAGTTGGATTACCAGAGTTTAACATAGTCCCTAGTAGTTTTTCGATCTTCACATTTAGGTTAGTTTTATCATCGATAAAACTAATACCAATGCCCGGTGGATTAGAACTTTGCGCGCCTTGTGGCGTGATCCATGTAACTTTTCCGGTTATTACATCATCTTCAAGCGCATCCGGTAATGTCACTTTTAATGCCAATGAATGACCCATCTCATAACGCATATTAGTGCGCACAAATAGTCCACCATTTTTTAAATACGGCATATAGCAGCGGTATAATTCATCTAGATCATCTAAATCGACTAATAATTCTTGCACAATAATCCTACTTATAGCTTTTACGTAAACGATACGCTAAACGAGACACGGCCAACGGCAAGTTCAATCCTAATATCTGTGTACTGTTTTGCACAAATTCGGCCAATGCATTTTGCGCACTCTGATATGAATCAAAATCCATTCCAGCAATGAGTTGTTGTTTTAATTGTTCGCTTAAAAATAAACAAAAGACGCGAACACGCTCTGTATCTTTACTGATAATATCAACTAACGCACTGAAATTATGGCCTTGTTTTAGCTCAGTTGCAAACTTATACAATTCATCGATTACTTCCAGCTGCTCATCTTGTTGCCAACGGGCAATCAATAATGGCTGCTGGGTAAACATTTTTAACCATGGATATGCAGGAACGTGCAGTTGGGAAATCCAATTCATAGCAACATTGGCGTCATTCACTTTTACTTGTGTAAGCGCGCAGCGACTTAAAATAGTGGCCGGTAATTGCGTTGTCGCACTCGTTGTTAGTAACAAAAATCGCTGCGGGCTGGGCTCTTCTAACGTTTTAAGTAAGGCATTGGCCGCCGCTGTGGTCATTTTATGGCAATCATTGATCACCACCACTTTATTGGCATTTTGCGCCGCTGATTGATGCATGAAATCGCTGACACTGCGAATATCATCCACACCAATGCTTTGTCCATCAGCTTGCACTACATATTTGTCAGGATGAGTAACCGCTTGATTTAAATGGCAGCTCTTACAATGCCCACAAGGGACTAAGTTAGTTGCAGACAAGCACAATAATGCATTAGCCAGCTGCTCCACTAAGGCGCGCTTACCAACACCTTGTTGACCATTAAATAATTGTCCATGGTGAAAACGCCCAGCATTAAAACTGGCTGCTAATTGCTGCTCAACATTGCTAAGCCAAGGATAAATCATGTTAATTGTTACTTTTCATAAATTGTTCAAGCACGGTAATAATATCTTGATGTACTAATTGCATACTTTGACCTGCATTAACTGTTTTAATAGTGTCATCACTATTTGCGAGTTCTAAATAGCGTGCGCGGGTACGTTCAAAAAAACTCAATGCTTGTTGTTCTATACGATCCAGTTCACCGCGTCCTTTCGCACGGGCAAGGCCCACCGCAGGTTCAATGTCCAAATAAATGGTCAGATCTGGTTTTAAACCTTTTAATACAATATTGGCGAGAGAATCTAACGTAGTAGCGGCAATTTCACGTCCGCCGCCTTGGTAAGCCTGCGATGATAGATCGTGACGATCGCCTAATACCCATTGTCCTTTAGCAAGTGCTGGACGAATAACATTATGTAGCAGTTGCGAACGGGCTGCATACATCAGCAGTAATTCTGTTTCGCTGGCAATCTGTTCGACATGGTTATCTTTTACAATAGTGCGCAGTGCTTCAGCGATGGGTGTGCCGCCGGGCTCGCGTACATTAATAAAATCAACTTTGTGCTGCTCTAAAAACTGTTGGCAAATTGCTATAGCTGTCGATTTACCGGCCCCTTCTAAGCCTTCAATCACAATAAATTTTGCTGCTGTCATGATCTCTCTTTTTAGTTTGAAAAAGCATTAATCGGCTTTCTCGTTTTATATTCTTTACTCTGATTTGCTTAACTGTTTTTGATAACGTAAGTAATCTTGTACTGCTTTGTTATGTTCTTTTAAGGTTTTAGAAAATTGATGGCTACCATCGCCTTTGGCAACAAAATAAAGGTACTCAGACTCAGGTGGATTGACTGCTGCAAGTATTGCCGCTTTTGACGGCATAGCAATCGGCGTAGGCGGTAAGCCATTAATTTTATATGTATTATACGGAGTATGATTAGTTAAATCTTTACGTTTTATATCACCATCAAAGTCAGCACCAATGCCATAAATCACGGTTGGATCAGTTTGCAAGCGCATTTTTGTATTTAGTCTATTAGTAAATACAGAGGCTATTAATGGCCGTTCGCTGGCAAGGCCTGTTTCTTTTTCAATAATTGAGGCCATAATCAATGCTTCGTAGGCCGTTTTAAACGGTAAATCAGCAGCCCTGTTTTGCCAAGCCTCATCAAGTACATTTTGCATTATTTTATGCGCTCGTTTGAGCACTGAGCTTGTCGTATCATTAGCATGATAATAATAGGTATCAGGAAATAACCACCCTTCTAAATGCTGCTCAGAGCCGACTATTTGCTGAGATAACTCACCAAGACTTAAATCTTGACGAAGATACTGGGCTTTACTTATTGCCGCTAACACGTCACGAAGTGACTGACCTTCAATAATTGTAAAACTAAAGCTTACTTGTTTACCTTGATTGATTTGCCGAATGTTATCAAGCACCGTGGCGTTATTAAGTTGATATAAACCAGCTTTTAAATCCGTCAGTGTCGGATCGAGTTTCGCGAGTATCTGATAACGTAAGCACCCATCTAACCATTTTTTTGCTTGCCACTGTTGGCAGAGTTGATTAAACCCCGTGCCTTTTTTAACTTCAAACAACGTATTCGCTGGCGCTTTTAAACTACTGTTAATAGTAGCTTGCAACTGTTGATAACCAACTCCAGTTACCAATAATGCTAGCAACACAATCGATATAATCACTCTTAACACGCAGACTCCTTGGTAAATAAACCATGCAATAATACTAAACTATTTGCTAACTCAAATTGCATACCATCAATCGCTGTAACAGGCACAATTCCCATTAAGCTATTACAACTAAATACTGCCTCCATTTGCAGCAATTGTTCTAGCTTAATATCAGTAAATTCAATGGTTAACTTATCACACAGTGATTGCAGATAAACCCCTTGAATGCCACAGTTTTGCAAACTTGGACTAAAAACTCGACCATTTTTAATAGCAAAAATATTTGCCGCAGAGGTTTCAATCACATTATTGTGATAATCACACACCAGTACATCATCACAATCTTGCCCTTGCATGACGCGTTTGATCATTACTTGCTCTAAACGATTTAACGTTTTCAAACCAGCAAGCAATGGTTGCGATGCAAGTTGCACAGGACTGATAGCGAGTTTAATACCTTGTTGTGCTAATTGAGCGTAGTGTGAAGGAAACGGTAATAGCGACAGTACAATCAATAAATTGCTTTGTTCAGGAAGGCCATAACCACGCCCTCCTTCACCACGTGTAACCACTATTTTTAATACGCCCAGCGAAACCGTCTTAATATACTCAGCGATTGCTTGCTGCAGCGCCGATAAATCCAGCTCACCAAAACTAAGTCGCTGCGCGCATTCAACTAATCGTGCACTGTGAAGTGGCCAATGCTCTACTTGAGCATCAACTATTTTTGCAGTTGTAAAAAAGCCATCGCCATAATTAAAGCCGCGATCATTGCTACTTATGCTAACGCCTTGCTGTGGCGTGACTAATTTTATTGTTTGCGCTATGTGAGTTTTTTGTTTTGGCATATTTTGCATATAAAAAAGCCCAGTAACAACTGGGCTCTTATTTTGTCTCGTTGTTAAAAAAGATTATACCTTTTTAAATACCAACGAGCCATTAGTACCACCAAAACCAAATGAGTTACATAATGCGTAATCAAGTTTCGCATCACGAGCCGTGTGTGGAACGTAGTCCAGATCACAGCCTTCATCAGGGTTATCAAGATTAATTGTTGGTGTTACTTTTTGATCTTGTAACGACAAAATAGTGATAATTGATTCAACAGAGCCTGCTGCACCGAGTAAATGACCCATCATAGATTTTGATGAACTCACCATCACATCTTTGGCAGCATTACCAAAAATTGACTTAACTGCAGAAGTTTCTGCTTTATCGCCAGCGTTAGTCGATGTACCGTGAGCATTAATATAACCCACTTGATCTGCATTGATTTGCGCATCGTTTAAAGCATTTTCCATTGCCAAGGCTGCACCGGCACCATCTTCTGGTGGCGACGTCATGTGATAAGCGTCGCCGCTCATACCAAAACCAACCAACTCAGAGTAGATTTTTGCACCTCGGGCTTTCGCATGCTCGTATTCTTCAAGTACGATAACACCTGCACCATCAGCAAGTACAAAGCCATCACGGTCTTTGTCCCATGGACGTGATGCAGCTTGCGGATCGTCGTTTCGGGTTGATAACGCACGTGCAGCGTTAAAACCACCCATACCAATTGGCGTTGAGGCTTTCTCTGCACCACCGGCAACCATCGCATCAGCATCACCATAAGCAATCATGCGCGCAGCGTGACCAATGTTGTGTAAACCTGTTGTACAGGCTGTCACGATAGAGATATTTGGACCACGTAGACCGTGCATAATCGATAAATGACCAGAGATCATATTGATAATGGTCGACGGCACGTAAAAAGGAGAAAGCTTACGTGGGCCACTGTTTAATAACTTTATGTGGTTTTCTTCAATAAGTGTTAAACCACCAATGCCTGAACCCACAGCAACACCAACGCGGGCTGCGTTTTGCTCTGTGATCTCAAGGCCAGAATCTTGTAGTGCTTGTACACCTGCTGCAATGCCATACTGGATGAACAAATCCATTTTTTTAGCATCTTTTGCCGGCATATAGGCTGACGCATCAAAATCATTCAGCAAACCAGCGAACTTGGTGCCAAAACTAGATGTATCAAAATGAGTGATAGTTTGGATACCACTTTTGCCATTTAACAAGCCTTGCCAGGTTGATTCAACATCATTACCTAGCGGCGTCAACATTCCTAAGCCAGTTACGACGACTCGACGTTTAGCCACGGTTTGCCTCCAATAAGGGAATTATTATTTTTCTGGTGGGTATTAATACCCAAATGCGTGGAAATACAGGGTATAGATAGATTAAGGGCAGCGAACGCTGCCCTTAATATGCGATTGATTACTCAGCGTGAGCCGTTACGTAATCGATTGCAGCTTGTACTGTAGTGATCTTTTCAGCTTCTTCATCTGGGATCTCAGTATCGAACTCTTCTTCAAGAGCCATTACTAATTCAACAGTATCAAGTGAATCTGCGCCTAAGTCATCAACGAAAGAAGCTTCATGCTTTACTTCTTCTTCTTTAACACCTAGTTGCTCAATGATGATTTTCTTTACGCGTTCTTGGATGTCGCTCATTCTTCTTTCCTTTATTAAAAACGCCAATGCGTTATTTTCAGATTGCGGCGTAGTTTACGGCGCATAATTCTGTGATTCAAGGATTTGCTGATAATTTTTTATCTGGTCAAACCTCTTGACGGTTATTTGTGTCTTTTATCGCTTATTTTCAGCACGAATTCAAGTATGTTTAAAGCAAGTTAACAAAAAATTCAACATTTTTCGACAAGCCGCCTCAAAACAAAATAGGAACAAAGTTCCTTACACCATGTACATCGCACCATTTACGTGCAAAGTTTCGCCTGAAACATACGCTGCTGCATCAGATGCTAAGTAACATACTGCGGCGGCAATTTCATCCGGTTGGCCTAAACGCCCAGCAGGAACATTAGCAAGCGTAGCTGCTTTTTGCTCGTCAGTTAAGCTGTCGGTCATATCTGTTTGAATAAAACCAGGAGCAACTACGTTGACTGTAATACCACGAGAAGCAACTTCACGCGCTAACGACTTAGAAAAACCAATTACACCCGCTTTAGCTGCTGCGTAGTTAGCTTGCCCTGCATTACCCATTGTACCAACAACTGAACCTATATTGATAATTCGACCGTTTTTCTTTTTCATCATCGGGCGTAACACTGCTTTAGATAAACGAAAAACTGAGCTCAAGTTAGTATCAATGATATCGTCCCACTCTGCATCTTTCATACGCATAAGTAAGTTATCGCGGGTAATACCAGCATTATTTACTAATACGTCGATATCGCCTAAATCTGCTTTTATCGCAGCAAGTGTCGCCTCGATCGACGCAGGATCAGTTACGTTTAACGCATAACCTTTACCATTCTCGCCTAAGTATTCGCTGATATTTGCAGCACCAGACTCGCTGGTTGCAGTACCGGCAACTTTAGCACCTTGTGCTACCAATGTAGTGGCGATTGCTTTACCAATACCGCGACTAGCGCCTGTAATTAGGACAACTTTGCCCTCTAACGAAAATAAATTTGCCATTTTTTCCTACTCTTATTTTGCTTCGTCAATGGCAGTTTGGCTATTCACCGAACCACATACCATTGCTTTATCAATGCGTTTAGCAAGACCCGTTAACACCTTCCCAGGGCCAAACTCGTAGCTTTGGGTAATGCCCTGCGCTACCAATGCTTGTACTGTTTCTGTCCATCGTACTGGACTGTATAGTTGACGCACTAATGCATCTTTAATAGCGTCCGCTGAACTTGCAGCTGTTACATCAACATTATTAATTACATCACACTTAGGTGTATTAAATGTTAAAGCAGCTAAATCTTTTGCTAATTTTTCTGCCGCTGGTTTCATTAGTTCACAATGTGAAGGTACGCTTACCGATAAAGGCAATGCACGTTTTGCACCGGCTTCTTTACACGCTTCTGATGCTCTGTCTACTGCGGCTTTATGACCTGCAATCACAACTTGACCCGGTGAGTTATAGTTTACTGGTGCAACCACTTCACCTTGTGCTGATGCCAAGCACGCGGCTTTAATTTCGTCATCACCTAAACCAATGATCGCAGCCATTGAACCCACGCCTGCTGGCACAGCTTCTTGCATATATAAACCACGGTTTTCAACCAATTTTACAGCTTCGCCTAAGCTCAACACATCAGCACATACCAGCGCTGAGTATTCACCTAAACTGTGACCTGCCATCGTTACGTCTGCATCTGGATTTGCAGCAAGCCATTGGCGGTAAATTGCCACTGATGCTGTTAATAATGCCGGTTGCGTACGATGGGTTTGATTTAATTCTTGTTCTGGACCATTAAGTACTAATGCAGCCAAATCATAACCAAGTGCCGCTGATGCTTGCGCAAACGTCGCTTTAACAATATCAGATTGCTCTAATAGTTCACTTAACATACCCACAGATTGTGAGCCTTGACCCGGAAAAACAAGTGCAATTTTTTGTGCCATACTTTGCTCTTTTAATTAAACAAATAAATAAATGTTTAAGTACACACCTGACATAGTAATTAATCGTCAGTTGCGACTTTTTTAGTTGAATGTGTTTGCTCGAAGATAGCTGCAATTTTTTCAGGAAGTTGACGTTCCACCTCTCTAGCAGCTTCGTCGATAGCAGCATGAAATGCTTTAGCTGAGGCATTTCCATGGCTTTTTACGACAATACCGCGCAATCCTACCAGAGAAGCGCCGTTATACTGGTCGGGGTTCACCCGTTTATAGAGTTTTTTTATTACTGGCTGTAACATAAATGCTAAACATTTATAGAAAAAGTGCTTTTGCAGTGCTTTGGTAAGCTTAAACATAATGAGCTTGGCAATCCCTTCACAGGTTTTCAAAGCCACATTGCCCACAAAACCTTCACAGACGATCACATCTGACTTACCAGTAAAAATATCACTACCTTCGCTGTAACCAGTATAATTAAGGTAGCTACATTGTTGCATCAGTTGTGCAGCTTGTTTGATATCTTCATGGCCCTTAATGTCTTCGGAGCCAATATTTAATAAACTCACTTTTGGACTATCACAGCCCAGTGCTTGCCCTGCGACAACCGAACCCATAATGCCAAATTGATATAAGGTTTGTGCATCACAATGCACGTTCGCACCTAAATCAAGTAAGTAAACCGGATTTTTTCGCTCAGTTGGCACAGCCGAGATCAATGCAGGACGTTTTACGCCTGGCAACATTTTCAGCACATAGTGAGCCATAAATAATAATGCACCGGTATTTCCGGCACTAACGCACGCTTGTGCCTCACCTGATTTAACTAAATCAAGAGCAACGCGCATTGAGGAATCTTTTTTAGATCGCACAGCAGAAGACGGTTCACAGCTATTGGTGACTACTTGACTACAATGACGAATTATTAAACGAGGATGAGATAGAGAATCGAGAGACTCGAGTTCTTTAGATATTACTTGTTCGTTGCCACATAAGATCAGTCTTAGGTTGGCATTTGCATTTACCGCGTTAACGGCTGCGGGGATAGATGAACGGGGGCCATAATCGCCCCCCATCATATCTAACGCAATTGTTAGATTGGTCAGCATAAAAGCAATCTCTTATTTAGAAATTACTTGAACGCCTTTGTAGTAACCATCTGCAGTCACATGGTGACGACGATGAGTCTCACCAGATGTTTGGTCTACAGTTAAAGTTGGACCACTGATCGCATCGTGTGAACGGCGCATGCCGCGTCTTGCACGAGACTTTTTGCTTTTTTGTACAGCCATAGTCTTCTCCTAAGAATCTTTCTTAAGTTGTTTCAAAATATCAAATGGATTTGGTTTATCATCTTCCGCTTTTAAAACACCAAAGCTGGCAGGCTTTGCTGAATAACTGCATGAAGCTTCGTTGTGGGTAGCAACTAATGGCACGGCTAAAATTAGTTCGTCTTCGATTAAATCAAAAACGTTAACTTCACCATTTTCATCAAGCGCTACTTCATCGTAGTCTTCTGGAAAAATCTCTAACTCTGTATCCTCACCGACTGGTGAATAAACAAAGTCTTGAACCAAATCCAACCCTAAATCACCATTACAACGTTGACAAGTGACAGTAACATGTGTGGACAAATTGCCTCTAATCACAGCGAAACCTTGATCATCGTTTTTGCAATGAATTTTTACCGCTATTTCACCTACTTCTTCCTGCACAACTTCCCGTAAACGAGTAAGTTTTTCAAGCGGTACAATGCCGTCATACTTTAAACGGTGTTGCGCTGCCTTGCCTGGATGAAGAGTGATGGGAATTTTCACCTTTTGCATAGGGGCTGCATCATATAGATAGTTACTTGGTTAGTCAAAGTAAAAAACCAATTTTAGCTGGTTTTTCGCGATTCATTTCTTTGTTTTGCCAACGGATCTGATTTATCCTAACTCAATCTAATTTTCATTAGGAAAACAATCCATGCAGCACCCGCTTATTTTAGCCTCAAGTTCACCCTTTCGTCAGTCTTTATTGCAAAAATTTAATCTGCCGTTCGACAGTTTTTCACCTGACATTGACGAATCAGCACTACCCAATGAAGCCCCTGTTGAACTTGTAAAACGCTTAAGTGAACTCAAAGCACGCGCAGCCACTGCCCTTTTTAAACAAGGCTTAGTAATTGGCTCTGATCAAGTTGCCGTATTTGAGCAACAAATCTTAGGTAAACCACACAACAAAGAAAATGCTATTAAACAACTGAGTTTATTTAGCGGTAATACAGTCACATTTCTAACGGGCTTATGTGTTTATGATATTCAAAGCAATAAAACAAAAACCCTAGTTGAACCCTTTAATGTTACATTTAGAACACTGACACAAGCACAAATATCTGCTTACTGCGACGCAGAGCAACCCTACAATTGTGCAGGCAGCTTTAAAAGCGAAGGCTTAGGTATTTGTTTATTTGAAAAGCTTAGCGGTGATGACCCTAATAGCTTGATTGGTTTACCACTTATCAAACTCAGCCAATTATTGACTGAGTTTGGTATGGATGTGTTAAGTAATCAAGACTAACTATTTATTCGCTACGACTTAAACTAAACGCGCAGCTAGTTGCTGATACGAATCAACTGTCGCAATCGGTATAAACTCGTTTAGCTGCTGGGCGTTATGCACCCCCATAGTTACACCTAAACGGTCAATATTGGCCGCTTTTGCCATCGCCATATCTATTTTAGTGTCGCCAATCATCAGCGCATCATCATGGCTAATATTAAGTTCATCCAGCAGTTGCAACAACATATCAGGAGCTGGTTTTGACAATGCATCATCACTGGTGCGGGTCGCTACAAAGTAATCCCGTAACTGTGTTTCATCCAGCAAGCGTTCAAGGCCGACTCGGCTTTTGCCGGTAGCAACAGCTAACAATACGCCACGGTTTTTTAATGCCGCTAAAGTCTGTTCTACATCAGCAAATAAGGGTGTAGGCGTATTATCAAGATGTTTATACTGATGCTTATAACCGGCGATTAAATCAGCGTGTAAATGGCTCTGCTGAGGAAATAACACCGTCACGGCCTGCTCAAGTGATAAACCAATGATATTTTTAACCGCCTCGTCAGTGGGGCAAACTACACCACAGACTCTCGCTGATTGATGCATACAGTTAACTATTTTAGCCACTGAATCCATCACCGTGCCATCCCAATCAAATATAACTAATTTATAGGGTTTCACGGTTTTGCGGCACGTAACGTTTTAATACAATTAGCCAGCGCTTTATCAAGCGGCGCTTCTACTCGCATAGTAGTTTCATTTTTTGGATGATAAAAACTCAAATCGTGCGCATGTAAAAATAATCGCCCTAATCCCACTTTACGCATCGCCGCATCAAATGCTTGGTTGCCATATTTATCATCACAAGCAATTGCATGACCTTTACATTGTGTATGCACACGAATTTGGTGAGTACGACCTGTTACTGGTGATGCCTGCACTAACGAACATTCAGCAAAGCGCTCCAGTACTTTAAAACGAGTATGTGAAGGTTTACCTTCAATGTTATCCACACGTACTACTCGTTCACCTGATTGTAGGGTGTTTTTACGCAGCCCTTCGGTGACATTTTTAGTTTTAGAATCCCATTGCCCATCAACCAATGCCCAGTAATTCTTTTCCATGGTTTTTTCACGTAACTGTTCATGCAAGCTGGTCAACACTGAACGACGTTTCGAGATTAACAAACAGCCTGATGTATCACGGTCTAAACGATGTACAAGCTCTAAACTGCGCTCATCTGGGCGCAATACGCGCAATGCTTCAATTAAACCATAACTGAGCCCACTGCCGCCATGCACAGCCATGCCTGATGGTTTGTTAATGACGATAAGGTATTTATCTTCAAATAAAATAGCCTCTTCAAGTTTGGTCACTACATCAAGATTTTTAGGCACAAACTCTTCACGTTCAGCTATTTGTATTGGTGGAATACGAACGATGTCATCGAGTTGTAATTTATACACAGGTTTGATGCGTTTTTTATTAACCCGCACTTCCCCTTTGCGAAGAATTCGATACACAGCGCTTTTAGGCACCCCTTTTAAATGAGTAATAAGAAAGTTATCAATCCGTTGACCTAAATGGTCTTCGGTAATCGTGACGAAAGATACTTGTAAGCCGGTTTTTTCTGACATTGCCTAATCACTGATTTAAGTAAAATAATTTTAGTTGCTAACACAGTTATAATAATGGGATAATCACCGTCGCAAATATATATTTGCAAATAACAACGGTGCTTTTTAACACATTAAAACATTCGTGATGCACATTCTGGGTAATTGATCATACAGATCCGAGATAAGTTTTCCAAAGCTTTTATACATACCCAGTTTACACGTGCCTTCAATTAACTCCGATGCGTGTAATATATCGCCAGTTAAGTTTGAGCATGAAGTGTTATTTAATGTTGATGAAAAAAGCAATTTGAACAGATAATTTGTCTGATCGTGACGGCGTACAATACGCCGTTCAGCAGATGTGTTGTAACCGTACAAGTTAATTTAATTAATGGTCGACTCTGGACAGAACTCGAATACGTCACTGTAAAAAAACAGCCGATAGTTTTGGCACCATAATAGAATTTAATAACGTGACAACACGTTATTGTCAGCCAGCACCATAAAGATACTTAGAGTACGGATACAGTACCAAGCTCCCCCCACAGACCCAGTCGTGAGATTGTACAAAAAGAAGCGATGGGAGCAACTGAACAGGCGAAAAGTTTCGTCATGTCAGAGACATAACACAGTAGAGTAACAATATGAAACGTATGCTAATCAATGCGACGCAGCAAGAAGAAATGCGCGTAGCACTGGTTGATGGCCAGCGCCTGTATGATTTAGATATCGAAAGCCCGGGTCACGAACAAAAAAAAGCCAATATTTATAAAGGCAAAATCACTCGTATAGAACCGTCATTAGAAGCCGCCTTTGTTGATTACGGCGCTGATCGTCACGGATTCCTTCCTTTAAAAGAAATAGCCCGTACTTACTTCCCACAAGGTTATACTTTCCATGGTCGTCCGAATATTCGTGACGTGATCAAAGAAGGTCAAGAAGTTATTGTCCAAGTAGACAAAGAAGAACGCGGCCAAAAAGGCGCAGCCCTCACCACTTTCATTAGTGTTGCAGGTAGCTACTTAGTCTTAATGCCTAATAACCCTCGTGCTGGCGGTATTTCTCGTCGTATCGAAGGTGATGAACGCACTGAACTTAAAGAAGCTTTAAGCCGTTTAGAACTGCCTAAAGGCATGGGTTTAATCGTGCGTACTGCCGGTGTTGGTAAATCGTTTGAAGAACTAAACTACGATTTAAAAGCGCTGCTTGTTCATTGGGATGCGATTCAGCAAGCCTCTGATGGCGGTAAAGCACCGTTCTTAATTCATCAAGAAAGCAACGTGATTTTCCGTGCGATTCGCGATTATTTACGCCGTGACATCGGTGAGATCCTAATTGATAAAGCCCGTGTATTTGAAGAGGCTAAAGCGCACATTGAGCGTTTTCGCCCTGACTTCATGAGCCGTGTAAAACTTTATCAAGGTGAAGTGCCTCTTTTTACTCATTATCAAATCGAAAGCCAAATTGAGTCTGCGTTTCAACGTGAAGTACGCTTACCTTCTGGTGGTTCAATTGTTATTGACCCAACTGAAGCACTTACTTCTATCGATATCAACTCATCTAAAGCCACTAAAGGCGGCGATATCGAAGAAACTGCGCTTAATACCAACTTAGAAGCTGCAGACGAAATTGCTCGCCAATTACGTTTACGCGACTTAGGTGGCTTAATCGTTATCGACTTCATTGATATGACACCACCGCGCCATCAACGTGAAGTAGAAAATCGCTTAAAAGATGCTGTTCGTCCAGATCGTGCCCGTGTACAAATTGGTAAAATTTCGCGTTTTGGCTTACTTGAAATGTCGCGTCAGCGCCTACGCCCTTCATTAGGTGAAGCGAGCCAAGGCCCATGCCCACGTTGTAGTGGTCAAGGTACTATTCGTTCAAACGAGTCGATTGCATTGTCAATCCTACGTTTAATCGAAGAAGAAGCGATTAAAGACAATACCTCACAAGTTAATGCCCAAGTACCTGTAGCGGTTGCCTCATATCTGTTAAATGAGCAACGCCGTAGCGTGCATCGCATCGAAAAACGTCATAACTGTGATGTGGTGATCATTCCAAATCAACATATGGATACACCACATTATGAAGTAATGCGTTTGCGTAAAGATGAAACAATTGAAGCAGCAAGCTACGAGCAAATCACATTACCTGAACAAGAAGTGTATGAAACATCAAAAACACCAACGGTCGCGGTACGTGAAGAGCCGGTGTTAAAAGGCGTAGTTATGCCATCGACACCAGCACCACAAGCTCAGGCTCAAGCAGCCCCAGCAGCGGCACCACAAAGTGTTGCAGCCCAGCCGCAGGTAAGTTTATTTACTACCATCAGCAATTGGTTTAAGGCTTTATTTGCAACGCCTGCTGAGCAAACAGAAAGTAAAGAGCAACAGCAGCAAAAAACAGCGAGTGAATCTCGTAATAATCCACGTCGTAACAATGACGGTGATACACGTCGTCGTAATAACCAACGTCGTCGTAACAATAATTCACGCACTAAACCGCAAAGCGAGCGTACAGAAAGCGTAGCTGAAGAAACGCCAGCAGTTGAAAACACGCAAAACAACGAGCAACAGGAAAGAAACGATAACCGTAACAAACGTCGTCGCAATCCTAACTCACGTAAGCGTAACGATAACCGTAACGATGACAGCAAAGTAGTAGCAGAAAAAACCGAAGCAAAAGCTGACGTAAAAGACGTTGCACCAAGCCAAGATGTCGTTGTTGAAGCAACGGAGCAAAAACCTAAGGTTCGTCGTCAGCGCCGTAACTTACGTAAAAAAGTTCGCCTACAAGATGAAAATGCACAACCGGCTACAACCAACAATGACGCAGAGCAACAAGCTACGCCAGTTGTTGATGACAAGCCAACTAAGCCAGTTGTAACTCAAACTGAAGAAGTTAAAGCACCTGTTGAGGCTACTGCTGTTGAAACAACGGCTGTTGAAGCGCCTGAGCAAAAAGCTGAACAGAGGGCACCAAACGAGCAAGAGACAGTAACATCGACTGATGAAGAGCAAGGCCAAACGCGTACGCGTTCACGCCGTTCTCCACGTCATTTACGTGCTGCTGGGCAACGCCGTCGTCGTCCTGAGGGTGAAGAAGCTACGCCAACGCAAGGTACACAACCACCAGCATTTATTCCAGTTGCAGATCAAGCCGCTGCTGAATATGAAGCTGAGTTAAAAGCCAAGCAAAATAAGCAAGCTGCAGAAGTAGTTGAAGAAAAACCTGCCGTTGCTGAATCAGCTCCAGAAGTGGTTGAACAAGCACCTGTTGCTGCTGAACCTACTCCAGAAGCGGTTGAACAAGCACCTGTTGCTACTGAACCTACTGAAGAAGTGGCTGAACAAGCGCCTGTTGCTGCAGAACCTACTGAAGAAGTGGTTGAACAAGCACCAGTTGCTGCTGAACCTACTGAAGAAGTGGTTGAACAAGCGCCAGTTGCTGCTGAAGCAACTGAAGAAGTGGTTGAACAAGCGCCAGTTGCTGCTGAACCTACTGAAGAAGTGGTTGAACAAGCACCTGTTGCTGCTGAACCTACTGAAGAAGTGGTTGAACAAGCACCTGTTGCTGCTGAAGCAACTGAAGAAGTGGTTGAACAAGCACCAGTTGCTGCTGAACCTACTGAAGAAGTGGTTAAACAAGCGCCTGTTGCTGTAGAACCAACTCCAGAAGTGGTTGAACAAGCGCCTGTTGCTGCTGAAGCAACTGAAGAAGTGGTTGAACAAGCGCCTGTTGCTGTAGAACCAACTGAAGAAGTGGTTGAACAAGCACCAGTTGCTGTAGGACCAACTCCAGAAGTGGTTGAACAAGCGCATGTTGCTGCTGAACCTGCTTCAGAAGTAGTTGTTGAGGAAGCACCAATGGCAGAGACTAAGCCTACTGCAAAACCTGTAGCGCACACTAAAACAGTGATCACTTCAGGTAAAGCAAGTGCGCCAATGGCACAACCTACTGCCGTTGCAGATAGCGAAGTCGCCCATACGCCAAAAGCGATGGCACACGACAAACGTGACGCTATTCCAGATAGCGGCTTACGTGCCGGTTCTATCAAACCAGCTGGTCGCGCGAATGCTGCAATGACTAAAACCATGAGTGTTGACTAACACTTTTGGTTTAGCTTAAAAGCACACTAAAAAGCCGCGTTAATGAAAATTAACGCGGCTTTTTTAATAGCAGTTATAAGGTTAAAAAGAACGATTTACTAGGCTCTAGCCTAAGCAGAGATATTAGATAAATAGTGATGGAAAAACAAACAGCACATTGCACTTGTTATTTATAAAAAGCGCATGAAGGATAATGCTATATTTATCCTTGTTTTTGCGCATACTCATGAAGCAATTCAGGAAACTTTTCCTGCGGTGGAAACTTACAAAAACTGTGCTTTGCCCCCGTACTCGCCCACTCAAGTTTTTCATCCGTGTAAGTTTCAATGAATGGTTTGTAGGTGCGAGAGTCATCTAGCATTGTTGAGCGAACATTTACAAAATCATCCAAACCTTCTAGGTGGGTAAATAACCAGCTCATACAATGTCCACAAAAAAAGTGCTGCGTACTACTGTCATGCAGCCCGCCAATAACAGGCGCTCCAGATGTAATAGAAAAGGCAGCTCGTTGAAATAATGAGCTTAAGCTAAATGCGCTAGACGTCATTTTCTGACAGCCAGTGCAATGACAAGCCATAGTGATCATTGGCTTTGCGCTAACTTCAAACTTTACCTGTCCACAACGACAATGGCCTTTTGTTTTATGAGATATACTGTCCATTATAATATTCCTTTAAGTTCAATTTTATCAACGCCGATGCTACGTTGAATCTATTACAAATAACCTTAGCACATGCTACAGGGTTTGATTGCGCTATAAAATGTCCGCCTTCAATCTCAACTTGGCTGAAGCTGGAACACATTGACGCTAAGTACTTCACCGCACTCGCGCTTACCAGTAAATCTCTACTAGGGCGAATATAAGTCACAGGGCAATCTAACTCGCACTGTTGTTTTGAAAGGCCAGCTATGTTGCCTAATCTTAATTTAAGTTTACGTTTATTCGCTGTTTGCAGCGAAGCAAATACGGGATAAACCAACGTTTGGCCACCCGTTAAACTAAAACCAAACAGATAAAGTAGCTTTTTACTTAAATAATTTGCTGACAGTAAGCTAACGGGTAAAAAGCCTGCCAACTTAGATAACAAAGAAGGCGCTGAGATAAAGCTGGCCAAAAATACGATGCCTTTCACACGACTGCCAAGTAGCTTATAAAGCTCACAAGCCACCGGCCCAGAATAAGACTCCGCGACAATATAAATATCAGTATCTTTAAAACGCTTTGCTATTTCTGCCGCTTGTTTAGCATAAGTTACGCCTTCAAGTGATTCATATGAGATCACTTCAGTATTTATATTTTCAGGCAAGTTTTTTGTCAATTTAGCAAACAGACGGCCAGTCCCGTCAAGGCCAGGAAGCAGTATAATTTTCATATTTAAATTCAGCACCCAACGTTAGCATTCAAATACTTGAACTTTGATTTTGGGCAAGTGCTTTTGTGCACAAAAATCATGAGCAAAAAATATGAAAAGTGTAAAAACAATTTAGCTTTGCTCATAAACACCTAGACTCGTTAAATTACACAGTAACTAATTGATTATCTAAAACGATGGCAAGTCGAAGGCTCATATTATTAGGGATGATTTGTTATTTTTTCTTTTCTTGTATTGCGGTGGCAACTGAAAGACCAATGCCAGTGCCAACAGCAATGCCAATAGCTAAACTAAAATGTAATACGTTAAAGATTACACCAATAACCACACCGATAGCAGAGCCAACACCACACCCTATTGCCATATATGCACCTAAGGTTTTATTTGCTGATTTACCTTCCTTTTTATTACTCATATCAGTCCTTAAATCATCACAGCTATGTCGGCTTATCTACAAGTCTAAAAAATGACTCGATTTGATTTATTTTCATTTGTAAACCAACCATAGCCTAGTTACTATTTTGGTTAAATTATTTGTAAGCACATAGCTAACTATACCGTCTCATCGCTTACTGCAGCGGCAAATCATGTAAATCAATTCCCTGCACTTATTAGTCTTTAATTCTTTTCAATAATTCAATTACTTCTTGCACCACCCTATCTGGTTCATCATTTTGAGGATAATGATAGCTCTTATCTGTTAATACAGCTTTACCTTGTGGAAAAGACTCAGCCCAAGCTGAATGCAATTCGCCCCACATTTTTCGGCCTTCATCAGTAAAAAAGAGTAATGGCGGATTTTTATACTTTTTCACGGATGCAATAACGGTTACTGGAATATCTGGGATCTGTGGATAATCTGGCTATGGTCTTTTCGCCCAAAAGTCCAGATACTGGTTGGACATACCATTAGCCATATCGTCTAATTTCACTTGTGCTATTTCTTTCTCAGCTTTTGCAAGATCAATTTGGCGCATGATATCAACATCATGCTCCGAAGCAGGCTCAATCAGCATGAGGGCTGAAACCCACTCAGGGTAAGTTGCAGCGAATCGTCTTGCGATATAAGCACCATATGAATGAGCAATATAGACGATTGGTTTTTCAACGTGTAACGCTTCAAGTAGCATGAGAGCTTCGTTTGCATACTCTTCCGAGCTGTAGTTTTTTCTCAATTGCGTAGAACCGCCGTTACCAATTTTTAAATAACGAATGATGCGGGCTTCCTTTGCAAGCTTTTCAAAAACCGGCTCCCAATCAAATAACCCCGCAGAGCCACCAGCCTCTAAAAATAGAGTATGCTTGCCACTCCACGCGATTTCGTACTCAATATCATAGCCATTAACCTTAATAAAATTAGGCTTGGCAAACACACTTGCCGTAACAAAAAACAGCAAAACATTAATCCAAATTTCACTTTTCTCCTTAAAGACTAGCAAGCCTGTGGATTAACTCATTTTATAATTCACTTTTATTAATAAACCATAGCCAAGTTACTATTTTGGTTAAATTATTTTTTGTATTAAAAGCTAGAGTAATAATCTTATTCGCGGTGGTTTTTTCATACAACTTAATTAATTTAGTATCGACTGTAACTATGCTTCGGCACACAGCAAAAACAAGAAAGCGCGGTGTAAACACCACGCTTTCAACTAATTCAAATCTGCTTAAAACTTACTGCTTATGGCTTATGGCTTATGGCTCTAGTCTTCACTTTCCATAAACCGTTGCAATTGATCTTTAAGGTTCGGCGGTATGCCTTTAATAACTAACGTATCCGTAGCTTCGTTGTACATTACCCGTTCGCCTAGATGTTTGCGTTCAAAGCTGATGCTCACGCCGCCGCCAAGGCCAGAGAATTTAACCATACTGGTAACGGTTTTTTTATCGACCGGGAATGACTCTTCTAGGTCATAGCTTTGCTCTTTGCAAAAGCTTTCAAATGGGTTGTCGTCACCTTTGGTGAGCGTTGCTGATAACTCGCTGACGTTAGCATCTTCACCAGTAGTAACGCAGTCATTACAGTAATCAAATACTTGTTTACGCAGATCGTCTTTTTCAGATTTATCAAATTGTTGCTCTGATAAATAATCTTCAACTGCATTGAGCATTACTTGGCTTTGCTGTTTTGGATCGATGCCTTCTTCGCAACCTAAAAAGTCTAAGAAGAAGTCGGCGACTTTGCGCCCTGCTCGGCCTTTAATAAATGAGATATAACGATTGTCTTCTGCTTGGGTGTCCCACGCAGTTAAATCGATGCGTGCAGCTAGTTGCATGCGGGAAATATCTAAATGGCGTGACGAGGCTAAATCAAGCTCAGAGGTAATAGAGTAATGCTCTTTGATGTTGATCATTGCAATCAGCATATAATCGGTTGCTACGTATTGATAATGACAAAATACTAAATAGCCAGTTTCGTTAAACGCGTACTTATCAAGTTCCTCTTTAAGTACAGCTGAAGCTTGCTCTGTCATGTGCCAAAAGCCAAGCTCGCTGTTGCGGTAACTTTGCATGGCTGATGCAACTACAGAGTTTTTATCACCACTAAAAGCACAGTACCCTTTACCTGGTTTGCCGTTGTATGCGTGATGAAGTTGCTCGATGAATACAGCGACTTTATCATTCACTGCCATTTCGTCATTGCGCAAATGAATTTGCGTATCGTCGTCTTTTTTGTCTACATAATGAACGACTAACTTTTTAACATCTATTGCCATCTTTGTTTTTCACGCCTCTGGTGTTAAAATGTGAGAATATAACTCTTTTATTGAACCAACTGATGCCAATCTTATCAAAATATTCTAATGATGAAGTAGAACAAATCGTCGATCAGCTCATTGATGTGTTAACTAAGCACAATGCGCCGGTTGATTTAAGTCTTATGTGTTTAGGAAATTCTATCACGCATATCTTAAAAGAGCATGTACCAACAGGGAAAAGACAAGCGGTTGCAGACAATTTTGCCAAAGCACTTGCGCAATCGGTTAAATAGACTTTATGAATTTATCGCAGCACAATCAGTTTTCGTCTAAAGCGAGTCAATTATTAAGTTGGGGGCATTTGTTTACTTTTGCCAATATCGGCTTAGTGTTGCTCATAAGTTTAAGTTACTTATTTGCTGACTCTCCACCTACCAGCTTTATGGGTATTCTTTATATGCTAGTGACATGGCTTAGTCACACTAGTTTTATTACCTTTATTGCCTTTGTACTGACGATATTTCCGCTAAGTTTAATATTTCCTTATCCACGTCATATCCGCGGTATGGCTGCAATACTTGCCACTTGTGGTGCATCACTACTGACGCTTGATGCCTATGTGTATTTTAACTTAGGCTACCATTTAAGTAGCTCTGCGTTACCTGAGATTATTACCTTATTGTGGCATCGTTTAACTAGCTCTCCAGCGCTGACAACCCTGTTCGCTGGGGGAATTGTAATGCTTATTTTTGCATTTCAGTTATTAGCAAGTAACTATACATGGCACCATTTAGCTCGCTTAAAACAATATAAATTTGCTCGCTACGCCGGCTCATTGTTATTGGTATGTTTTGCGATGAGCCACAGTATTCATATTTGGGCTGATGCAAATTTGAAGTTTGACATTACTAAGCAAGATAATGTTTTACCCTTGTCCTACCCAACGACAGCAAAAAGTTTATTGGCAAAAAATGATTTACTTGATATTGAAAGTTACGAGCAAGCACATAACGTAAAGGTTAATACACAAAATGTAGATTACACGGCTCCAACACCAATTGCTCGCTGTGAAGACTTTACTGCTGCGACAGTCGATATTTTAGTGTTTAGCTCTGCACCTGCGTTAACTAATTTTGCTAAACAGCACAAAAATTTAAATAAAACAGAGCAGTTTTTACAACCCGTTCACCATCAAGATGTGCTATTTAGCTTGATTTACGGTTTACCTGCATACTACAAGCCAGCCTTAATGACAGAGCAAACATTGCCGGTGTGGCAAAGTAATCGTCGTAGTATTAGTGTCAGTGGCTTTGATGATTTTAACTATATCAATAATACAACAGCGGGTGATGCAGCAATTCGTATCATTAACGCCGATGAAAACACTGCGCTTCGAGAGGGAGTCAATCAAGTATTTGCATTTAGTTTAGCCGATGTTGATCACGGTATTGTGAGTGCTTCATCTTTATACAGCACGGATAGAAAAGTAACCCGCACTGAAGGCTTGATCCAGCCAAGCGATTTAATTGCCACAAGCGTTGGCCAATATTTAAATTGTGCTGATATCGCAAAGCAAAGCATGCTAGGCGTTAATCTGTATAACAAAAAAGGCGATATGGGCGTTAATTATTCGCAAGGCGTATTTATTGCCTATAAGAAAGACCGTATTACATTAATTGATTCTGATGGTAATTATAAAAATATCTCTGCTGCTCAAGGCTTTTCAATAGAGCAAGGTTTAGATATTCCGTTTTTAGCACAAAGCATTAAAAAGCTAAAAACCTTTACCGAATAACTGCCACTGGCAATTTACCCAAGTTAGGTTATAGTTTTTGTATATGATTATGCCCTAACTAGGGAAGGCTAGCGTAATGAAACTGTGTACTCTTTTCGTTATTTTTATTAGTTTGCTATTTGTTGCTGATCAGGCGGCTTCCGCAGATCAATATTACAAGTGCGTAACCGACAGAGGTACTACTTTTAGCCAATTTCCCTGTGGCGGGCAGGCAACGCAACATAAAATAGCACTGTCGCCCAACGTCACTCCGGCCAATGTAAATCATGTCAAAGCGCTTAATTCTCTTGAGCGTGAACAAATTATTCGTAATCTCAACGCTGAGATACGCAGCGTTAAATATAAACTCGCCATTTTGAGTCGTGACCGTGATCGCGCTGAATACGAGCAACTGCAACGGCTTAATCGTTTAATGAGTGATGATGATAAAAAAAAGCTTAGTAAAGAGATAAAAAAGCAGCTAAAAGTGATCAATAAAACGTTTGCCAAAAACACCAAAACGACCAACAAACAGCTCTCTGCACTCGAAAAAAAACTGAAACGTTATGAATAAACTATTGGGTTTTACCAATATTTAGCATACTCTTAACATGTGTAGAGCATATACTCTACAGGTCATTTTGGAGTACCCGTTCATGCAACCACAAAACATTGCCGAGCTAATTTTAAATGGCTTTAAAAAGCATTATAAATTATTTCAGCAGATCACCGCACAAGCACCTCTGGCATTTGCAAATAAAAACTGGACAAAAATGCACGACATTAGTCGCTTGCGGATCACTTATTACGATGATCGGGTTAACGAAACCACCCAGCAACTACAAAATCAGCAATTAGCCAATCAACTGGATGAATCACTCTGGCTGCAAACAAAACAAATCTACCAGCACTTTTTAACGTTTCATCCACAAGCAGAATTAGCCGAAACATTTTATAACTCTGTGTTTTGCCGCTTATTTCATCGACGTTATTTTAATAATGATTTTATTTTTGTAAAAGCCACCTTAGCAGATGCCCCTGCGCTTCCTGTAGAAGCAGAATACCGCAGCTACTTTCCTGTTGTAGACGGCTTAAAGCCCACTATCCGTAAAATAATTAATCAATTTGATTTTAAAGCCGATTTTGTTAATTTAGAGCGCGATATACGACTTTTAGTAAAGGCGTTTTATAAACAAGCACCCGACACCCATCACCGTGCGTGGCAAATGCGCTTTGACATATTACAAACGCCATTTTATCGCAACAAAGCAGCCTATATTGTCGGCCGTGTGGTATCACAAAGTGGTGTGCAGCCATTTATTATTGCGGTGTTACATCATCAAGAGCAAGGTCTGTATCTCGATGCTTTACTGACTAACTCATCGCAAATGCGGGTTATTTTTGGCTTTGCTCGCGCTTATTTTATGGTTGAAACCCACGCTCCTTCCGCATTAGTTCGGTTTTTAAACCAACTAATGCCCAACAAAACCTTAGCAGAGCTTTACAATGCCATTGGCTTTCATAAACAAGGTAAAACCGAGTTCTATCGCGAGTTTTTAACCCATTTACAACGCTCCAGTGATGATTTTGTGATTGCCCCTGGCACACCGGGCATGGTGATGATGGTATTTACCCTACCTTCATTTGATTATGTATTTAAAATAATTAAAGACAAATTTGGTGAAAGTAAACCATTTGGCCGCGATACCGTTCTCAAACGCTACCAATTAGTTAAAAGCCATGATCGGGTTGGTCGTATGGCAGATACCATAGAGTATTCTAACGTCGTATTCCCTGTTGCGCGTTTTAACGCTACATTGCTTGCACTGCTTAAACAAACTATTGGTTCATCAATGATCATCGAAGGCGACTTACTGATCATCAAACATATGTATATTGAGCGACGCATGACGCCACTGAATTTATATTTAGAAAAAGCTAATACTGAAGATGCCGCTGTTGCCATTGCAGAATATGGCCAAGCACTCAAGGAAATGATCGCCGTTAATATTTTCCCAGGCGATATGTTACTTAAAAACTTTGGTGTCAGTAAACACAAACGCATTATTTTTTATGATTATGATGAAGTGCAATATTTAACAGACATGAACTTTAGGGCATTGCCTAAAGCAAAAAGTTATGATGACTACTTAACCAATGAGCAAAGTTACTCTGTGGCACCACAAGATGTATTTCCAGAGCAGTTATGCACTTTTGTAATGCCAAACCCGCAATACAAAGCAGTTTTCAGCCAAACACATCCAGAACTATTAGACGTCGCATTTTGGCAGCAAGCGCAACGAAATATAAAAGCAGGGGTCGTTAGCCATATCTACCCTTATCCAGCAGCGCAGCGTTTTATCCATCAATGGTAGACGAAAGGACACACAATGAATATCAGTAAAATAGATTTAAACTTACTCGTTTATCTCGACACCTTATTACGCGAATGTAATGTTACTCGCGCCGCAAACCAGCTTAGCATTACACAGCCGGCAATGAGTAATGGTTTAAAACGTTTACGTAACCTGTTTAACGATCCGATCTTAGTACGCACCAGTGATGGTATGGTGCCCACTGAACGAGCTATTGAATTGCAGCCGGTGATCCGTGGCATCTTAATGACATTAGAAGAAACGCTTGCACCAAACCGTGAATTTGAGGCCAGCCAAAGCAAACGGGTATTTAGGATTATGGCCAGTGACTATGCTGCCAGCACCTTAGCACCTAAGCTACTGAGTAAATTACACGATGAAGCGCCGGATACCACACTCGATATTCTCACTCCAAGTGATGTTACTTTTCATGATGTAGAAAACGGTAAAGTTGATATGGCAATAAATCGTTTCGAAAACCTACCGCAGTCGTTTCATCACAAACGTATTTGGAAAGATAGCTTTTGTTGTTTAGTAAAAGCTGACAACCCGATCATTGAAAATTTTAGCCTCGATAGTTATTTAAAAGCTCGGCATATTTGGGTAAGTAAAACAGGTTTTGGTGTCGGGGTTGGTATGGATCCTAAAGACGTACAAAAACTTGGCTGGGTTGATGAAGCGCTCGCCCACTTTGGTAAACACCGAAATATTGCCACATTCACCCGTAATTACCACGTTGCAATACATCTAGCGAAAGAGAAGAACCTGATTGCGACACTCCCTTCAAAAGCCGCTAATATTTATTTAGATGATCCCGGTTTGCAAATTCTGGAGCCTCCCTTCCCTATACCACCATTTGAGTTAGATATGATTTGGAGCCCATTACTTCACAGAGATGCCAGTCATATTTGGTTACGCCAAAAAGTAGCCGAAGTTGCAGATGAATTAAAGTAACGCTCTTACAAAAGCCCTGTAAAATTTGCTTACTGGTATTTTCAAGTAAGCAAACATCAATTTAAAAGTATTAATAATCATGATGTTAAAATAATTTAAAAATGGAATGGCAATTGCTTTAAGTTACTTGAACTTTAATATTCATTTAACTTAAAGAGGTCAATATTATGAATGCCCAGCAAGGAAACGAAGTAAATCATATCACTGACATTATCCAAGTAATGAACAGCGGCATCGACTTTTATGAAAAGGCGCAGGAAAAAGTACAAGATCCAGCCATTGGTGCGCTATTTCAGCGTATGATAGACGCACGTAAAGTCAGCGTTGAAAACTTACAGCCTTACGCTATTAATCAGCAAGGTGAACGAGAAGATGGTTCGTCTTTTGCTGTTGAAGCTCGCCGAGCATATACCGCACTGATCACAAAATTTAGTGCCAACAACGACCAAATTTATGTCAAAGAGCTTGAAGAAGTGGAAGATAAAACACTTGAAGAAATTAAAGCTGCCATGAAAAAACCACAACCGCACGATTGTGAAGCCGCCCTCGCTAAAGTATTACTGACCATGCAAAGCTGTCATACGGAGATGAGCCGTATGCAGAAGCATTAACCACAATGCTTAAATGAGAGCCCAGCCACGCGCTGGGCTTTTTTATGCTCATAATTATAGTTAAATGATTTTTATAACAAAACAATGCAAATAATTAATAAAAATAGCATATTTATTTAACCACAGCATGATTTTAATCGTCTAGGCTTATTAATAGGTACCTACTATCCCGCTGTGGCGCCGCAGCATTTTATCAAAAATAACAAGGTTCCATTATGAGAAATAAACAACATGTAAACCCACAAAACGCTGACGTTGATATGACGCCGATGCTTGATATTGTATTTATACTTTTAATATTTTTTATTGTTACAACTTCATTTGTAAAACCTGTGGCAATAGAGCTGCAACGGCCTGTAGATAAACCCAGTATTGATAAACAAACTAAAAGTGCTCATTTTAGTATTGACCAAAGCAATGCGGTGTATTTTGCGGGGCGATTAATTGACTTAAACCAAGTTGCCACTAACCTTGCGATGTTTGCTGCGAAGTATAATATCGCCACAGTACAAATAGCTGCAGACGAAAACAGTACGCATCAAACTTTAATGACAGTAATGAATAATATCAAAGAGTATGATAACTACCCCATCGCACTCACATCACACTAAAAGCAAAAAAAGGGCCAGACGGCCCTTCAAAACTAAATAACGTAGGAGAAGTTATTTTTAGAATCGGTATTCAGCACCTACATAGTAGTAAGCACCGTTAAAACCAAATGGTGCTGAACGGCGTGAGTACTCAAATACACCGGTTGAACTGATAATAGTATTACCAGAAGCATCAACAATTGTGCCTGAGCGAGAATTACCTATGGTATTTTTATCAGGGTAAACGTCAAATAAATTGTTTGCACCAATATTTAGTGACAAGTTATCTGTGACAAAATAGTTTACTTTTACATCGGTAAGAATTTCAGCGCCGTAAGTCTGGCGACCGCCATCTTCAACCGTGTATTCGCCATAACGATTTAGCGATAAGTTTACCGTCCAATCTTCAAGGCGATATAATGCACTTAAGTTTACTCTGTCTTGTGGTTGCCATTCTTCGATGATTGAGGTTTCTTGCGAAGAAAATACATCTTCGACAGGGATAGTTTCCAAACCACTGCCCGCAGGAGTAAATAAATCAACCACATCGGTTTCAGTAAAGTTAGCCGCTAATGTAAAATCTAGGGTACCGCCGAAGCCTTCCGTGTTCCATGTCGCAACAAAATCCACACCTTGCGTTTCGGTATCTGCACCATTTAAGAAAAACTGCCCTGCACCTGCGCCAGAACTAACCAATGCAGCATCTAGCGTTGATGACAACCCTTTACCTAAACGGTTACTGATCACAATACGATCGTCAATATCAATTGAATAATAATCAACGGTAACATTAATATTATCCGTCACGTTATACACAATACCTAAGCTCATGTTTTGTGACTTTTCTTCTTTAAGTTTTGGAATACCAATACTCTGTGCAAGTGTGCTGTCGTTTCTAAAAGTACCAACTTCTTCTGCAATTAGATCGCCATTAGGACCGACTACAAACTGAGTACTAATATTATTGAAGTACAATTGCTGCATTGATGGTGCTCTAAAACCAGTACTCACCGCACCGCGCAGTGAAACGTCATCAGTCACCGACCAGTTACCCGCTAACTTAAAGTTAACCGTATCACCAAAGCCTTTGTAGTTATCGTAACGCAGTGCGCCAGAGATAATTACATCATCAATAATGTAAGTTTCAGCATCAAGGTAAAACGAAATCACATCACGTGATTCATCCACAGAAGATTCCGGCGATGAACCACCAAAACCTTGTGTACCACCTGCTGCATTTTCGCTGCCAATACCACCGCTCATACCATCGTAAATATTAACACCATTATTAGTATCATAATCACGGTAAGCGTATTCACTGCCTTCTAAAATACGATATTCATCGGTGCGAAGCTCGGCACCCATTGCCAGTGAAAAATTATCATAGTCTTGTGTAAAATCAAGATTGATTGTTTGCAGTGATAACTCCATGCCATACGCATACGCTTGGCGAGGAATAGTGGCACGAATATCATCAGCACTTAAACCTTGATCATAACGTAATAAATTAGCGTATGAACCATTGATAGTGTCACTAGTGGTATAATCGATGCTGTTTTCACCATAGGTGTATGACAGGTCAAGACTAGAGCTATTATCAAACTCTTTTTTAAAGCCAAAGTTATACGAGATATCATCAATGGTGGTGTTGATCATTGGCAAGAAGCCCATCGGGATCACCGCATCACCATCTTGTAAAACTGGGTTGCCATCAGCATTGGCATTATGACGGAAGAACGCGGCTGATTCGTTATCTCGGGTTGAATAAGTAATAAAGCCATAGAGCTCACCACCAGCAAGTTCATAACCGGTATTCACCGTTAAAGCAAATTGTTGCGAGTCTGCATCACCAATTCTAAACGTATCACGTGGTGCAGTCAGCTCACGAGGATCGCCCGCTAACAGCGTGCCATCATCAAGCTCTGTGCAACCATAAAACTGGCAAGAGCCATGTAAACCGGCACGATTTGTAGGTGCACGGTCGCGGTAGTTGATAGTGGTATTTAAATAACCATCATCGCCTAAAGCAAAGCCTTTATTAAAATCAACCGTAACGGTTTCGCCATCACCTTCAGAATACTGGCCATAGTTAACCGCGGCTTTACCGCCTTCATCAGCATCTTTTAATACGATGTTGATAACACCCGCAATCGCATCTGAACCATATTGCGCAGCCGCACCATCACGTAATACTTCGATACGTTTAATTGCAGCAGCTGGGATCGCATTCATATCTGTACCTGCGGTACCACGACCTACAGATGTATTAATATGGATAATGCTGGCTTGGTGACGACGTTTACCATTGATAAGTACTAATGTTTGATCTGGCCCTAAGCCACGTAAAGTAGCAGGTCGTAGTGCATCAGTACCGTCACTGATCGATGAACTTGAAAAGTTAAAAGACGGTGCGATAGCTTGTAACATACGGCCGACTTCTGTTTGTCCGGTATTTTCTAGCGCTTCAGCACTTAAAATATCAACAGGTACGGGTAAGTCTTCGACCGAACGCCCTGCTACACGGCTACCAACGATGGCGATTTTTTCAATATTTTCTTGAGCGGCTTGTTCTTGTGCATTAGCAACTTGGCTATTGGTTGCCATTAAAAGTGGTATTACAGCAGCACTGACCCCTGAAAGCTTTCTCATGTTGTTATCATTCCTATTGATTTGTTTGAGTTTTATACTCAGTAAACCATTTTGATCAACAACCGCATCGAGTTCAGTATTTTTCAGCATTGTACTAAGCGCTTCTAACTGAGTGTAATAACCATACACTGATTGAGCTTGGTATTGTTTTGCTAAATCAAACGAAAAAACCACGGTTTGTTCTGTTTGTTTTGCAAACTCTATCAATGCTTGATCTGCTCGCTGCGCTTTTATATCAAATTGTACCATCTGTGGATTTGCAGCCTCAGCCTGAACATTTAGGCTAAATACTAAAGGTGCTAATACAATTAACCCACAAATTGGATACGTTTGGTTACTGCGCAACTTATACAAACAGTTGAGAAAGAATAATCCGCTATGCAATCCTATTTTTTTATTAATTATTTTTTTACTTTTTATATTTACCATTGTAACTTCTGACACTTTAAATCAAAGAGCAAGCATAAAGCTTAGCTGTGATCACCGTGTTTTAG
This sequence comes from Pseudoalteromonas sp. SG44-8, assembly GCF_014164125.1. Lineage (NCBI taxonomy): Bacteria > Pseudomonadati > Pseudomonadota > Gammaproteobacteria > Alteromonadales > Pseudoalteromonadaceae > Pseudoalteromonas > Pseudoalteromonas sp. SG44-8. The sequence continues at coordinate 83,482 of NZ_JACJEQ010000013.1, read as the reverse complement.
GCTCACGATATGTTCACCTAAACGTTCATGCTCAATGGCTAAATTGATGCGCAGGCTATCAAGTAAACCGATAATATCACCGGCTTTAAACACCCCAGCCACTTTTAAAGAAGCTAATGCAGGATCAGCAAGTTCAAAACGCGTTGCGGTATAGCGACTCACTTCTTGCAGTGCTTCGCTTAACGACTCGCCATTAAAAATTAGCATACCTTGTTGCCATGCCAGATCCCGTTGTACATCATCTTGTGTTAACCGTTTGATTGGCTTGGTAATACTTTCTTTAATTAATGCTTTTTCGCCAGAGATAACAATACTAGCATTAATTTTTTTCACACTGTCTGTATCATTACTAGCACTTTGTAATTGTACAAAATCATCAGCATTTACGGCAACCGAAGGATCCGTGATCATCACTTTACCCTCAGTAACAACCAGCTCAAGATCCGATGCTGCATTACGTTGCACATTAAAAACAGTCCCCAGTGCGGTAAATGACTTATCGCCTGCCATCACCGTAAATGGACGTGCGGCATCTTTAGCAACATTAAAACGTCCTTCGCCTCGACTTAAAATCAGTTGTCGGCGGTTTTTTGTATACGCAACTTCTAATAAGCTATTGGTATTTAATTGCACAATCGTACTATCTGGTAGCACAAACGTTGCTTGCTCACCGACTTTAGTACGGTAAATTTTACTGTACTTGGCTTGTTCTTGTGGTGTAGTTGGCCACTGCTCAATACCAACAAATATAAAGCTGGCAACTAGCAATGCGGCAAAGACACTTGCCGCAATCGAAAAATTAATTTCTCTGCGGGCAGGCTTATTGATGCTGTTTTTATTGGGAAATAAGCTACTCAACTCATTTAATACGCTCAGTTCATCCCATAACTGGGCTAACTCAAATACCGCATCTTGATGGGCTTTATTTTGTTGCACCCAGTGCTGAAATTGCATACGTTCTTGCTTTGATAAGCCCCTATCCATAGCACTTATCCAACGACTGGCATCTGCTTGAATAGCATCTTTAGACGAAAATTGATGGATATTACTCATTTTCCCACCCTCCTGGCAGGTTCAATAGTGGCACTGCTGTGCTCACCTAACTGCTCATGTTGCTGCATGTAGCGCATAGATTGTAACAAACCTTTGGCAATATGTTTTTCAACCGTACTTTCACTTAACTTCATTTGCGCTGCGATTTCTTTTTGGCTCATGCCATATACTTTCTTTAAAATAAAACATTTTCGCACTGGCTGGCTTAGTTGCTCAGTAGCACGGCAAAACAATAAAAAGCGCTCTTTTGAGGTCACTTCGTCCTCAAGCTGCATAGATCTCAACGACTGCTGATAATCATCAGAGGTATCTAATGAATCGCAATGCTGATTATCCCATTTAGCAATGTGGTTAAGCGCCAAATGCTTAGCAGTCTTTAGCATATAACTGCGTGTATATTTAATATCTTGTTTTAAATCAGCTTGATAGCTCTTAACAAAGGTTTCTTGTACTATATCTTCCACGTCATCTGGTTGTACAATGCGCGAAACAAAACGTCGCAACTGTGAAGACAGATCAATAAATGTTGTAGATAATGTCGGCTTGCGCGTCATTATTAACTTTACCCTTGCTATTATTATTACGCCTAGGGTACGAGTTTTAGCGCCAATTACAAGGCAATTTGTTAATTTTGTGGTTATTAAAGCTGTTTCGCTAACAAAGCACTTACAGCACTTCATAATTAAGCTATTGTCATACAAAGTAATGACTTCATTACTTTATAAACAGCTTTACAGAATATCTAAATTCTAAGGTATCAAACTACTTTGAGCTTTAAAAAATACTGAAAAATAAACACGAGCCTGTACCTGTAAAAATTTAGGGTATACACTCGTATTTAACTAAGCTATACGGATTAAGCACCACGTAAGCCATGCTTTTAGCTTATAAAACATTATAAATTATTCATACTTAACAATTGGAACTGTGGAGTAACCATGCGTCTGTCTTTCGCACCATCAAAATTATCTTTATTCTTATTTACTTCGGCTTCGTTGTTTCTACAAGGTTGTAGTGAAGCACCTAAAACTGAGCAAGCAGCAATGCATCCAGCAGCTGTGGCAACAACCATAGCAACCTATGAAGATGCCCCATTCACTATTGAACTACCGGCAACCTTATCAGGTTCTAAAGAAGTTCAAGTACGTGCCAGAGTAACGGGGATCCTAGAATCTCGTAACTTTGATGAAGGCCAGACAGTTAAGCAAGGTCAGTCACTTTTCACTGTGGATTTAGCCCCCTATCAATTGGCGGTTGAAAGCGCGCAAGCAGCTCTTAATGGTGCAAAAGCATCTTTAGTGCAAGCCGAACGTGAAGTGAAACGATTAGCCAAACTACGTGCTGAGAAATCAGTCTCACAACGAGATTACGATAACGCCAGCTCCACCCAAGATATTGCTAACACGACGTTAGAGGCCGCGAAAGTTGCATTAAAAGAAGCCCAACTGAATTTAGAATATGCGCAAGTAAAAGCACCTGTCGCTGGGGTGGTGGGCCGTGAATTTGTGTCGGTAGGTACTTTTGTATCAGGTCCCGATCTATTATTAACGCAAATTACCCAGTTTGATCCTATTCGTTTACGATTTGGTATTTCTGAGCGTGAACAATTACAAATGCGTCAAGATGTTGCAAATGGCTCTTTAACGCTGCCAGAAAAAGGTCAGTGGCACACGAGCATAAAATTACAAGACGGTTCACTCTCCAATAAAAGTGGCAAAGTTAACTTCTCTGATGTACGTATTAATCCAAATACCGGCACCAGCGAACTACAAGCAATTATCCCCAACACTGATTTTGAACTTCGCCCAGGTCAATTTGTGCGAGTGATGTTAAGTGGTGCGGTACGCAAAAATGCATTTGTAATACCGCAACGTGCGGTACTTGATAATGGCACTGGTAAATTTGTTTATGTAGTCGCTAAAAATGAACAAGGCGGCACGATTGCGCGCCCAGCTCCCGTTGAAGTAGGTGAGTGGATCCAAAAGCCAGATAATCAAGGTGATAAAAACTTTTGGTTGATTAAATCAGGCATACAGCAAGGCGATGAAGTGATCATCGATGGTATGGCAAAGATTTTCTTCCCGGGCATGCCAGTGGCCGTTAACAATGCAACAAACAACGTAAGCGCAGAATAGGCGCAGGGAGTTTTATGTTTTCTCGTTATTTTATCGACAGACCTATTTTTGCGTTTGTGATCTCAATTGTTATTGTGCTGGCGGGCCTGGCTGCCATGCGCAGCTTGCCGATCGCACAATACCCTGAAATTGCCCCACCCGTTGTGCAAGTGACAGCAGCCTATCCGGGTGCGTCGGCTGAAGTACTCGAACAAACCGTAGCCGCGCCGATTGAAAATGCGATTACCGGTGTTGAAGGCATGATGTATATGTCTTCAACCTCGACAAGCTCTGGTGCGACAACTATTGAAATAACGTTTGAAATTGGCACCGATATTGACCAAGCAGCAGTTAACGTCAATAACCGTGTAAAGCAAGTTGAAGCTCGTTTACCTGAAGAAACACGGCGCCAAGGCGTAGTGGTGCAAAAAGGTTCATCGAGTTTTTTGCAAGTTCATGCGTTTTATTCACCGGACGGCACTCGTGATAGTCTATGGACTTCAAACTATGTCACCCTGAATATTTTAGACCGTATTAAACGTGTTCCTGGTACAACGAGCGTACAAATTTTTGGCGCGAAAGATTACGCCATGCGTATTTGGCTGCGTCCTGATGTAATGAGTCAGCTCGGTGTTACTGTTGAAGAAGTCGCAGGGGCAGTTCGCAGCCAAAACTCTCAATATGCAGCAGGTTCGATTGGTGCAACCCCCACTTCACAATCAGCGCAAGAGCTGGTTTACAGTGTTACCGCTCAAGGGCGTTTATCAGAGCCTGAACAATTTGAAGAAATCATTATTCGTTCAAACCTTGATGGCAGTAGCTTACGTTTAAAAGACATTGCCCGTGTTGAACTTGGTGCAAAAGATTATAACTTCAGAGGCACTATCAACGGCAAAGAAGCAGTACTATTAGGTATTTTCCTACAACCTGGTGCCAATGCACTTGATGTAGCAGCAGAAGTTAATGGCGTATTAGCAGAGTTAACTCAGCAATTTCCCACTGGACTTGCTCACTTAAATTCGTACGATACCACCCGTTTTGTTGAAGTCTCGATCCGCGAAGTAGTGAAAACACTACTTGAAGCAATGGTGCTGGTTTTCTTAGTGGTGTTCTTATTTTTACAAAATTGGCGCGCCACACTGATCCCAACTCTTGCCGTACCGGTGTCATTACTTGGTACGTTTGCTGGCATGTATATGCTTGGTTATTCTATTAACTCATTGACTTTATTTGGTATGGTACTGTCTATTGGTATCGTAGTGGATGACGCCATAGTGGTACTTGAAAACGTAGAGCGTATCATGCACGAAGAGCATGTGAGCGCCCATGAAGCAGCAATAAAAGCGATGAAAGAAGTATCAGGACCTGTTGTTGCTATTGTTCTAGTACTTTGCTCAGTGTTTGTGCCAATTGCATTTCTAGGTGGCTTAACTGGCGAACTATTCCGTCAGTTTGCGATCACCATTTCAATTGCTGTGAGCTTATCTGGCATAGTTGCACTAACAATGACCCCTGCTTTATGTGTGCTTATTTTAAAACAAGAGCATAAACAAACCGCAAGCTTCTTTTTATGGTTCAACCGTGTATTTACTAAAATAACCAGTAAGTATGTGGGTGCTGTTGGTTTTATGGTGCGCCGTGGCGCATTAGGTTTATTGCTGATGATTGGTATGGTGTCAATTACCATTGGCCTTTGGAAAAGCACTCCAGGTTCATTAGTGCCTGATGAGGACCAAGGCTACTATATTTCAGCTATTTTCTTACCTGATGGCTCATCCCTTGAGCGTACAGAAAAAGTAGTAGCTGAAGTTATTAGCGCCGTACAATCTAATCCTGCCAATGAAAATGTGGTGGCATTTACAGGCTTTGATTTTATTGGCGGCGGTTATAAAAACAGTGCAGCCACCTTATTCGTCACCCAAAAACATTGGGATGAACGAGAGATTGATACTAAAAGTTTGGTTAATGAGCTGTTTATGAAAACTGCGCATATCAACGAAGCACTTGTTTTAGCGTTTAACCCCCCTGCTATTTTTGGTTTAGGGAGCACTGGCGGATTTGAATTTTATATTCAAAACAAAGGCGCAGGTGGCCCAGAAAAACTGCAACAAGCCATGGGTTTAATGATGGCTGAAGCACAAAAAAGCCCTATTTTAAGTGGCCTACAAACGTTGTGGCGACCAAATGCACCGCAACTTAAAGTTGATGTAGATCGTGAACAAGCCCGCGCGATGGGCATTGAAATTGACGATGCCTTTACAGCCCTTGCCGGCACACTGGGTACATATTATGTGAACGACTTCAATAAGTTTGGCCGAGCTTGGCAAGTACTCATGTCAGCAGAAGCTGAATTTAGAATGAAGCCTGATGACATTGGACGAATTTATGTAAAAAACAGTCAAGGTGCTATGGTTCCTATGTCTGCGTTTACTAATATTGAATATAGTCGCGGACCAGAAAGTCTAAATCGTTATAATAACTTGCCTGCGGTAAAACTGCTCGGTAATGCTGCACCCGGTTACAGCTCTGGCCAAGCAATTGCTGAAGTTGAACGTATTGCAAAAGCAGTATTACCACCTGATATGACCTACGACTGGACCGGCTCTGCGTATCAAGAAAAACGCAGCTCAGGTACCACAGGAATTGCTTTAGGCCTTGCGGTGATCATGGTTTTCTTAATCCTTGCAGCACTGTATGAGCGATGGTCATTGCCACTCTCGGTGATGCTAGCATTGCCATTTGGAACCTTTGGCGCATTGGTATCAATCTGGTTAGTAGGCATGACTAACGATGTGTACTTCCAAATCGGCTTAGTGACCTTACTTGGTTTAGCCAGTAAAAATGCCATTTTGATTGTTGAATATGCATTGATGAAACATCAACAAGGTTGGAGCGCAAGCGCTGCAGCACTTGAAGCTGCCCGTCTTCGATTTAGACCCATCATCATGACTTCGATGGCCTTTATTTTAGGTGTAGTGCCATTAGTATTGAGCTCAGGCGCCGGTGCAGGTGCACGTCATAGCGTTGGTACTGGCGTTATGGGCGGCATGATGGCAGCAACCTTCCTTGCCGTGTTCTTTGTACCACTGTTCTTTTATTGGTTAACTGAGCGCAAACTTACTGAAAAACGTTCGCGAGCAGATTTATCCGATGAAATTGCAAGCCACCACAAGCGTGAACATGTCGACACCCAAGAGGGTAATTTATGATTTAAGCTCAGCTACAAAAATATAAGGGCAAACAGTGGTTTGCCCTTTTTTATGGTAATTTGATAACTAGCAATTTTATGCTGTCGGCGCTACTATTAAGCTATTGCGTCGAGGAGCCTTATGATGAATAGTGAAAAATTAACCGAGTTTGAGCAGTACTTTCAGATTGATGAAAGTAATCGAGTAAATTTATTTGCTGTTGACGATAGCAAAGTTCCTACTACCTTAGCGCAACTAGAAGCAGATATCCCACCGTTATTTAAATTGGCCAATGAGGTTAGTGAATTAGAGCAAAGCTCGTTAAGACCATTGCGTAGCCTTGGTGATTTGGCACAAGAGCTTGCCGTATTTTTACAAGCACAATCGCGTAAAATCGACTTGATCATGAGCCATATATTGGCCTCAGAGCAGCCCGAAGATAACGCTATTTATTGTGATAGCTACGGCGGTGGCGGTGTCAAACTAACCGATACAAAAGTCTACTCTATTGGCCAAGCATTTCGCACTAAATTATTTTTACAGCATGAAGCCTCTGCTATTTATTGTTACACCGAGGTAGTTGCGGTTAATAAGATTGACGATGAACACTACCAATACACCCTACTTTTTAAAGCCATCCGCGATACTGATCAAGAACTTGTGGTACGTGCTAGTTTACATGCACAAACCAGACAACTGAAAAAGCGTCAGCTGCTGCAACATGAAAGCGACAACTTTGATACCCAAGACACAACAGAGCCAACAAAACCAGAATAATATAGCTACTAGCAACCCTCATTTTGAAGTGGCTTGGCTATAGTTGAAATGCTAAACTAATAGCACCTTTGTTTGTTTATTAAATTCATGAACTTTAGACTTTTACCCGAATGGGCTGAGCAAGACGCCGTTATGCTCACTTGGCCACACCAAGCCACTGATTGGTGCGACAATTTAACCGCTGTAGAGCCTGTATACGTGCAATTATGTCAGCATATTTGTAATGCAGAGCAATTAGTGATCATCGCTCATGATGAAGCCTTAAAAACACACATTAGCCAGTTATTGCATAACAACGCTGTTGATTTGAGCCGCGTGCATTTTGTTGTTACACCCTGTAACGATACGTGGGCACGTGATCATGGCCCATTAACCTGCGCCGCAGTTGCTGATAATAGCCAACTAAAAATTGTTGATTTTATCTTTAATGGCTGGGGTAATAAATTTACCAGTGAATTAGATAATAAAATTAATGCGGTACTAGTTAAACAACTTGCCGATACGCGCAATCAATACCAAGCGCTTGATTTGGTTCTTGAAGGTGGCGGTGTAGAGATTGATCAACACGGTGTACTATTGACCACCAGTGAATGTTTGCTTAATCCAAATCGTAATCCAGATCTAACCCAACAAGACATTGAACAGTGCTTGCGTGAACAACTTGGCGCCACCGACTTTTTATGGGTTGATCATGGCTATTTAGCTGGTGACGATACCGACAGTCATATCGACACTTTAGTGCGTTTTGCGCCCAATGATACCTTAGTGTATGTAAAGTGTGATGATAAAAATGACCAACACTTCAGCGCTCTTGATGCCATGGAAAAGCAGTTGCAAGGTTTTAAAACAACAACAGGTAAACCTTATACCTTAATTGATTTACCATGGCCAAAAGCCGTATTTAATGATGATGGCGACAGGTTACCTGCCACCTACGCAAATTATTTAATCATTAATGGAGCTATACTTGTGCCTATTTATGCTGATGCCAATGACGAATTAGCCTTAGCACAAATTCAAACGGCCTACCCTGAGCATCAAATAATAGGCGTAAACTGCTTACCAATTATTCATCAATTTGGTAGTTTACACTGCATTACTATGCAATTACCCCGTGGATTTTTAGCTGGAGCATCATTATGAGCAGCCCTGCAAATTTAACCGTTGCCTTAGTGCAGCAAAGTAACAGTGATAATGCCGCACAAAACATGGCAAAATCAATTGCCGGTATTCGTGATGCCGCAAGCCAAGGAGCACAACTGGTGGTGTTACAAGAATTACATCGCAGTCTGTACTTTTGTCAAACCGAAGATGTTGATGTATTTGATTTGGCAGAGACTATTCCTGGTCCAAGTAGCGACACTTTAGCTGAGCTTGCAAAAGAATTAAGCATTGTTATTGTTGCCTCTTTATTTGAAAAACGTGCCACAGGGCTTTATCACAATACTGCGGTAGTGCTTGAAAAAGACGGCACAATTGCGGGTAAATACCGTAAAATGCATATCCCTGACGATCCAGGCTTTTACGAAAAGTTTTATTTCACTCCGGGTGATTTAGGTTTTGAACCAATTCAAACTTCTGTCGGCAAACTTGGTGTCTTAGTGTGTTGGGATCAATGGTTTCCAGAGGCTGCGCGTTTAATGGCAATGGCCGGTGCTGAACTATTAATTTACCCAACCGCAATTGGCTGGGATCCACGTGATGACGAAGGCGAGAAAACACGTCAAAAAGATGCGTGGGTAATATCGCAACGCGCACATGCGGTTGCCAATGGCGTACCCGTGATTAGTTGTAATCGTGTCGGTCATGAAAGTGATCCAAGTGGTCAAAGTGAAGGTATTCAATTTTGGGGTAACTCTTTTATAGCGGGTCCTCAAGGTGAACTGCTAGCAGAAGCCAACAACACTGATGAGCAACTGTTACTTGTTGAACTTGATCAAAAGCGTTCTGAAAATGTAAGACGCATTTGGCCGTACCTACGCGACCGTCGTATAGATCATTACCACGATTTAACCAAAATATATCGCGATTAAGAATAAATTAGCGCCTCAGTAGAGGCGCATTAAAGGAGTAGTAAATGGCGTTTGCGCAATGGGCAGCCTTGCCTTGGGTAAAATCTCAAAAAGATAAAATTCAATGGGGGCAACTCACTGGCAGTGGTTTAAGTATTGCCATTGCACAAGGGGTTAAACAACAAGATGGCTTAGTGCTTATTGTTACCCCTGATACACCCAGTGCACTGCGCCTTGAAACAGAGTTGGAGTGCTTGCTACCCGAGCATCCAGTAATGATATTCCCTGATTGGGAAACGTTGCCTTACGATCATTTCTCACCCCATCAAGATATAATTTCATCGCGCTTAGCCACCTTAAATACTTTAAAGAAAGAACAACAAAGTGTATTAATTGTGCCTGTGTCTACCTTGATGCTACGTACCGCCCCTGCTTCGTTTATTTATGGTTCAACCATTAATTTTAAAGTCGGTGATATTCTCGATACCCACAAACTTCGCAGTAACTTAGAGCAAGCAGGCTATTTGCATGTGCAACAAGTCATGGAGCATGGTGAATACGCCATTCGTGGCTCGATTGTTGATTTATATCCAATGGGCAGTCCGCATCCATTTAGACTCGATTTTCTTGATGACGAACTTGATACCATTCGTTTATTTGATGTTGAAAGCCAACGCTCGGATGAAAAAGTCGATAAAATTGAATTACTACCTGCTCATGAGTTCCCTACCAACGAAGCCGATATTGAACGATTTAGAATAAACTACCGTGAAAAATTTGGTGCCAGCTCATCGCAAGATTCCGTGTATATGCAAGTGACCAAAGGCAATTGGCCTGCTGGTATCGAATATTATATGCCGCTGTTTTTTGAGCAATTAGCCACTATCTTTGATTACCTGCCAGATACTGCAACAGTGATGCAACTAGGAGATTTAGAAGATGCTGCGGAGCATTTTTGGCATGATATTAATGTGCGTTATGAAAACCGTCGAGTCGATCCACTGCGCCCGTTACTTGAGCCAGTTGCACTTTATCAACCCATTAATGAACTGTTTGAAAATTTAGGCAACTTTGCTCGCATTCGGTTATCGCAAGCAAAACTCGCGACAAAAGCAGGCAATAAAAATCTAGTCACCAGCGAGTTACCCGCAATACGCATTGATCATAAACTACATGAACCCTATCAAGCATTTATAAATTATGTAGCAGCGCAAAAGAAACAAAAAGGCCGTATCTTACTGTCAGTAGAATCCGATGGTCGCCGTGAATCTCTGCTCGCTATACTTAAACCCAGCGGCTTAAAGTTTAAAGAGTTTTCATCATTCGATGAATTTGTAAATAGCAGTAGCGATGTTGGCTTAATTGTCAGCCCACTAGAACAAAGTGTAGTACTTGGTACAAAGCCCGCATTATCCATAGTTACTGAACAAGAATTACTTGGCATTAAAGTATCCCAGCGTCGCCGTCGTAAACATAAATACGAAGCTAGCCAAGATGCGCTCATCCGTAACTTAGCTGAACTTAAAGTTGGCCAACCGATTGTACACTTGGACCACGGTGTAGGCCGCTACCAAGGTCTGCAAACGATTGATGCGGCGGGACTGATCACTGAGTTTGTAACCATTACCTATGCCAATGAAGCAAAGTTGTATGTGCCAGTGTCAGCCCTGCATATGCTCAGTCGTTATTCTGGTGGCGAAGAAGCCAGTGCACCGCTGCATAAACTGGGATCTGATGCTTGGGAGAAAGCGAAAAAACGCGCGGCTGAAAAGGTACGTGATGTGGCCGCTGAATTACTCGATATTTACGCCCAGCGTCAAGCTAAAGCTGGTAATGCATTTGCCCTTGATGGTGCTGCTTATCGCGTATTTAGTGATGGGTTTCCATTTGAAGAAACTGACGATCAGCGTAACGCCATCGAAGCTGTGCTAGGTGATATGCAAAGTAAACAAGCAATGGATAGGTTAGTCTGTGGTGATGTAGGTTTTGGCAAAACTGAAGTTGCGATGCGCGCCGCCTTTGTTGCTGTAAACGACAATAAACAAGTAGCGGTTTTAGTACCAACTACCTTGCTTGCACAACAACACTTTGAAAACTTTAAAGATCGATTTGCCGACTTACCCATTGAAGTCGGTGTGCTGTCTCGCTTTAATTCGCCTAAAGAACAAAAAGACACCCTAGAAAAAATGGCTAAAGGTACCTTGGACATCGTCATTGGTACTCACAAATTGATCCAAGCCGATATTATATTTAAAGATCTTGGCTTGCTCATTGTCGATGAAGAACACCGGTTTGGGGTACGTCAAAAAGAGAAGATAAAATCACTGCGTGCCGATGTTGACATTTTAACACTCACTGCAACACCAATCCCACGTACATTAAATATGGCCATGAGTGGTATGCGTGATCTTTCAATCATCGCGACCCCTCCTGCAAAACGCTTAGCGGTTAAAACATTTGTTCGTCAACGCGATGCAGATTTGATCAGAGAGGCGGTATTGCGGGAAATAAAGCGCGGTGGCCAAGTATACTTTTTACATAATAACGTTGAAACTATTGACCGCGTGGCAGAAGAAATTAGTGAGTGGGTACCTGAGGCAAGCGTCGCTTCTGCCCATGGCCAAATGCGCGAACGTGATTTAGAACAACTGATGAGCGAATTTTACCACCAGAAATACAACGTACTTGTATGTACTACCATCATTGAAACGGGAATTGATATCCCCACAGCCAATACAATTATTATGGATAGAGCCGATAAACTAGGCTTAGCGCAGTTACATCAGTTACGGGGTCGAGTTGGTCGCAGCCATCATCAAGCTTATGCTTACTTATTAACGGGTAATCCTAAAGGGCTGTCGAAAGATGCTGTAAAACGCCTTGAAGCCATCGAGTCACTGGAAGATTTAGGTGCCGGTTTTGCACTCGCAACCCACGATTTAGAGATCCGTGGTGCTGGTGAGTTGCTTGGTGATGATCAATCAGGACAAATGCAAACCATCGGCTTTAGCTTATATATGGAAATGCTTGAGCAAGCTGTGAAATCTCTTCGTGAAGGCAAAGAGCCTACCCTTGATAACTTGCTACAACAACAAAGTGAAGTGGACTTAAAATTAGCCGCTTTACTCCCTGAAGATTATATTCACGATGTAAATGCGCGACTAGGTATTTACAAACGGGTTGCCAGCTGCGCTAACCTAGATGATATGGACGAATTACAAGTTGAGCTGATTGATCGCTTCGGTCTGCTGCCTGATGCAACTAAAAACCTATTTAGTTTGCAGCAACTGAAACTCAAAGCCAGCGAATTAGGCATCAAAAAAATTGAAGCAAATCCAAAAGGTGGCTATTTTGAGTTTAGTCAACATACTAAGGTTAACCCTAGCTTCATTATAGGTTTGATACAAAGTGCACCTAAGGTGTATAAAATGGATGGTGCAAATAAGTTGCGCTTTGCGATCAATGAAGCGAATGCCCGCGAACGCTTAAAAATGGTCACTGCAATGATTGCGGATTTCGAAAAAAAGGTTAGCCATTAATGTTGCTTAAAAAATCTCTTATCCTACTATGCTGTGTATTTAGTAGCACAGCATTTGCAGAACGTTGGTTTGAAGTAGAAATACTGATATTCAAACAGCGCCCAGCCCCTTATTTGCAAGAAGACTTTAGCTTAGCTAAAGAACCAATTAACGCTAAACGTAGCATTGATTTACTGACACCACTTTATATTGAACAAGCTAAGCAGGAATGTATCAACGGCGACACTCGCTTTAATTCACAGTCGTTAACCGATTCTGTGATTGGTGTAAACCGCTCTAATTTGTGCGATAACAACATCGATTACCTGCGCAGTTATTCAGTGTTACCACTGAGCCCATTAGCGCCTGTTAAAGATGATATGGAGCAAACCTACTTACTTGCTCCCGAACAGCTACAATTTACATCACAGCAACAAGAACTACTGCGTAAAGGCCTCAAACCTATACTTCACACCGGGTGGCGTTTTGAAGGGGCGAGCCAATCTCGTTCTGAAAGTATTAAACTGTTTGGTGGTAAATTATTGCACGCACCTGTGATTGCGCAAACGCCACAGTATACAAATAATGACTTTATTAGTTTAGTCAGTCCTAATCAGTTCATAGCCCCTGCAATTGAGCAAAATGCAGATAAGTGGGAATTAGATGGCACTTTTAATATTTATTTGCGCCATTATTTATTTATTAATGCCAGCTTTGACGTAAATGAAATCCAAGTAACTGGTGAAATCCAACACGCTCGGTTCTCACAATTCAAACGTGTGATAAGTGGCGACATTCATTATTTTGATCATCCAAAAATGGGCATGATTGTACAAATTAGAAAATTTAACCACTAAATAAAGGAAGATGACCGAATGAAAAAACTTTTAATTATTGCTGCAACATTAAGCCTAGCAGCTTGCTCAAAAGTAAACTTAGAGAATTACGAGAAAATCGAAATTGGCATGGACAAAACTGCAGTAGAAGCAATTTTAGGAAGCGCTGATAATTGTGTAGAAAAAACCCTACACACAAATTGCACATGGGGCGATGACAGTAAAAACATTGAAATAACCTTGGTATCAAACAAAGTATCTTTGTATAGTAAAACTGGTTTAGAAAAATAAACCATTGCAGTAGGTAGTAACGATGTTGCCACCTACTGACAGTTATTACCACCAATAGACAGGATAATGACGCTTAGGGTTACGTGATAAATTATTAACTAGCAACCCAACTAACAGCATAATTGTCGTACCAAACAATACAGGGCTTACGACATAGTAATAACCTAGCTGTTGTATACCGCTACCACCAATAACCGCAATCAAAGCAGTAGCGCCACCCGGTGGATGCAAAGTACGCGTTAAGTGCATAACCGCAACTGATAGTGAAACAGCCAAAGCACTTGCCAACATTAAATCGGCAGTTAGCAGTTTTGCCACAGTAACACCCACCAACGCACTGAGAACATGACCGCCAATAAGATTACGCGGTTGAGAAAACTCAGCCAATGGCGCACCGTAAACAAGCACAGCAGTCGCACCTAAAGAACCAATTAAAAATAAATTAGTTAACGGATCAAACTGTAAGCTTTTGCCAATTATTGCAACTAAATAAATGCCTAAAAATGACCCAATTAAAGACCACATGATTTTACTCATCGGTTTACGTGGTGGACATTGACTAGTTGCGGCCATCCTGGAAATCAGAAAGCGCATATCACTCCCCCTCAAGCTGTGTAAAAAGAGGGAGATAATACCTGATAGATAAGAAAATCGACGACAACATTTATTCCATTTCGCTATAAATCAGTTCAATGCTAACTATTTTACTTCTATTTAAGGTGATTTTATAACGCTGGTACTTTATCTCTTCGTCATTTTGATATGAAAGCACTACATTTAGTTGATAGCGCCGCTCCACACTTTGTTTAGATATTTTATTATTATCAAGATGATACAGTTTACCTTCGCCTTTTTTTAAGTTCCGCGCAAACGCCGCTAAACTAAACTGCAAGGTCTGTTGCAAGCTATCATAACCAGGTAAGAACTCTTTTGCATTAACCCGTATTTCACTGGCAAAGTGCAGCCATTGCGCTGCTTGTTTATTTTGTTGACGTCGTTTTGAAAATATTTTTCGTACATCCTCTGGAATATGTTTAAAGCGTGTATATTCAAGCCAGATGTATTGTGTAGCTATTTTATCTTTGGTAACGCTATTTCGAAATTGAAATCGCCATTTTGGGCGCCCTTTCACAATAGCTCGCCAAATAACTCGTGTTATGTCTTCTTTAAAAATTTCTCGCATCCCGTAAATAGCGCCCAAAATGATCACTAATGTTGCAGTCACTTCGGTAAATGAGATCCGCGCATTCAGAACCACAACCATAACAAGCGCCATTATAATCGCTGTAACGGTTCCTTTAACCAATCGTTTTAAATAACTATTAAGGTAACGAGTATTACGATTTAACACCACACCATGCTCAATCAAACGCTGTAAAAGACGCATCTTATTGGTGATCCGGTTTGCATCCTGAAGGGTTGATTCCGAGTTATATTGCAGCTCATGTCGATAATCTTGCTCGGCTTTACAAAAATTCATCAGATCATTACGCTCTTTCGCGTAATCACTGCTACGTGGCCCTTCGTCAAGTAATTTTAAAAACGACTGCTCAATATGCCAACTCAGATAGTTATCTGCATTGGTATAAAACGAGATCAGTTTTTCATCATCAGGTGTGTAACGCCTTAGCTTTTTAAGTAAGCTTTGACTTTGTTCACATAATTCAATAGCGCGCTGATAAAACTCATCAACTTCTTCAATCTTTAATGTATCTTTGATATCAGTATCAATCGCTAGGCGGACTTGATAACAATACAAGTTGAGGTTTTGCCGATAGTCTTGTTGTTCACCTTTATTTTTACTAACAAAGCGACTGCGCACTAAAGGTAAATGGATATTATTGGCGTTATACGCTAAATACGATTTGAAGTGGTTATTAAAATACGATTCTTCTGTTAACGTTTGCGGATTGATGCCCATTTCATTCGGAATAGAAAAGTACATATCAATGCGCTGTTCAGAGCGCGGGCTCAATTCAGGTTCAATTATAAAGGATAAGTTTTCATCCTGTTTTAGCAATCAGCTCTCCTAATAAGTAAAAAGATGCATCTAGTTTACTGCCACACTTTCATTTGTTCAATAAAAAAGGCCTAGTAAACTAGGCCTTCATAAGAATCCAATATTCTTACTAATTAGAATTTAACATTCACACCAGCGAAGAAACGACGACCCAGTACATCGTATGTGTACGGGTCAGTGTTTGAATCATTATTACCTGTGTAGTAAGGAGGTTGCTTATCAAATAAGTTGTTTACACCTGCAGATAATGCAACAGTTTCATTGATCATGTATGAACCACTGATGTCATGGTAGATAACAGTTGGTGTAGACGGCGCATAACACGTGTCTTTACCGATACATGAGTAACTATCCATACCAGAGATGTAACGAGCTTGATACTGTGCATCCCAGTTATCGCCAGCTGCATTTAGTGTAAAGTTAGACTTAAGATCTGCATAGCCACCAATGTTTGAAGTTATCAAACCAGCGTAATCAACAGTATCATCAAGAACAGTTACAACATACTCGTCTAGGTAAGTAGTGTCTAAACCTGCTTTCCAGTTAAGGCCTGCAGCTTCAAAGCTATATGATAAGTTTAAATCTACGCCAGACGTTTCCTCAGCACCAACATTTTGCAGCTGATTGTTGAAACTAATTCGACCTGTGCTATCCATGCCGATATTAGCTGACTGACATAATACAGAATCAGCATTTGCAGTTGTTGCTAAACATTGATCGACAATATATTGCTCGTTAACTGATGCAATCGCATTATCAATCTCAATTTTGTAATAATCAATTGTCATGCTGAAGCCGTCAAACCACTCTGGCTCGTATACGATACCTGCTGTGAAAGTATCCGCTTCTTCAGGAGTAAGTAATGAGTTACCACCTACTGTTACTTCAGCTTGATCTTGTGCACCAGGGAAAGTTACACGTTCAAAAGAAGGTGAATTACCTGAATAAAGCTCAGAAACGGTTGGTGCTCGGAATGCTGTAGATACTACACTACGGAACATTAGTTCGTCATTTGCTTTCCATGTTAAACCTAGCTTCCATGTTTCGTCAGAACCAAATGTGCTGTAATCAAACGCACGGATTGCAGCGCTAAGCTCTACGTTTTGAGCAAATGGTGCATCAGCAAGTAATGGGATTGCAAATTCAACATACGCTTCATTTACGTCAAAGCCGCCAGCGGTTGGTTCAACCATAGGGTCATTTGCAAGGCCTTGCGCTGTTAGTGAATCTGGTGTGTACCATGCTTTCTCTTGACGGTGCTCAACGCCCGCAGCAAAAGCAGCATAACCTGCTGGTAATTCAAACATTTCACCTGATACAGATGCTGAAACTATAAATAACTGACTACCACCATTGTTTACTTCAGTGTAAACATTTTTACGGAAATCTTCAGATGTCCATGCAGCTTGATCAAGCGGGTTAAATGTACCTTCAGTGATTTGTTCTTGGATAGCACCCATATTGTGAAGGTTGGCTGTCTTATCAACAGAATCGTTACGACCGAAGTTAGCTGACACATCCCATGAGTAATCACCTACAAAACCTTCTGCACCAATTACCGCACGAACAGTGTCTACTGACTGTTCGAAATAACGAGGGCCAGTGTCTGACATACGACGCCCATAAGAGATATCATCACCATATGCGTAATTTAATGTGTCAGTAATATATTTACCGTCTGCATCACGATCTGCAAGACCATCGCCATTGCGGTCAACTTTACCTACATAAGTTTGACCAAGTAATGAATCGCCCATATTTTCATTGTACTTGAAATCAAACCATACTGGCTGTGCAGCCATTTGCTGTTGCGACCAACGTTTTGTGTAGGTAAATTCCGTAAATACACGTGTATCGTTTGAAATTTCATAACTTGCAAGGCCAGTTAAGTTCAAACGCTCCATTGGCGTGTATAAGTAGCTATCTGGCGCAAAGTTATAAAGGTCTGAATCTGTATACGGATGGAGTCCACCAAGGCCGCCTAAACCATCATCGGTTGGGGCAAGACCTGAAGTAACAGGGTTACCATCAGCATCAACTGTTGAACCATCTTCATTTACATCACCAATTACACCACCTTGCCAAATATGGCCACCTGGGCTGTATGGAGAACCACCGTTACAATTTAGACCGTTAGCACCTTCTGCAATAGGACAACTTGAGAAATCACGATCTGATTGCTTTGCTTTACCACGGTCAGTGTACTGCATACCGATAACAATGTTACCTTTATCGAATGAAGAACCAACTGTAAAATCGAATGAACTTTCAGTTGCATCGCCTTCGCCTGTGATTGCCGAGTTGACGTTCATATCAAGGCCTTCGAAATCATCTTTTAGGATGATATTCACAACACCTGCAACCGCATCCGTACCATATACAGCAGATGCACCATCTTTAAGTACTTCTACAGATTTGATCATTGAAACAGGGATCGTGTTTAGGTCAACAGTTGATGCAGCGCCAGTACCTGAGGCAATCATACGACGACCGTTTACAAGTACTAATGTTCTACTAGAACCTAGTCCACGTAAATCAATACGTGCATTACCACCAGAACCATTGTTAACGCCAGGGTTTGTCATTGCACCGCCTGTGGCGGTCATTTTTTGTAATACGCTATCGATGCTTGTGGCACCCATTGCTTTAATATCATCTGCGCCAATTAATGTAACTGGGCTAGCGTTTTCCATATCTGAACGCTTAATGCGAGAGCCCGTAACTTGGATTTTTTCAATTGATTGGGCGCCATCTTCCGCAGCCACTGCTTGCATTGTTGAAAACATAGGGATAGCTGTAACTACAGCTAAACCGATAATAGATTTTTTCATGTGAAACCCTACTTGTTGGAGAAATACCTTGCTCAGGTAGCGCTCGTTTTATTTGAGAATATCGAGTCAGCGAGGGCAACTTAGGCGGACTTAACTGAATGAAATCTGAATGAGCGGTTAATAATTACCTTCGCAATTATTGATAAACCCGCAATAGGTACATTGGTTAATGAATGTTTCATTGTTAACTAGTTAATACAGCTTATATTCAAACACTTAAGTGCGAAGAAAAACATTTTAAACATGTATGAAATCAAACTAATGGACTTTGTAATTATATGTAATTAACGTATAAAAATACCTAAATCAGAAAATTTCACAAGTTAATCACATCATTTTATTAAAACTGCAAAACTGACCAACAACTGCTAACCATAGTTATGCAATAATTTTGCGTATTTAAGCTCTATGCAACTTTTTTGATAGCAATATAGTGGGGTTTAGCTTTGTTCATTGCAGCTTAATGTCAAAATAAGGTGGTTTTATGCGCACTCTATAAATTTAACTGAAAATATAAAAATTCAAGGCGAGACTTAAACTAGAAACCCTGATTTACAAATAGATACTCAACTTAATATTCAGCGTATTATTTCAGTAAATATTGCTTTGAAGTGTTTTGAACCGTTAAAGGATCAATTAAGAAATGGGTCCAGTGCATTGTTAATGCATTAAGTCAGCTAATACTTAGCAAATGAAGGTAACAAAAATAGCGTGTTTGGATAGGCAGAATAAGTGATAACGGACATTTGCAACTCTATGCCCTAAGCTTCGGATAGCAACTTTCTTAACCAACACTCCGATTTAATATGGATTAAACTGATATCAATAAGTCGCATCAAAGTAATAAAATACATGCTTAAGTTGACCCTGTGGATTTTTAACTTCGAGTGTCAATTTCCAGGTCATATTGCGCTCGGAACAAATACCAACCATACTTTGTGCGACTAAAATATCGTCAAGCGGCTCAAACAACACCGGAATATATCCCATATACATAGTGATGCCTTCAAGTTTTGCACTGTGAACTAACAATGAGCTTGGTAACGATAAATTTATCTCAAAAGGCGTTTCTGGCGTTATTTGTTGCTCACTCAACCAAATTTTCACCTGATTATCATACTCGCATAACTGATTTGGCTGACAGCTTGCACCTTGGCGTTGCTCTTCTATACTTAGCGATTGTGGGCCACATGCAATTAACAGGTTCAATACGCTTAAAAACACAACTAAAAGCTTAATTGGCATAATATTCCCTAGATAAAGTAAAGGCTGATACTAATCAGCGCAGTGTTAAAATACAACCACAGAACTAAATTCTTACACAAATGTACAAAAGTGCATCAAAAAATAACCAACTGCATGTGAAAAATTGATTGATGTCATAATTTTATGCAATTGACCTATCTTTTTTAGGCCAAAAATTTTATCATTTCCCCGCAAAAATAAGGGTTTCTCGAGTTTGTTTTCTGAAGCAGTCAAAGCTTTGAGGGTTTTTGATAACATACTTAAGAATAATAGTAGGCCCCACTTTATATAGTGGGTAATTCATTTCTAAACGCATTTATTGCAGCGGAAGCCAGAAAATGAGCCAAACAGTAGCATCACAAACTGAGTACAACTATAAGGTTGTACGCCAATTCGCTATTATGACAGTGATTTGGGGCATCGTTGGCATGAGTATTGGGGTTCTGATTGCTGCCCAATTAGCTTGGCCAGCACTTAACTTTGATACACCATGGTTAACATACTCTCGACTACGTCCGTTACACACGAACGCAGTTATTTTCGCATTTGGTACAAGTGCACTATTCGCGACATCATATTATGTCGTGCAACGTACTTGCCAGACGCGCCTTCTCTCAGACAAATTAGCCGCCTTTACCTTCTGGGGTTGGCAGTTAGTTATCGTACTTGCGGTTATCACTCTACCTCTAGGTATAACAAGTTCAAAAGAATATGCTGAGCTTGAGTGGCCAATCGATATCTTAATTGCTGTAGTGTGGGTTACCTATGCGGTTGTGTTTATGGGCACCATAGCTAAGCGTAAAGTATCGCACATTTATGTCGCTAACTGGTTTTATGCTGGCTTTATCATTACTGTTGCAGTGCTTCACATTGTAAATAGTATGGCTGTGCCTGTATCGTTAACTAAATCATACTCAATCTACGCAGGTGCAGTAGATGCGATGGTTCAGTGGTGGTACGGTCATAACGCTGTAGGTTTCTTATTAACGGCTGGTTTCTTAGGTATGATGTATTACTTTGTACCAAAACAAGCAGGTCGTCCAGTTTATTCTTACCGTTTATCTGTTGTTCACTTTTGGGCTTTAGTATCACTTTATATTTGGGCAGGCCCTCACCACTTACACTACACTGCACTTCCTGATTGGACACAGAGTTTAGGTATGGTTATGTCAATCATCTTATTCGTTCCTTCTTGGGGTGGTATGATCAACGGTATCATGACGCTATCTGGCGCATGGCATAAACTACGTACTGATCCAGTACTACGCTTCTTAGTTGTTTCATTGTCTTTCTATGGTATGTCTACCTTTGAAGGCCCGATGATGGCGATTAAGTCTGTAAATGCCCTTTCTCATTACACTGATTGGACTGTTGGTCATGTTCATTCTGGTGCACTTGGTTGGGTTGCGATGATTTCTATCGGTGCTATTTACCACCTTATCCCAGCGTTATTTTCTCAAGGTCGTATGTATAGTATTAAACTGGTTAACACACACTTTTGGTTACATACCGTAGGTGTTGTTTTATACATTGTAGCAATGTGGATTTCAGGGGTTATGCAAGGTCTAATGTGGCGCGCAGTAAATGCTGACGGTACATTAATGTACAGCTTTGTGCAGTCACTTCAAGCATCACATCCATTCTATGTTATGCGCTTCCTAGGCGGTGTGTTCATCGTGGTAGGCATGCTGGTTATGGCTTATAACGTTTACCGTACTATTTCTGCGAAGAATGATTCGTTGAAATTAGATGCGCAAGCACAGTTAGCATAACGGAGTGAGATGATGAGCAATAATAATTCACAAAACAAACATGAAATAGTCGAAAAAAATATCGGCCTTATGGCTATCTTGACTGTTTTTGCTATCAGCTTCGGCGCACTAGTAGAGATAACTCCACTGATGTTCCAAGATGATACAACAAAGCCAGTCGATGGTTTACGCCCACTAAACGCGCTTGAAATGGAAGGCCGTGATATCTATGTACGTGAAGGTTGTTATAACTGTCACTCACAAATGATCCGCCCTTTCCGTGACGAAGTTGAACGTTATGGTCACTACTCGGTTGCTGGTGAGTCGGTTTGGGATCACCCATTTCAATGGGGTTCTAAACGAACTGGTCCAGACCTAGCACGTGTGGGCAAACGTTACTCGGATGACTGGCATTATGCTCACTTAGTGAATCCACGTGCTGTGGTTCCTGAGTCAAACATGCCAGGTTTTCCTTGGTTAGCAGAGGATCGCGTTGATACTAGCCTTACTCTGAAAAAGCTTAAAATTTTCCGTGATACATTTGCTATTAATCCACAAAATCCAGCTCACCCTGGTTTAGGATATGGTAGTGATGAAGAACTAATCGCTGACGTTGCTAAAGTTGATGCTATGAATGACGGTAAGGGTGCAACAGAAATGCAAGCCCTCATTGCTTACTTGCAACAACTTGGCACGCACTTGAAGTAATTAATTATGGATTACGGAACATACAGAGGCATTTTAACTCTGGTAATTTTAGTACTATTTATTGTCATTGTTGTGTGGGCATATAGTAAGCGTAGTAAAACACGTTTTAAAGACGCCGCTAATGTCATCTTTGAAGATGAGAAAAAACATAATGATACAATCTCTAACGAGGAAAAGGGGTCTGAGAAATGACTAGCTTTTGGAGTATATGGGTTATTGTATTAACCCTTGCATGCTTATTTATCATTTTTGGATTACTAGTGTGGAATTTAACAAACTACACTGGTGTTAAAGAAGGTGAAAGCTGCGGGCACGAATTTGATGGTATTGAAGAACTAAATAATCCACTACCTAAGTGGTGGACTTACATGTTCTTTGCAACATTTGTATGGTCAGTTTATTACTTAGCAGCATATCCTGGCCTAGGTAACTGGGAAGGTATTGCTAAGTGGAGCAGTTCTAACCAGGGTATAACCTCTTTAGCTGAATCTAAAAAAGCAGTTGAAGAAGCTAAAGCGAATGGCGAATTTGTAAAGCTTGATGCGGAATATCGCGCTGCAGATGAGCGTTTTGGTCCTATTTTTGCGGCTTATGCTCAGCAAGATATTGAAACACTTGTTACTGATGAAAAAGCACTGGAAATTGGTCAGCGTTTATTTGCTCAAAACTGTTCACAGTGTCATGGTTCTGATGCTCGTGGTGGTCAAGGCTTCCCTAACCTAACTGATAAAGATTGGTTATATGGCGGCACGCCAGATAAAATCAAAGAAACACTTTTATATGGTCGTATTGCTGCAATGCCACCTTGGGGTGCTGCATTGGGTGAGCAAGGCGTTAAAGAAATGACTGCTCATGTACTAAGCTTATCAGGTCGTACCGTTAACCAGAAAGATGCAGCAGCAGGCGCAGCTAAGTTTGCAATGTGTGCCGCGTGTCATGGTGCTGATGGTAAAGGTTCAGTTGCACATAACTTACCGTTTGGTGCACCTAACTTAACTGATAACATCTGGCTGTATGGTGGTTCTCAACGTGCTGTTGAAGAAACACTTAATAACGGCCGTGCCGGTGTTATGCCTGCATGGAAAGATATTTTAGGTGAAGAAAAAATCCACCTATTAACTGCATACGTTTATAGTTTATCGCAAGATAAATAATTAAAATGTTAATGGGTTGTTTATATTTTAATGTTTTAATTCAATAGATTAATTAAGATCAAAAAAGCCTCCATCTGGAGGCTTTTTTTTAGTCTTTTCAATTTAAATCCTATAAAATGCCCTTATCGCAAAACAAATTAAGTGTATTTATGACCTCTACTCCTTGGTATAAAAATTTCTGGCCGTGGTTTTTAATCTTTTTTCCGCTAGTTGCCATCATTGGCTGTATTTCCCTCTTTATAACTGCGATCGGCAATGGCCCTGATATGGTGGTTGATGATTACTATAAAAAAGGCAAAGCAATTAATTTAGAATTGAGCAAATTTGATAAAGCCAAAGCGTTATATTTACATGGGGAATTAAACGTCGAAACAGACAAAGTAAGCTTTAAATTCAATAAAGGGGATACCAGTAATATCCATTCTTTAAAGCTATCGTTTTACCACCGTACAATCCAGGCCCATGATTTTAGTACTCATTTAACCCCTAATGCAAATGGTGAATTTACAGCAATTATTGATCCATATAGTGATGGTACTTATACTGTATTTATTGAGCCAATAGACGGTAGTTGGAAGTTAAAAGAAAACATCACTTTGCCAAGTAAGCAAAGTATTACCATAAGTCCTGAATATAAGTAGTAAAGCTATCATGTCTAATAACTGCTTTCATTGCCTTGAAAGTGTACCATCTGGTTTTAGCGCGACTGTTGTTATAGACGCAAGCGCGCAACCGATGTGTTGCATTGGCTGTCAAACCGTTGCCGAGACAATTGTTGCTCAAGGTATGACAGATTATTATAAATTCAGAACCGTACGCGCTGGTAAAGTAGAACAGCTAGTACCAGAGCAATTAGCATTTATTAGCAGTTACGATAATCCAGATATTCAAGACGAGTTTATTTCTCAAACCAACGACATCAGTGAAGTGTTATTGACCGTTGAAGGGATCACTTGTGCCGCCTGTGCATGGTTGATTGAAAGGCAGCTGTTAAATATACCCGCAATCAAACGCGTTGACGTAAATACATCAACAAACCGTGCGATGATCCAATGGCATAAAGATCAGACACCACTAAGCGACATTATCAAATCGTTATTAGAAATTGGCTACAAGGCCTACCCGTTTCAAGTCGATATTGAAGCAAGTCAAAAGCAGCTAGTTGCCAAATCGTACATTCGCAGGCTCGGCGTAGCAGGCTTAATGACAATGCAAGTGATGATGTTTGCTTTCGCCATGTACTTTGGCATGTTTTCTGGCATGGAAGAAAGCTTTGAACAGTATTTTCGATGGATCAGCTTAATACTCGCTTCACCGGTTATTTTATACAGTGCTATGCCCTTTTTAACCAATGCAATTAATGGCTTAAAAGCCAAGCAGTTAAACATGGATCTTCCTGTATCCCTGGCTATTTTTGGCGCATATGGCGCAAGTAGTTACGCCACAGTGATGGCCGTGGGCGAAGTGTATTTTGAATCAATTTGTATGTTCACCTTCTTATTATTGCTAGGTAAATATTTAGAGTTTAGGGCTCGACTGAAAGCCAGTGAGTTTACTGCTAACTTACAAAAGTTATTACCACTTACAGCCCGTACTTTGGATGAAAACGGCCACGAACATATTATTGCAGCTAAAAAATTAAAACTCGGTGACCGAGTCTTAATTAAAGCCGGAGAAACAATTCCTGCAGATGGTGTTATTTGCTCTGGCAGCACCACCGTTGATGAAGCAATGATGACAGGTGAGCATTTACCAGTTAGTAAGTACATTGATCATCAAGTTTTTGCCGGTACCGTGAATCATGATGGTGTAATTGAAATTCTTATCAATAAAATTGGTCAAAATACTCTTTTAAACCAAATAATTAAATTGCAGCACAGTGCGCTTGCCACCCGTCCTAAACTGGTGGAAATCACCGACAAAGTGGCACAGTGGTTTGTTGCCTGCTTGCTGGTATTTGCCTCACTTACCGCCATCGGCTGGTATCAAGTTGACCCTGAACATGCCTTTTGGATCACCATTGCGGTCCTTGTTGCAACTTGCCCATGTGCGCTAAGTTTAGCAATTCCAACCGCCTTAACCTGCGCGGTGGCTACCTTAACCCGCAAAGGAATACTCATTAAGCAGTCTCATGTGCTAGAAACACTACCACAATTAACGCGCGTTGCTTTTGATAAAACAGGCACGTTAACACAGGGGCGTTTTAGCCTAGATGCTGTGGACTTATTAGCAAATTCTTTATCTAAAAAACAGATTTTGGCTCTTGCAGCACAACTTGAAAGTTACTCCGAACAC
The DNA here is from genome assembly GCF_014164125.1 of Pseudoalteromonas sp. SG44-8. Classification (NCBI taxonomy): domain Bacteria; kingdom Pseudomonadati; phylum Pseudomonadota; class Gammaproteobacteria; order Alteromonadales; family Pseudoalteromonadaceae; genus Pseudoalteromonas; species Pseudoalteromonas sp. SG44-8. The sequence goes on along the minus strand of NZ_JACJEQ010000013.1, from coordinate 57,689 downwards.
CCTATTGCGACTGCATTTAATGAGTTCACACCCACACAGCGCGACTTAACGAATATTAAAATTCATCCTGGCTGTGGCATCACCGGTGAAGATGACAATCATAACTATGCAATTGGTAAAAGTGGTTGGTTCAACAGTAAAAAAAGTAATGCTCAAGCAACGTTCTACATTGATCAACAACCGGTTGCTAATTTTTACTTTGTAGATGAAGTAAAAAGTAATGCTGCAAACTTAATTACCTCTTTACAACAGCAAGGCTTAACCTGCCACATGCTAACTGGGGACGCCTCAAATGCAGGGCAACAAATTGCTAAGAAGCTCAAACTTGATAGCTTTAAAGTAGGCTGTCTACCAGAGGATAAACAAAGCGAAGTGAAGCTGTGGTCAAGCCAAGGTGAAATTGTTGCTATGGTAGGAGATGGTGTCAACGACAGTCCAGTGTTTAATAGCGCGCATTTATCTATCGCAATGGAAACCGGCGCTGATATTTCCAAAAACACCGCCGATGTGGTATTACTCAATAGTGATTTAGCCGCTATAGAGCATTTATTGACGGTATCGAAAAAAACACGCCGAATAATAAAGCAAAATTTAGCGCTTTCATTGCTCTATAATGGTTCAATCTTACCGCTTGCGGCATTAGGCCTAGTTGCACCTTGGATGGCTGTGATTGGGATGTCTGCCAGTTCCATCATTGTGATCAGTAACTCACTAAGGTTATTAAAATTATGAGTATAATTTATATTCTAGTTCCAATTGCTATTTTATTTGTACTGATCGCGATTGGAGTGTTTTTTTGGGCCGTTCGCGGTGAACAATTTTCAGATTTAAACAAACAAGGTCATAGCATTTTGTTTGAAGATGATAAAGAGCAGCACAAAAAAAGTAATGATTGACCCCTTATTTGTCAGCGCTTTTATCATGGGCCTTATTGGCAGCGGACATTGCATAGCAATGTGTGGTGGTATTGCCAGCTCCTTACAATTAGCCACAGATAAAACCCGACCATTGCAGTACTCCATTGCGTATAACATCGGTCGTGCCGGCAGTTATATGCTCGCAGGGGCGCTCGTTGCTGGGATCAGCAGCCATTTTGCCACCCAAAGTCATTGGTTCGCGTTAATTTTAGCGTTTTTAAGTGGCCTGTTTATGATTTTGGTTGGCTTGTATATCATGCGGTTAGGCGCAAGCTTACAATGGCTGGAATCGCTAGGGAAAACCTTGGTGTGGCAGCACTTGGTAAAACTAAATCGTTTTATAATGCCAATCAACTCATTACCTAAAGCAATGGCTTATGGCGCATTATGGGGTTGGTTACCCTGTGGTTTAGTTTATTCAGCGCTAACCTGGGCGATGACCAGCAACACAGCCCTTGATGGCGCTCTAGTCATGCTATTTTTCGCGCTTGGTACGTTTCCCGCGATGTTAAGTATCGGCATGGGCGCACAAGTATTACATAAAGTATTAAATCACCCATGGGCACGAATAGCACTGGGCAGTGTACTTATTTGGTACGGGATTTATTTACTTATCATTGCAACTGACAAGCTGCTGCATTAATCTTAACAAATTAATGTGACAACATTTAATGGACTGAACTAATGGATTTATATCAAAACAAAGCCAAAAATAATTGCACAATCAGCTGCAATGACTGCAGCATAAGTCAACTGTGCTTACCTTTTACCCTCAATGGGCAAGAAATGGATAAACTTGATGAAATCATTGAGCGTAAAAAACCATTACACAAAGGGGATTTTCTTTTTGAATCAGGAGCGCCACTGAACGCTATTTTTGCTGTTCGTTCTGGTTCATTTAAGTCCTACACCCTTTCAGAGCAAGGTGACGAGCAAATTACTGGCTTTCACCTCGCAGGAGATTTAATCGGCTTTGATGCAATAAATAAAATGGCACACCAAAGCTTTTCTCAAGCGCTCGAAACCTCAATGGTATGCGAAATTCCATTTGAAACACTTGATGATCTAGCGGGTAAATTACCAAAACTACGCCAGCAGATTATGCGCCTGATGAGCAGTGAAATTAACTACGACCAAGAAATGTTTTTGTCACTGAATAAAAAATCAGCCGAAGAGCGCTTAGCTAGTTTTATCTACAACTTGTCAAATCGCTTTGGCGAACGCGGGTTTTCTCGTAAAGAGTTTCGCTTTACCATGACCCGTGGTGAAATTGGTAATTACCTTGGTTTAACCGTTGAAACGATTAGTCGTTTACTGAGTCGTTTTCAAAAAGCTGCTTTAATAAAAGTGGAAGGTAAGTTTATCACTATTCTAGATAGTGATGGGTTATCCGCAGCTGCAGCAATCCACCCAAAATAAACTTGATCTAGCGCAACTAGTTGTTAGCTGTTACTTTAACTACTCACGTTATACGTTACACTCTAGCTATAAAGTAGTTAAAGGAGCAGCTTATGAACACCATCAAACAAATACTCGCCATTATTGATCCAACCGCTGAGTCTCAGCATGGTTTATCTCGCTCTATCGAATTAGCCAAAAAGTCCGGTGCCAGTATCACCGCTTTTATGAGCATTTATGATTTTTCCTATGAGATGACGACCATGCTCTCTGGCGATGAGCGCGAGGCAATGCGCAATGCCGTCGTTAAAGACCGTCAGTTATGGCTGGATGAAATTTTGCAACACTACCCAGACGTCGATATTAACAGCCAAGTGGTTTGGCATAATCGCACTTATGAAGCGATCATCGATACGGTAATAGACCAACAGTTTGATTTGGTTGTAAAAGGAACTCACCAGCACGATACACTTAAGTCAGTAATTTTTACTCCAACCGATTGGCATTTAATTCGTAAATGCCCAGCCCCGGTATTATTGGTAAAAGAGCACGCTTGGCCTTCGCAGGGTAATATTTTAGCTGCTGTTAACGCTGTAAGTGAAAACCAACAGCACCTTGATTTAAACCATCGTATTATTCAAGATGCGCAGTTTTTATGTGAACTGGCTAACGCAAGCCTTAGTATCGTTAACGCCTATCCTGCGACACCGGTAAACATTGCAATTGAAATCCCTGAGTTTAACCCCAGTATTTATAACGAATCGGTAAAAAAACACCATATAGAATCGACCCATGAGTTAGCAGCTAGTCATCAAATCGCCCAGCAAAACTGTGTCATAGAAGAAGGTTTACCAGAGGACGTGATCCCTGATGTAGCAAAGCGCCTTAATAGTGAATTAGTGGTGATTGGTACGGTTGGCCGCACTGGATTAAGTGCAGCCTTAGTAGGTAACACCGCAGAGCATGTCATTGACAGCCTTGATTGTGACGTATTAGCCTTAAAACCCGACGGCTATGTGAGCCCGCTGGCAAAAGATTAAATAAATTTTGTTGATTGAAACTTTAGGCATATAATACGCCCCTTTATTTTACCCATAGTTCTAAAGGGGGCGTAATGTCGCATTCTGTTCAAGCCAAAGCTCAACATAGCTTATCTAAGTTACAAAAACGCTTACGTCGTCAAACCGGTCAAGCGGTGATGGACTTCAATATGATTGAAGAAGGCGACCGTATCATGGTGTGCCTCTCTGGTGGAAAAGACAGTTATACTCTACTTGACATGCTGCAGCATTTACAGCGTGTTGCACCTATTAAATTTGATTTGTTTGTTGTTAACCTTGATCAAAAGCAACCAGGCTTTCCTGAACATGTATTGCCAGCATATTTAGACACTCAGAATATTGAATACAAAATTGTTGAAGAAGACACCTACAGTATAGTGACTGATATTATTCCTGAAGGTAAAACAACCTGTTCGCTATGCTCACGCTTACGTCGCGGTATTTTATATCGTACCGCAAATGAAATGGGGGCCACTAAAATCGCCTTAGGTCATCATCGCGACGATATGATCGAAACCCTATTCTTAAATATGTTTTATGGTGGCAAACTGAAAAGCATGCCAGCTAAATTAATGAGCGATAACGGCGAGCACATGGTAATTCGTCCATTAGCCTACTGTAAAGAAACAGATATTGAACAATATGCTATCAGCCAAGCATACCCTATCATTCCATGTAATCTGTGTGGCTCACAAGAAAATCTGCAACGCAAACATACCAAAGCGATGCTTGCACAGTGGGATATTGAGCACCCTGGTCGTATTGAGAGTATTTTTACTGCAATGCAAAATGTTGTGCCTTCGCATCTAGCAGATAATGAGTTATTTGATTTCACCAACTTAAAAACCGGTGAAGTAATTGATGGCGGCGATATTGCGCTTGATAAACCAGACATACCAAAACAACCTGTACTTAACGATGATGAAACAGCTGATGTTGTGACAATTAATTTAAGTTAACAAATTAACTTAAATAATAACAATGCCGCGTATATCGCGGCATTTTTGTTTTTCGTTGATAAAGTTAGTTACGGCATATCCATCAACGCTTGGCTTTGCTCATCGACCTTAACTTGATAGTTTTCATGTCTTAAACCAAGTAACTGCGGTAACGTTGCAGCAATACAAATTGACGATAATGTTCCCACAACAATTCCTACAAATAGTGCGATAGAAAACCCCTGTAACGGCGCACCAGCCAATAACCACACACTCGCCACTGTAGCAAGAGTAGTGCCTGAGGTGATCAAAGTACGGGTCAAAGTGCTCTTAATTGATTCATTAATCACCGTATTCACGCTAGCTTGTTGTGTTGTGGAATCTAAGCGCAGTAGCTCGCGTACCCTGTCCCCGACAATAATTGAATCATTTAATGAATAACCAATGATTGCCAGTAAACTCGCTAACACGGTTAAGTTAAAATCAAGCTGTAACCATGCAAACAAACCAACTACCACCACCACGTCATGCATTAAAGCCACAACCGATCCCAACGCTAAACGCCACTCAAAGCGTAGCGCTAAATAAACCATCACGGCAACCATTGCCGCAAATAATGCCAAACAGCCTTGTTCAAATAATTCATCGCCAACTTGAGAGCCTAAGTAAGAAGATGACAACACTTCAGCACCCAATGTCTCATCTTGCGTAAGCGTTGCTAACCAAGGCGATGTACTGGCTTGCTCTGCCTCTCTTAACTGAAAGTGCTGGCTAGATTGAGCGCTTAAGGCAAAGTCATCATGGTGATAATAACTAATTTTTTTCGCCAGCTCAGCCTCACTAATTGGCACTGCAGTGGTAAACTCCGTTAAATAGCCACCAGTAAAATCAAGGCCGAAATTCAATCCTTTTGTAGCAACCCCTATTACAGAGAGCAGCACTAGTAGGATAGATAAAACCAACCCCGATAAACGTAAGCGGGTTGTGGTGCTCATTTTTTCATTTGAATTGCTCATGCGCGAGCTCCTCGCTTATTTGCCAATTTTAAATACAAAGTCTGACTCAACGCCTTAGAAACATACACCCCGGTAAATACGCTAGTGATTAGCCCTAACGCCAGCGTAATTGCAAAGCCTTTGATTGGCCCATAGCCAATACCATATAAAATAATTGCCGTGATCATAGTGGTAATATTAGCATCAAAAATTGTCGCAAATGCTTGTTGGTAGCCCTGCTCTATCGCTTGATATGGTGCTCGGCCTTTACGGCGCTCTTCTTTGATCCGCTCAAAAATAATAACATTAGTATCAACAGCCATACCGATTGTCAGTACCAGCCCGGCTATGCCCGGTAAAGTTAGCACCACGCCAGGCAGCAGTGACATTAATCCTACTAAAGCTGTTAAATTCAATAATAAGGCAATATTTGCCACCAGCCCTAAACGGCGATACCACAGCGCCATAAAGGCTAATGTAATACCCATTCCCAACATCAAGGCCGCGAGCCCATTATGTATGTTATCTGCGCCCAAGCTTGGCCCAATGGTTTGTTCTTGTACGATTGTCACCGGCGCAGTTAATGAACCTGCACGTAATAGCAATGCTAAATCCTGCGCCGCTTGTGGGCTTTGCATATTAGTAATACTAAATTGGCTACTCAAATGTTGAGCTATATTGGCAACATTAATCACTTCACTTTTTTTAACTACTTCACCTTTGACATTTTTATAATATTCAGAATACACCGTTGCCATTGGTTTACCGATATTACGTTTGGAAAATGCCGACATCGCCTCGCCACCTTGGCTATCAAGGCTAAGTTGCACTAGCGGCTTGCCCCATTCATCGCGCCCTGCATGGGCATTATTGATGTGTTGTCCCGAAAAAATAGCAATTGGGTCTAAATTGATCGAGCCACCATTTTGCAGGTTAAAGGTTTTTCCGCCGATTTCTTTAAGCTGATAAAAATCAAGCGACGCTGTTGCACCTATAATACGTTTTGCTTCACTTGGATCTTGTACACCGGGTAACTCAATACGAATACGTTGTTTACCTTGGCGCTGGGTAACTGCTTCAGTAATGCCTAATTCTTCAATACGGCCTCTTAAAGTGGTTAAGGTTTGACTCATTACTTCTTTATCAAACGCATTACTACCTTGTTCACTAAAACTAAATGCCACCGTTGTTAAATTACCCTGTGAATGCGCAGTTGCCATTAAACGCTCAAAACGCTTTAGTACATTCGCCTGTACTGCGGCTAAGTCACTTTTAGCAGCAGGCAACGCATGTAATTCAAAACCATGGGCATTTTTTTGTACACGAACACCTCTGGCTTTTTCATCACGAATAATTGTTTTAGTTTGTTCATACGCACTATCAAGTTGCTCTTGTTGCGCTTTCACTAAATCAACATCTAATACAAATAACACACCACCATTAAGATCAAGACCTAATTTTATAGGTGCTAATCCTAAGCTTTGTAACCAATCGGGACTTGTTTGATGCGTAACTATTTTTGCATTCAACTGCGTAAATTCACTTTTTAACGCTTGTTGCGCTGCGGCACTTTTGGTTGGCTCTTGTAGTAACACATTTAATGAAAGGCTGTTTTGCGCCACTTGAATTGATTGCTCAACCAGAAACCCATGTTGATTTAAAAAATCAATAACAGATTTTTGCGAAGGAGTATTCGCTAGTAACTGCTGTGAATGTGGCTGGCTCTGCGTTGTACTCAGATGCAGCCACGATTTTGCTGGATATAAATTTGGTAAGGCACTGATCGCTAATAATACCAGCGCCAAAAACATCGCCATATAGCTTATTTTAAAACGCTGTAGCAGCGGTTTTTTTGATGAATTTTTTAACATATTGCTTCCTTTAAACCAATGCAAGCATCGGTTTCTTGCCTCATAGGCGCAGTAATTTATTTGCTTTAGTTGAATGACTAAAACATCGAAAAAATTAGTAGGAAGAGTTAACTGTAGTAAGTAAGTACTGCACGGTATTGTAAGTTGGCGTCTTTCCAACCACTAATCCGTGATTTTTTACCTTCGTAGGCTACAAACCAAGGTAATGTTATTGGCGGTTCAAGGGGTTGTAAGTAAAGTTGGCGCGCAAGGCTAGGTACAAAAAACTCAAATATTGCCACATAACTTGGCTCAACTTGGCTTTGATACAGAAATAGCGATGAATTACTCGCTGAAAAGCGTGGCTGTAAAGACTCAAACCCCGCGCCTTCTGTTTGTTGATCAGCCGCCGCAATTGGTACCTTCTTGGTAAAAGGGGTGATATCTGATACTGAAGTATCAAATACCTTAACCTCTAAAGCACTCAAATCAGATAACATCGCCGACTGAAAAAAAGCGGTAGGCTGGCTCACATTAGCCTCAGCGTTGCTCACAGCATTAGCCTGCACACTAAAAAGTGCAGTAAACAGCAGTAATACAGTAAGGACTAAGCGAAAACGGATCATTTTATTATCTAAATAGTAAGCTGGTATTATAAATGGGGAGTAATTGCCCTATTTCAATAGCTAATTTGCAATTGAACAAAAAAAACCGCAAGTAAAACTACTTACGGCCAAAAATCACAGTCGATAATTAAGCGACTTCAAGTGAGGACATGTCAATGACATAACGATGAGACAAGTCACCTTCTTTTAAGCGTTCAAAAGCCTGATTAATGTCTGCCATATTGATCATCTCTACTTCCGGTAAAATATTATGCAGCGCACAGAAATTAAGAATTTCTTGAGTTTGTGCAATACCACCAATCAAAGAGCCAGCCACGCGGCGACGCCCCAATAATAATGGCACCGAGTTTGATTCAGCCATCTCACCCACTTGTCCGACTAATACTTGAGTACCATCAATATCTAATAGGGGCATATAAGGGGTAAAGTCATGCTTAACTGGAATAGTATTAATGATCACATCAAACTGATTAGCGTATGCTTTCATGGCTTGTTCGTCTTTAGATACCAGTAAACCTTCAGCGCCATATTCCAACGCTTGCTGTTTTTTATCATCTGATCGACTAATAGCTGTCACATGGGCACCCATTGCCGCAGCGATTTTAATTGCCATATGGCCTAACCCACCTAAGCCAATAACGCCAACTCGGCTACCAGGCCCGACATTAAAAGTACGTAGCGGCGAATAAGTGGTAATACCCGCGCATAAAATTGGCGCACACTTAGCAAGATCAAGTGATTCTGGAACGTTTAAAACAAACTCTTCGCGCACTACAATGTGTTTAGCGTAACCACCTTTGGTTGATTCACCAGTGATACGATCTTTTCCTGAATAAGTTCCGACCATCCCTTCGCGACAAAATTGCTCTTCGCCTTTGTGGCATTGGTCACACTCAAGGCAGCTATCAACCATACAACCAACTGCTACATTATCGCTAACTTTGTATTTAGTCACTTTGCTGCCAACCTCAGTGACACGACCTACAATCTCATGTCCTGGTAAAATTGGGTAACTGGTGCCACCCCAATCATTATTTACGGTATGAAGATCTGAATGGCACACCCCGCAATATAAGATTTCAATCGCAACATCTTCATCGCGCAAATCGCGTCTTTCAAAATGAAATGGCTCTAATGGCGTATTAGCTTGATGTGCTGCGTATCCGATAGTTTTCATCTGCTTTCCCTTCTTTGTTAAAAACTGAGTTTAATTAACCACTCTAAAACATTGTCTTAAGCTGCCTAAACTGTACTATGTGCTGTTAGTAGTATAGCCCTAGATACAAACTGTTAAAGTTTATACCCTAGGCTACTAGAAAAAGTTTAATGCAGACTTAATAGAGTTAGAGAAAATATGCGCGGAATGGGTAAACAAGAAGCAATAAAACATCATGATGCGATGAATTTAAAGCAAAGCATTGTCACCTTGTGGCCTTACTTAGTTGCTTTTAAAGGCCGTGTAACACTTGCAACACTGGCATTGATCGCCGCAAAGGGTGCCACTTTATTGATGCCATGGGCGCTGAAAGAAATAATCGACAGTGTTGATCCAAGTTTACAAAATATAGTCATCGTACCCATAGCTTTACTGTTACTGTATGGCGGACTACGTTTTGCGAGTGTGTTTTTTGGTGAAGTACGTGATGCGTTGTTTGGTCGTGTAACTGAACATGCTATGCGCCATATTGGCCTAAAAGTATTTAATCACCTACACAGCCTTGAGTTGTCGTTTCATCTTGATAGGCAAACTGGCGGCATTAGCCGTGATATAGAGCGTGGCACCAGTGGCTTAAGCTTCTTAATGCGCTTTTTAATGTTCAATATTGTGCCAACTTTATTTGAAATAGCCGTAGTTGCGATTATTTTTGCAACTTTATTTTCGCCGTGGTTTGCCGTAGTTACCCTGCTTGCAGTGGCTTTATATATTACCTTCACGGTTGTTGTAACACAGTGGCGCAACCGCTTTATTCGCGAAGCAAACCAAGCCGACAATAATAGTAACAGCCGTGCTATTGACAGCTTACTTAATTATGAAACCGTTAAATATTTTAATAATGAAAAGCATGAAGCACAAACATATGATGGCTTTTTAGCTAGTTGGGAGCAAGCCCGGCTTAAAAACCGCTTATCGTTGCTTGCCCTTAATTCAGGTCAAGCCTTGATCATAGCAGCAGCGATCACCGCTTTAATGTGGCTTGCTAGTATTGAAGTGGTTAAAGGCACACTCTCTATTGGTGAGTTGGTAATGATCAACGCCTATATGATCCAATTATTTTTACCGCTCAATTTTTTAGGCTTTGTTTATCGAGAAATTCGCCGCGCCTTAACCGACCTTGAAAATATGCTCGGACTATTAACCCGTAAACCACTCATTTCAGATAAAGCAAATGCACAACAGCTCAATATACAACACGCTGATATAGAATTTAAAAACGTTAACTTTGGCTACCATCCATCAAGACCTATCATTAAGCAGCTTAGTTTTTCTATTAAAGCAGGCAGCAAAGTCGCGGTGGTGGGCGCCAGCGGTGCAGGAAAAAGCACCCTAGCCCGTTTACTGTATCGCTTTTATGATATTGACAGCGGTGAAATACATATTGATGGTCAACAACTTACTAGCGTCACACTCAACAGCTTGCGACAAGCGATTGCCATTGTGCCACAAGATACTGTGTTATTTAATACCAGCATTCGCGACAACATTGCTTATGGCCGTCCAGATGCTACAGCACAAGACATTGATAATGCTATTAATATGGCGCATTTACGCAGCTTTATTGATAGTTTAGATAAAGGTGATCAAACCCTCGTTGGTGAACGAGGTTTAAAAGTTTCAGGCGGTGAAAAACAACGCATTGCCATAGCCCGAGCCATTTTAAAACGCTCCCCTATTATCATTTTTGACGAAGCAACATCAGCGCTAGACTCTCATTCCGAGCAAGCAATATTAAAAGCCATGTCTGCACTAGCCTCTAATCATACCAGTTTAGTTATTGCCCATCGCTTATCAACAATAACAGATGCAGATACGATTATTGTGCTCAAAGAGGGCCAGTTGATCGAGCAAGGCAAACATGATGAGTTACTTAAATTCAATGGTGAATATGCGCGCATGTGGGAACTTCAACAAAAAACAGCATAAACATGGAGACTCATCTTCGGCGCGGGATACACACTGTATGCCGCGTAGTTTGTTGTTTCACCTAACTGAGAAGTAATTCACCTCAAAAGTTTGTCTGTTTTTAGGTTATCAATAACAATCTGAGTTAGAAAACGTGCAATAAAAATAATTAAATTACATTCAGGGGAAGTCCAATGAAAAAAACACTTATTGCAGCAACACTTGCTGCCACATTTCTGACCGGCTGTTCAGAGCCTAAAACAACACAAGCGCAACAGCCTAGTACCGAAACCCAGACAGCAAAAGCTGAATTAGGTGGCTTTGGGGTAGATTTAACAGCCCGCAATGAAGCCATAAAACCAGGTGATGACTTTTTCATGTACGCCAGTGGCACATGGTATGACAACTACGTTATGCCTGCCGATAAAACTCGCTACGGTGCATTTGCAGGATTGGCAGAACGTAGCGAAGAGCGTGTTAAGGCAATTATTGAAGAGATCGCAGCCCGTAAAGATTTAAATACTGAAGAAAAGTTAGTTGCCGATTTCTATAACGCGTATATGGATACCGATACCCTTAATAAGCTTGGTGTGTCGCCAATTAAACCACTACTAACGGAAATTAGTAACGTTTCATCAACCGATGATCTAACCAAATTATTTGGCCAATCGTGGTTAACGGGCGTTAACTCGCCTATTGGTGGTGGCATGTGGTTTAACCGCTTAGACCCAAATAAATATGAAATGTCATTAGGCGCTGGCGGCTTAGGTTTACCAGATCGTTCTTACTACCTTGAAGATTCTGAACGTTTTGTTAAAACTCGTACTGCTTATGTAGCCCATATCGCCGACATGCTTAAATTTGCAGGTGTTGACAATACAACTGAACGTGCTGAGGCAATTTTAGCCCTTGAAACCAAAATAGCACAAGGCCACTGGCCACGAGAAAAACGTCGTAACCGCGACCTTACCCTAAATCAAATCGAACGCAGCGAGCTAAGCTCTAGCTACCCTGATTTTAATTGGGATCTGTATTTTGAACAAACAGGATACCAAGTACCACAGTTAAATGTATCGCAACCAGAGCCGATCAAAGCAATGATTGCATTGATCAATCAAGAAGATGTTACTGTATGGAAAGATTACTTAACCTATCACGCACTAAGCTCTAATGCAGAGCTACTGTCTGAAGATGTATTCAATACTAACTTCGCATTTTACGGAAAAGAGCTAAATGGCCAGCAAGAGCCACGCCCACGCTGGAAACGCGCTATCAGCCAAATGTCGAGCACTGATTCATTAGGTTTTGCCATTGGTAAAGTGTATGTAGCACGCTACTTCCCTGAATCATCAAAACAACAAATGTCAGCATTGGTAGAAAACCTGCGAACGGCTCTGGGCGAACGTATTGACAACCTAGACTGGATGGGCGCAGAAACGAAAGTAAATGCCCGCGCTAAACTCGCTGCGTTTGTGCCTAAAATTGGCTATCCCGATGTATGGCAATCATTTGATGGTTTAAGCATAAGTAGCAATGATTTGATGGGCAACATCAAAAATACCCGCGAGTTTTTCCGAGCTGAAAGCGCTGCAAAAGAATTGCAAAAAACCGACCGTAACCGCTGGGGCATGACACCACAACGTGTTAACGCTTACTACAACAGTTCGTTTAACGAAATTGTATTCCCTGCAGCAATTCTACAACCACCATTTTTCGATCCTAATGCCGATCCGGCAGTAAACTATGGTGGCATTGGTGCCGTGATTGGTCATGAAATGGGCCATGGTTTTGACGATCAAGGCTCTAAATCAGATGCTAACGGCGTACAACGTAACTGGTGGACAGATGCCGATCGTGCTGCATTTGATGCCAAAGCCGACCAACTTGCTGCACAATACAGTCAATACGAGCCAATCCCTGGTAACTTCGTTAATGGTCGTAATAGCTTAGGTGAAAACATCGGTGACGTGGGTGGGTTAGCAATGGCTTATCACGCTTACAAACTCAGCCTAAACGGTAAAGAAGCGCCTATTATTGACGGCCTTACGGGCGATCAACGGTTCTTCCTAGCCTGGGCACAAGTATGGAAAGAAAAACGCACTGAGCAAAGCATGTTAAACCAGCTTCGTGGTGGCACACATGCACCCGGTCGCTTTAGAGCACAAGCACCACGTAACCACGATGCATGGTACAAAGCATTCAATGTACAACCGGGTGATGCCTTGTATTTACCAGAAGATCAACGCGTACGTATTTGGTAATAACCCGATACATTTCGATTGAAAATATAACCCGCAACTGCGGGTTATATTTTTTGTGCTGCTCACTCAAAGCAACTTTAATTCCCACTGAATTCTGTATTTCCAAGCGAGTTGGGTATAGAATACGGCACTACAAAATTTATACTTTTAAAAACATATTTAAGGCGAAACGCAGATGGGAAGAGCTTACCAAAACAAAAAAGATTCAATGGCTAAGACTGCGGGTGCTAAAACTAAAGTTTACTCAAAGTACGGTAAAGAAATTTATATTTGCGCAAAAAATGGTGGTATTGATCCCGATGGCAACCTATCGCTACGTCGTTTAATTGAACGCGCTAAAAAAGATCAAGTACCAGCACACGTAATTGACCGCGCAATTGATAAAGCCAAAGGCGGCGGCGGTGAAGACTACTCAGCAACTCGTTACGAAGGCTATGGCCCTGGTAACTGCATGATCATTGTTGATTGCTTAACTGACAACAACAAACGTACCTTTGCTGATGTACGTGTATGTTTTACTAAAGCAAACGCTAAAATTGGTGCACAAAACTCGGTATCTCACCTATTTGATCATTTGGCTATTTTTGTATTTGATGGCGATGATGACGAAGCCGTGCTTGAAGCACTAATGATGGCTGACGTTGATGTTACTGACGTAGAAGTTGAAGCCGGCAAAGTCACTGTTTTTGCTCCGCATACTGAGTACAACAACACCCGTACCGCACTTGAAGAAATGGGCGTTACTGAGTTTGATGAAGATTTGATCTCTTTTGTGCCACAAGTTGAAGCACCAATTGCAGGCGAAGACGTAGAAGTAATGGAACGCTTTTTAGCGATGCTTGAAGATTGTGACGACGTACAAAACGTGTATCACAACGCACAATTTTAATTTTATTGACTAAAATTATGACTAAGGCCAACTTGATTGGCCTTTTTATTTTCTTATTGTTAAACCCCTAAATAAATGGATTTGTATTTTGAATACCGTTGAACAGCTTCGTAGTGGTAAATTAGCTGGCACTAAACGTTTACAGCTAGTTGAAGAGCTAACCACATTCCCAGACGAAATTTTTACCCTTGCAGATACCCTCGAAGTACTCGATTTATCAAATAATAACTTATCTGATTTGCCCGACGAATTTGCTAGTTTAACTAAATTAAAGCGGGTGTTTTTATCATTCAATCAGTTCCAGCATATTCCTGCTGTATTGGCAAAATGCCCTTCCCTTATTATGATTGCATTTAAAGGCAATAAAATCAGTGAATTTACCGAGCATAGTTTGCCGCTTTCGACACAATGGTTAATTTTAACTGACAACCATATTGAACAATTGCCAGACTCTTTTGGTGAACTTACGCAACTGCGTAAACTTGCCCTTGCTGGTAATCGACTAACGACTTTGCCACACAGCATGCAGCAGTGCCAAGCGCTTGAACTCGTGCGTTTATCTGCGAATAACTTAACTGATGTTAATGACTGGCTGTTTGAATTACCAAAACTCAGTTGGCTGGCTTTTGCAGGCAATGACTTTAATAAAGCACAAAGTTTACAACAAGTTCAATTAGCAGCCGTACAACTAAACGAGTTTTCACTTGTTGAAAAAATTGGTGAAGGTGCGTCTGGGATTATTCACTTAGCACAGTGGCAGCACAATAATGTGGCGTTAAAACTGTTTAAAGGCGCGATCACCAGTGATGGCTATCCACTTGATGAAGTAAACTGTTGCTTGCAAGCGGGCGAACATAAAAACCTAATAAACGTTCTCGCCTATATCGATAACCCAGAGCAACTTGGTCTGGTTATGGAGCTTATCAGCAAGGACTATCAAAACCTCGGCTTACCGCCGTCACTTGATACTTGCACCCGCGATACCTTTTTTGAGCATACACAGTTTACTGCTCACGCCATTAAACACATAGCTAAGCAAATGGTCAGCACCCTTGCCCACTTACATATCAATAACGTAAGTCATGGCGATGTATATGCGCACAACACCATGATAAACGATGAATACACAGTATTGTTTGGTGACTTTGGCGCAGCAACTAACTTAGACTCTCTGACCGACTATCAGCGCCAACAAATGCAGCGTATTGAAGTCAGAGCGATTGGCTGCTTAATTGATGATTTACTGAGCGTGTGTTCTGAAGTTACGAGCGATGCAACACAGCTAAGAAAACTTGCTCAACAATGTATGAATGCAGATATGAGCCAACGACCAACTCTTAAAGCACTAATAGAAAAACTATAACTTTTATGCGCGACTCTACCTCTGAGTCGTGCTTTACCGCCTTGCTTTGCTACATAGCTATAAAATAAAACTGAATATAAATAAGCCTTGGTCTACTTATATGGCTTTCGTGTCTGGTATGCTTTTATAATATCAGTAACTTTACTGAGCTTTGGTCAAACTAATTCACCCAAAGCTCAGTTGGTTAATAAAATAGCGTTAATCAAGCGTTATTGTAATGACTTCGTTGGCAAATTCGCTATACACCACAAGGTGTTTTTCAGAAATAGTCTCAAAATGAAAGTCTTTCATTGAATAACTTTCCCATGACACATCAGCTTTGATCAAATACTCTTTATCCGCTGATAGGGCCCACAGTTGCCCCGTAGATTGATTAGATGACGCATCACCTACATAAACCAATAAATAGCCTTGTTCACTCACAATAGGAGTTATTTTTTTAGTATTACTTCGTGCATAACTCGCAATTGTGCGCCATGTTTCATTATAAACTCTGATCGGTTGAGTGGTATTTAACCGTGATTGCAACTGCAATTCTGACTGCTCTGTACCAGCCTTACGTAAATATTTAAGCACGGCATATTTTATCGATGCTGTCTCAACAAAATCACCCGCTAGTAAAGTATCTAAGTCGCCGCCAATCCAATCAGGAGTTATTTGTCTTAACGCGGTTAAATCGAATGCAGTACTTGTCTCTACTTGTTCTCGTGTGAATTTAAACTGTTCAATGCCACTGTCTTGGTTTGTAAATAAGAACTGGTTATTACCATTTTGCCAAATAGTAGCATTGCGTACATTATTCAATGAAAACACAGCGTCATCGCGCGCACTTGGTATAACGTCCATTACATTTATAAGCAACTGCTCATCAGTACCAAAACCTAGACCAAATGTGATGTCATCATATTCAAAAAATGGTGTATGACTAAATGTACTGATCTGCTTACTCAATACAGTTCTCCCTCGGATCTGAGCATTTATGATCTGTATATACGATTTTGATGAAACCTCATTATTATCTTCAAGCGCTAGATAAAGGTCTTGATTATTTGCAATAAATTCACTTTTCAAAACCCCATCGTTGATTAGGTTAGATACTGCTTTCCATTTACCACTTTGCCAACTATAAACACCATCAGGAAAAGACGTTAACGCAAATAGTTTACCGCCTGAAATAGCTAGACTTGAAGCGTTAATATCATGGATTTTATAATTACCTAATTGGCCATTATCAAAAGAAGCAGAGTGTAATTTGTATTGCGTAGAGGCGCCTTCAGTAATAAACCAAACTTGCTCATCAAACCATAAATATTCAGATTCAATTAACCGCTCTTTGTCGGGGTTATCAAACAATAATTGCTTTTCTTGTTCACTAAACACCAAATACAATTTACGTTTTTCATACACCACAGTATAAGGACGGCAAGCTACTTTAAACTTAAGATTAGAGGAGTCATCAACTTCACAAATCTGTGGCCCGCCAAGCGCTGTAATTTCAGGCTCAATCATTGTAAGTGGTGGAACCGAGACTGGAGAGTCTTTTAACTGAATACTTTGCTCGCCATAACGAATAGTTACAGGGTATGAATAAGGGGTTGTTTGTGCAAAACTCGCCTGAGAAGATACACATTTAACAGCAAGGCTATAATTCAACGTTGTTGTATTGCTCAGCTGTGTGTCGCACGTGATACTTTCTGGTATAGCTAATAAGGTTGGTTGTACAAATGTTTTTGACGTTGCGCTCAGTTCAATAACCTTGTCTGCAGTAAGCTTCGCTTTGTTATCCATCCATGACACTTCAAGTCCTGCGGCAACACCATTGGCTGTTATTTTGAGCGTAAACGTTTGCTCTGAAATAGCAGGTGGCTTTGTGTCTTGACTGTCTCCAGAAGAGCCGCCGCATCCACTTGCAGCTAAAATAGATAAGCTCGTTAATAATAATTTAAATTGCAAAATAGAATCCTTGTGTTCGATTAGTTTAAAAAAAGTCGCTAGTAATACATATTCCTTCAGTTATCAATTATTACTACTAGTACCTTTTTTAGCAATATATTTTTTGATTATTATCTGTCCATACCAATACTCGATAAAATATGACTACTATCGAAAACACTAAATTGAAAGGATTCCCATATCGCGACTATTTTTGCTTTTTAAACGGAAACAGCTGCTGTTTTAACATCCCAGTTGGTACATAGTCCCCGACTACGCCATAAGCTTCTGGCCATTCTTGTTGGCCTTTTACGGCTGTGCCAAAAACATAATCTAACAATGAAAAGTGCGCAGCATAATTACGGTCAATGGCCGCTTTATCTGAAGAGTGATGCCAATGATGAAACTGTGGCGTAACCAATAAATATTTCAACCAACCAAATTTCACCCGTACATTGGCATGGTTAAATACCGCCTGAAAACCCACGATTATCACATATAAGCTGATCACTTGTTGCGAAAAACCCAGCACGAAAATAGGCGTAAGTACTAAACTGCGCGTCACTAAAATCTCTAAAATGTGCTGGCGAGAGCCTGCAAGCCAGTCCATTTCTTTTGCACTGTGATGAATACCATGAAAACGCCATAAATAAGGCACTTCATGATAAGCGCGGTGTACAAAGTACTGCATCAAATCAGCGACTAAAATAATTAACAGCACTTGCAATATAAAAGGTAATTTACTGATGTAGCCCTGCACAGTGCTTGACACTGCCCAACCAAAACCATAGTGCACAAAGTGATTAGTCACTAATAACACAAACCCAATAATCAAATGGTTAACAAAAAAGTGGTTTAGATCACCGCGCCATTCACTACGTAATATCTTTTGTTCTTTGCGGTGCGGTAACAGCTTTTCAATGAGAATAAATATTAAGGTTGAACCCAATAAATCTAATATAAACCAGTCTAGGCCTATATAGGGTGTGTTATCAGCAAAATCATTCACCTCAACATTAGGGCCGCCAAACGCAATGGCCAGCACAATAAAAAACCACGCAGTTGCACCTAAACGTTTATTTTTGTTACGTACAAAGTTAAGTAATCCCAAACTACCGGCCACGATAAGCGCACCAAACATCAGTTGACGTAAAAATTCTACACTGTAGCTCTTTCTCAGTTCCGGTGTGGTTAAATATTCTGGAAAATGAAAGGCGAGCACGCCTAAACAAGACAGCATCGCTAAAAAGCAGCCGATATAACCGCTAATATTACCTTCACCTATTTGTAGGTGGTTAGTACGGAACAGGTGAGTTTTTAGAGTATTTTTCATTAGTAATTCCTTTTATACCAATCGTGTTAAGTTACTGACCATTTATAGCGACAGATAAATACAGTGATAACAAGGCGTAAATTTTGACATGTAGTTGTTCTACATGAAAATCATAACGCAGTTAGCGCTTTATTTAGCTCGCTAGAATGGTTAAATATTTAAGTCGATTGGTATTAAAACAGCTCGCAGAATACCATATCTACAGCCCAGCGCTAGACACAAAAAAGCCGCGATAGTCGCGGCTTGGTTGGATAAAGCTAAATTTTTACGTGGTACTTATTACAAGTACTGACCTAACGCTTTAACTTGGTCTAACATGCGGTTTGAGAAACCCCATTCGTTATCATACCAAGCCATCACTTTAACTAGTTTGCCATCAGCTTTCGTTTGCGTAGAATCAAAGATTGACGACGCTGGGTTATGGTTAAAGTCAATAGAAACAAGCGGTAGCTCGTTGTATTGTAAAATATCTTTCATAGAACCAACAGATGCTGCTTTCATGATTTCATTGATTTCTGTAGCAGTTGTTTCACGCTTTGTAATAAACGTAAAATCAACCAATGATACGTTGATTGTAGGTACACGAACTGACATACCATCAAGTTTACCAGCAAGCTCAGGTAACACTAAACCAACCGCTTTAGCAGCACCAGTTTTAGTTGGGATCATTGACTGCGTTGCACTTCGCGCTCGATACAGATCAGGATGATAAACGTCTGACAAGTTTTGGTCATTAGTGTAAGCATGGATTGTCGTCATGCTACCTTGCTCAATACCGACTGTATCGTTAATTGCTTTGGCAATTGGTGCTAAACAGTTAGTTGTACATGAAGCATTAGAAATAATGTTGCTATCTGCAGTGATCACATCACTGTTTACACCGTGAACAACAGTTGCATCTAAATCAGTACCAGGGGCTGAAACGATTACTTTTTTCGCGCCTGCTGTAATATGTTTTGCAGCATCTTCACGCTTAGTGAAAAAACCCGTACATTCTAAAACGATATCAACGTTTAATGCTTTCCATGGTAGGTTAGCTGGATCGCGTTCTTGGGTAAGAGTAATAACGTCGTCGCCAATCAGCATGGTGTTATCAGCAAGCGTTACTTTATGAGAAAATTGCCCATGCACTGAATCATATTGTGTTAAATGTGCATTAACATTAGCGGGTGCTAAGTCGTTAATTGCGACAATTTTAATTTCATTATTTTGTGCAGACTCATAAAGCGCGCGTAGAACATTGCGACCGATACGGCCATAGCCATTAATTGCTACATTAATCATTTCAAAACTCCACTTAAATTATTTAACTTCACTTGCTTGGCGAGCAAGCGCTTCAATGGCTTGCCAGTCTTTATTTTCAATTAGTTGTTTATCTAGCATCCAGGTACCACCAACACAAATAACATTGCTAAGTGCTAAGTAACTTGGTGCTGTTGCTAGGCTAATGCCACCGGTTGGACAAAATGTTACTTGTGGTAATGGCCCACCAATCGATTTAAGCATTGCTGTTCCACCTGCAGCTTCTGCTGGAAAGAACTTTAAAAACTTAAATCCGTGACTGGCTAATTTCATCACTTCACTTGGCGTTGCGGCGCCCGGTAGAAATGGAATATCAGTGCCTTTTGCCAGTGCTAAAAGTTCATCATTTACGCCTGGGCTCACCATAAAATCAGCACCTGCGGCAACTGATGCATCAAAGCTTGCTTTATCTACCACAGTCCCGGTGCCAACATAGGCTTCTGGTACTTCGGCTTTCATTAGCTTTACAGCTTCTGCAGCAATCGGTGTACGCAGTGTAATTTCAAGTGCTTTTAGACCGCCGTTATATAGCGCTCTTGCTAGTGGCGCTGCATCTTCTAAATTATCAATTACCACCACTGGCACTACCGGTGCCGATGATAATATTTTTTCTATGCTCATAGTGTGTTCCTCATACCCAGTTTGGCGAATTATTATTCTATTCCAAAGGCGCTAGCGCCCATGTCTGCGCTACTTACGATATTTCTAAATCCGGTGAACAACTCTCGGCCCGTACCAAACGTTAAGCTAGGTACGCTAAGTTGTAATTCACGTTGTGCTAATTCTTCATCACTTACATGTACTTTTAAGATACCTGCTGGTGCATCAAGAGTAATTAAATCACCTTCCTGAATCTTAGCAATAATGCCGCCTTCAACAGCCTCTGGTGCTAAGTGGATTGCCGCTGGCACTTTACCTGATGCGCCTGACATACGACCATCAGTTACGATCGCTACTTTGTAACCTTCATCTTGCAAGGTTGCCATTACTGGCGTGAGCTTATGCAGCTCTGGCATGCCTTTGGCTTTTGGACCTTGCTCTTTCAGTACAGCAATAAAGTCTTGGTTTAGCTCACCGCGTGTATAGGCTTCTTGTAATGCACTTTGTGAAGCAAAAACTTTTGCTGGTGCTGTAACAACTTGATGTTCAACTGCAACCGCAGACACTTTGATCACGGCTTTACCTAAGTTACCAGTTAGTAACTGTAAGCCACCTTGTTTACTGAATGGGTTGTCAATTGGACGAAGTACATCTTCGTCTAATGAATTCTCTGGACACGGTACCCATTTAACTTTGCTTGGGCCTGTTGCGCTCGTCATGATCAGGTTACTGTCAGTATCTAAACGTGGTTCTTGGGTATACGCCTCGAGACCTTCGCCAACAATGGTTTTAACGTCATTGTGCAAGAACCCTGCACCAACGAGTTCTCTCATAAGGAAACCCATGCCGCCGGCTGCTTGGAAATGATTTACATCAGCAGAACCATTTGGATAAATACGTGTTAGCAGTGGCACCACTTCTGATAAATCCGACATATCTTTCCATGTCAGCTCAACGCCTGCCGCTTTGGCAATTGCCACTAAGTGAATTGCATGATTCGTAGAGCCACCCGTTGCTAACAAACCAACTAAACCATTAATAATGGTTTTTTCAGTTACAACATCCGCTAAGCAATTAGCATCTTTACTTTGAATCAATTGTTTAAGCATGGTTTCTACCGCATTACCGGTTAAACCATCACGCAACTCTGTATATGGATTGATGAACGAGCTACCAGGAAGGTGCAAGCCCATAATTTCCATCAACATTTGGTTACTGTTTGCAGTACCGTAAAACGTACAAGTACCCGCGCTGTGATAAGACGCACTCTCCGCTTCTAAAAGCTCATCACGGCTTACTAAGCCTTGAGCAAACTTTTGACGAATACGGGCTTTTTCTTTATTTGGAATGCCTGACTGCATCGGGCCTGCTGGCAAAAAGTACACCGGTAGATGACCAAATGATAAAGCACCAATTAATAGACCAGGGACAATTTTGTCACACACACCTAAGCAAAATACGCCATCAAACACATCGTGTGATAATGAAATAGCTGTCGACATCGCAATTACATCACGAGAAAAAAGTGATAACTCCATGCCATCACGGCCCTGAGTTACGCCATCACACATGGCTGGCACGCCGCCTGCAACTTGAGCTGTGGCATCGTACTTTGTAGCAATGTCTTTAATTAAATCTGGATAATCTTTGTATGGCACGTGCGCAGATAGCATATCGTTATATGAATTGATAATCGCTAAGTTTGGTTGCTCATCAGCTTTTAAACGTGCTTTATCATCACTGCTACACGCAGCCATAACATGGGCGATATTGCCACAACCTAAACCAGAACGAACTCTTGTTTGTTTTTTTGCATGATTGATGCGTTCTAAATAGGCTTGGCGAGTAGCTTTACTGCGTTCAATGACGCGTTCGGTGACTTCTTGAATACGAGGATGTAACATAAAATTCGACTCATCTCTAAGGTTAGAGGATAAAGGCTCAGTGGCAAGTGCATACTCCACGAATGAACTTGCACTGAGCATCTTTGATTTACCCGTTCAAAGGTATACGTTGGCAGGTTGTCTCTCACAATCAACCTGACACCGGTGTCACTGTATTAACGCATGACTGTGACACCGGTGTCAACCCTATCCTATAAATTTAGTTTAAATATTTTAAATGACCAAATAATGAACGAAAATAATTTTTCATAAGGGGATCTAGCTTGGTCACTAAATTGTGTTGCTGGAGTGCTAGAAAATGTGAGGAGTTTTTACTTTAATGCATTGATTATAATATGTTTTTATAAGCGAAATCATATCAATCGTAAGTACCTATGAGCGGATAATAAAACCCATATAGCAACAACATGCAGACTGCTTTGTTAAGCAAAAAAATGCCCGAGTAAGCGTCACTCAAACTCGGGCAACTGTGAAAAGCCTTTATCTAACTTGTGCGGTAGACTCGCGTGTGATTAATCGCGCTTCAAGCGTAACCTGATACGGTTGCTCTTGCGGATCACCAATATGCTCAATCAGTTTAGTAACCGCTTGTTTAGTCATTTCTTCAACCGGTTGCGCTATGGTAGTAAGACCAGGCCAAATATGACGAGCAATTGGCGCATTATCAAAACCCGCGATAGAAATATCATCGGGTACTTTAAATTGACGTTGTGTTGCCAATTTTAATACCGCCGCAGCCATGTAATCATTTGATGCAAATACCGCGGTTGGACGTGGGGTTAAGTCTAAAATGCTGCGCGCACTATCGACCCCAGAATGATAACTAAAGTTACCCTCTTCAACCAAACGTTCATTAAATTCAATGCCGTGCGTACTAAGTGCTCTGCGATAACCTTTGAAACGCTGCTCAGTGGCACTGTGATCTGGGTGGCCTTTAATAAACGCGATCGCTTTATGACCAAGCTTAATTAAGTGCTCAGTGATCTCAAATGCGCCCTGCTCATCATTACTGCGTACTGAAATTGAATCGTCTTCAAGCACTGCTGATGCAACTCGTGCATACGGAATTTTTTTACTTTTGAGAAAATCGACTAATACCTTAAAATCTGAAAATGGCGGCGTCAATACCAAGCCATCAAGACGAGAAGATTGTAGTAAATGCTCAATATTACTGATCAACGCATCACCACGTAAATCACATGGGTGGATCAACAAGTTATAGTTGTTTTCTTGACACGCAGCAAGCGCACCAGTTTGCACCCGGGTGATATAACTTTTACTCGGGTTATCGTAAATGCAACCAATAATAAAACTACGATTTTGCGCCAAACCGCGGGCGATCGGGTTAGGAGTGTAATCTAGCTCTTTAAAAACCTTAAGAACTTTTTCACGGGTTGCATCACTAACATTAGGTTCATTATTTAAAACCCGAGACACGGTTTTTTTAGAGACCCCAGCATAACTTGCAACACTATTTATTGTAACTTTCTTCATCCAACCTTCCCAATAACACCCCTATGAGCGATGTATTATGACTGCTCATTGACGTGCAAACATGCAGCAGCACCAATAAGTGGAATATTATCTTGTGTGACTAACGTCACTGGTATTTGGCTCACATACTGCGACATGATCCCTTTAGCACCAAAACGCTCAACAAAACGACTAGCAAGTAAACGAGCTTGCATACGCGGTAAAATACCGCCACCAATATACACACCACCTAACGCACCAAATGCCAGTGCTAAATCGCCTGCGACACTGCCAATCCAATCACAAAATTGATTTAACGTAGCATCGCAAATGGCACATTCACCACTATTTGCTAATTCGCTAATTTGTGCAGCGGTTAAATTCTTAGCATCGACACCTTTTACAGCTGCCATGGCTTGATACAAATGAGCAATACCCGGCCCTGAAAATACTGTTTCGACCGATACATGTGGCAATAGCTTACGTAACTCGATGATCAGCTGAGTATCTAATTCACTCACTGACGCCAACGTTATATGCCCACCTTCACAACTCAAAACAGCACGTGATTGGCTAGTACGCACTAAACACGCCGCACCAAAACCAGTGCCCGGACCCATGACTGCAATATTTGCATCAGTATCGGCTTGTCCTGCTTTAACTGCAATGTTTTGTTGTGGATCTAAATAAGGTGCTGCATAGGCAAACGCAGCAAAATCGTTGATCACTTCCAGTTGAGCTAAATTAAACTCAGCTTTTACTTGTTCGACACTAAAGTGCCAACCTAAATTAGTTAAATGTACTTGGCCTGCTTTTATCGGTCCAGCCACGGCTAAACACGCGCGTCGAGGTTGAATATGACTAACTTGAGATAAATAATGCGTTATTGCCGCTTCCAATGAACCAAAATTGGCACTGGGGAAAATGATATTATGCTCAATAACGAATTGTTTTTCTTGTAGGTTAAAAGCAGTAATTAAAGCAAAACGGGCATTAGTGCCGCCGATGTCGGCCACTAAGATAGGATCGAATTCTGAATTTGGCTTGGAGTTCATCGTGTTTTCTCTTTTGTCTAAGCGGTTTATATACTTAGCTATAACCGTGCTTATTATTTTAATTTCAATGGTCTTGCTATCGCTATGAGATAAACTTTGAGCTATCACCTCAAAGTAGTTACTCTAGTATAAAAAATGCTGCCCAACTAAATGGGCAGCCAATACGTTTTGACAACAAAATGATAAAACACCCGCATTATGACACCGGTGTCAGGGTTGAATCAATAAAAATTTTAGATTACTGATAAATTACTGATAAATAGCTTGTAAAAATCAGCAAATAAACGAGAATGACACGAGTTATTTGCACTTTAGTTAATTGAAATAGTTAGGTTGTGTATGAAAGGTAAAGCTACATCGTTTGACATTGCACACTACGCAGGGGTATCACAATCCACTGTCTCGCGCGCCTTGCGCAACAGTCCATTGGTTAATGAAGAAACCCGCAAACGTGTTTTTGAGGTAGCCAAACAGCTTAACTACAAAGTAGATAAAAATGCGAGTAACCTTCGAACTCAACAAAGTAGTACATTGGCTTTGTTACTGTTTGAAGATCCCACAGCAGATGAATCACAAATCAATCCGTTCTTTTTAGCGATGCTGGGCAGCATAACGCGTGCTTGCGCAAAAGAAGGGTATGACTTATTGGTATCGTTTCAATCTGCAAGCTCAGATTGGCAAGCGGACTACGAAGACAGTCACCGTGCTGATGGTATTATTTTATTAGGTTATGGCGATTACATTGATTTTCAGCCTAAGTTTAATACCTTGCTTGAACAAAACACCAAATTTGTATGCTGGGGAGCAACGGTAGATAATCGTGCCGATTTAACAATTAGCTGTGATAACTATGGCGGCGGCCAACTTGCTGCTACGCATTTAATTGCCCAAAACCGCACAGACTGCGCTTTTATTGGTGATGCATCTGATCATAGCCCTGAATTTTTTGCCCGTTTTAATGGCTTTAAAGACAAGTTAAAACAACATGCTATTACCTTAAGCGAGCGAAAAATAGCGAATGCGATTTCGACCGAAGAGTCTGGTTATCATGCCACACGTTCGCTTA
Organism: Pseudoalteromonas sp. SG44-8; assembly: GCF_014164125.1. Classification (NCBI taxonomy): domain Bacteria; kingdom Pseudomonadati; phylum Pseudomonadota; class Gammaproteobacteria; order Alteromonadales; family Pseudoalteromonadaceae; genus Pseudoalteromonas; species Pseudoalteromonas sp. SG44-8. The sequence continues at coordinate 31,605 of NZ_JACJEQ010000013.1, read as the reverse complement.
TTGCCAACAATATTACCTTTAATGCCCTTTTCGCAGCTAGCGATCTGATTGCTATAGGTGCAATACGCGCTTTAAAAGAAGCCAATATTAACGTGCCAAAAGATGTAGCCGTGATAGGTTTTGATAATATTTCGATTGCCAGCTATGTAAACCCGCCACTCACAACCATAGAGCAAAACACCACAATTGCAGGACAAATGCTAGTTGAAAACTTACTAAAACTAATTCGTGGTGAACAAGTACAAAGCACCCTACTAACGCCACGATTAATTGCACGAGGTTCTAGCTAACTACATATATTTTATTACATTATTTACGGTCTTTTGTCCTTATTTTTTTATAATTACACGCTAGGTAAACGTGCTATTAACAGCCAATTCACACGTTAATTTCACATTAGTTTTTTTTATCTGAAACTGAGCATTTTTAGTGTAATTTCTCACTCGTCTTTTTATTACTTTCTCTCTACAATCGCACTTTTATTTTTGCTCTTAAAAATTCAAGTGAATATCTTATGCTATTAACTATTGTTTATATTATTGGTATTACAGCCGAAGCCATGACCGGTGCGCTGAGTGCTGGGCGCAGAAACATGGATTGGTTTGGGGTTATGTTAGTAGCTAGTGCCACTGCAATTGGTGGTGGCAGCGTACGCGATATTTTACTTGGCAATTACCCTTTAACTTGGGTAAAACATCCAGAATATTTATTGATCACCTGCGTTGCCGGTATTATTACAACTTGGCTTGCAAAATGGGTGGTTAAATTTAAAGGCATTTTTATGCGTTTAGATGCCCTTGGGCTTGCCGCATTTAGTATTATTGGCTGCCAAGTAGGGCTTAATATGGGTTTGCACTATGGTATTTGTGTAGTCGCTGCTATTGTTACCGGCGTATTTGGTGGATTATTACGTGATTTAATTTGTCGCCAAGCGCCGCTAGTATTACATCATGAGCTTTACGCCAGCGTAGCGCTGATTGTAGCTTGTTTATATCTAGCACTACACCACTACAACATTGATGACAACATCAGCGTTATTACAAGCCTAGTTGTAGGGTATTTAATACGTATGGCATCGGTACGCTTCAAATGGCGCTTACCGACGTTTAGTTTATTAGAACCAGCTAATTTGAAAAATGAACAGTAAAGGCAGTCGTTTATTAACCCCTGCTCATAAGCTTTTCAATAGTCCAATTACTTTTTAGGCTATTGAAACAGCCAAAAAATATTATTTTCATACGTTAAAACTAAATAGTTTTACCGGCTGTTTTATTTTGAAAGTAATTATTGAGTAATAAAGATTGCAATAAACTTGTACCACTTGATGTTGCCCAATATAAACCAATAGCAGAGGGGAAGTTTATTAAGGTAATAACACAAATCACAGCTGGAATAATAAATAATAAGGTACTGGTTTGCTCAGCAGTTCCAGGCATCATCGCCATAGAAAAATAAGTGATCACACCCACCAACAATGAAAGTGCAATATCGGGTTTTGCTATGCTCGCAATCCACGCAAACTTACTATTAAACACGATTTGTTGAAGAGCTTGAAACGTACCAAAGCCAAATAAACCTTGACCTGCCATATTTAACACACTCTTTTTATCAATAAATTTAATGTTGTGCTTTTTATAGAGCGCCATTGTAGATTTAGCTATTGCACTGGGTTGATCTTTATATTTGTTTTTTATTTCATCAAGCTCAGGCTTTAATACAGCTATCGCCTTTTTGTTACTAACTGTTTTGGCCATCGCTAACAAGTTAATCGGCATTAAAACTAAGCGACCAATTAGTGTAAATAAAATAATAGCTAAAGCTTGGCTTAGCCCGACTTCTTGAGTAAAAAAGGCGATAGACTGCACGATAAAGTTCGTAAAAAAATTCCAAAGTTCCATTTACACTTCCCTTTCAGTTTGATGTATTAAAAGTAAACACCTCGACATATTATGTCAAGCAGTTTATTAATGTCCATTATCACGCTGATGGATCGTTTTTAATGATATTTACCAAATAAGGCTATTTTTTATCATGATAAAGACATTTAAACGTTTCTTACTTATGAGCTATATCGAGTTTCTAAAGCTGAGCAAATAACCTCAAGTAAGCGAAGATTCGGAGCTAGTTTAACTCTCGATCACTTATTGATAACTAATATTTGCACAATAAATTCAAGTAAATTATTCACTGCAGGGAAGATTAACGAATTTTGTATTAAGATCGTTTTCTACCTCAACCCAGTACTTAACTTCTATATTTAACACAGCCTTTGAAAATAATTTCTCCTTAAAAATCATGGGCATGTTGTGAATCTGCTTTTAAGTAGATGACATTTCCTTTTGTAAGCCCAGAGACGGATAAGCAGTAGTCGTAGCAATAAATAGCAATGTTGTCTGTGATGCTCAGAACAACATTTTTTAGTTATTTCATATCAAATCATGAACTTAAATGACACCATCAGTAATTGATAGCATATAGTTATTTAATAAGAGGGTGTTGCAAGCATAGGGTAAGTAAATAAGAAAAAGTGAAACACATTAACGAACCAATGGCATAAAATAGCCCACTCTAAACGCTGAGTTTTATAAAAAATGTATCCATAGCCAAAACCTGCAACAGCTGCCACTAGCATGTAACTAGCTCCAGCTGAAAAGTGTGCGAGTGAAAATAAACCAGTAGTGATCACAGGCGCTAGTAATGCAAACCGAGCCGAGATTATCACTTTCGAAAGCTTAGTTTGTATTATCCCTCTAAATAACGCCTCTTCTGCAACGCAGGTAAAAAATAGATTAATTGCTATAAATAAAAACCAAAATTCGGGTACTTTAGGCGCAAACTCCATAAGGCCCAATATTAAAGCAGTGATGAGTGCAGCTAAAATCGTGATAGCAATAATCAAAAGTGGATGCCCTACCATTATTGGTTTTAGCGTTTTATTTTTTGTAAAAAAATAAGCGCTCAGCATCAAACCCGCTAATGCTTTATCGAAATTAGCATACAGGGTAAATGTAATCGCATTGCTAGTAAGCTGTTCATTAACAACAATAGGCTGGTTATTAAAACCGGGGAACCAATGTAAGGCTAAACCAAGTGAGGCTATTACAAACAAAGGCGTTGAGATGCTGCGTATTAACGCAGAGGTTGCAGATACCGAAAAGTGCAATAAGCCTAAATAAAACACAATAACAATAACTGCGTATAAGTTTATATATTCCTGATAATAGGCAGTTATAACACTTAGCAGCAGTAAGTATTGCCAAATTGGTTGGCGTAAAATTACTATCTTACAAAATGGAAAAACGCATAAAATAGATAGCGCTAGGAAACAAAAAGCCATGAATGTGTAATCTTATGTTTTAGATTTTAAAAAGGCTTTTTACTTTAATTAACGCCTTTTACAGATCCGACCAGCAGCATGGCATTTATAAAAGTAAAAAAGTTCTATCCGCTTTTTGCATTTAATATCAATGATACAAAGCACTATAAATGGCATTAGTATCGAAATAAATAACACCATTGAAGTACCAATAGCGCTAAAAATAGGGCTACCACCAGTAACTACGTCCCATTGCTTACATCTGGAAAATTATGGCGATTTTAAATTCAGTACCAATAAGTAATAAAATATAAAAACCGCCAGATACTTGAAGATAACTATTAACGCCATAACTTATTTGTTAGGGCTGTGATTCAAGGGACTGCTTTTCTTTGAGATAAAGATAAAGTGGAAGCCCAAACGACACACCCACAAACAACGTGCCCAGCACAGCAAAATATCGATATGTCACTTTATTTCTGCGACCATCGACAATGATAAAAACCAACAAAACAACGGCAGACACTACAACATCAAGCCAAGCAAATACGCTGATAGAATTTGTCACCGCATCATTAAACAAGAGACCAAGATCTAAGCCATTTGTAACTACCCAAGGAACAAATGCGCCATAGGGCAATAAAATGCCTAATAAAGTAAGTACCAGATAAAACCTAACCATTTCACCATCCTTGCAACTATTTTTAGTAAGCCATAATCAATCTGTAGAATAACTCGTATTTAATTTATTTTTATTGATAGTTTAACCATAGGCGAGTTCCTATTTTGATTCAATCGGTTACTTCGATTTACGTAAAATATAAAAGGTTGTCATTGCCTCATTGACAGTCTATTTTGACCATGATTTTATCTAACAAGTTAACCGTAGGTTTAGAATAATATTTATTACGGAAGATGAACCATCCACTGCACTTCCTGTTAATTAAAAGCGCATCATAGATGTTGTTGGGCTAGGGATTAGAAAGCTCAGGCTAACCGATTATCTGCTCTTTTCTGGAGCGTAGGTAAAGACTATATTTATCACTACTTTTTTGTCTGCTTTACTTATATTTGAAATATCAAACGGTTCCTATACTTAAATAGCTTTTAACGCTTCTTTTTCTAGCTCTTTTTAGCCTGTAGAACACACAACTTAGAAAAATTTAGATAACCATTATCTTCAAGGTTTATATGTACCTGCACTTTTTGACCAAAACAAGTTTCGCAAACAAATAAATGTGATTCAATTATACTCTTATTCTTACTAACCCACTTTGGAACATCAGATTTCTCGTTAAAATCCACAACCTTTCTAGTTGAGAACTTCCTCCAGGTAGTTAATGCTTCATGGTTGAAGCACAGCCTATCATGAGCAAAACAAGATATAGTTTGATTAGATGTTTCATAATTCGCTAGAGCATATATCAAGCCAATTACTTGATTTAAATTTGACCGTCACGGTATGAAGACGGCCAAAAAAACTCTAATGTCTAATGACAGTAGTTAAGATCAATATATGCTATATTTTTGTGACTAGCTCTGTTTTTACAGGAGCAATTAACTCTTTAAATTTAGGGTGTGTAATTAAATCGCGAATCAAAAGCTGAACAGCAGGTGAAAATTCTTGAGCAACTTGTTGACAGGCTTTATCTGCGACCCAATTGGTTGAAAACTCATGTCTGGTCGATATTTTCACAGCGTTATCATTGTTTGATGATGCCGTAAGTTCAAACATCCATTTCCCATTGCCTATATTGGAGTTGAAGTCTATTTCAGTAAAATGTCCATTTAAAATAATCTCCGATTGCTCTTCGTATACACCTGCAACTTTCAACTCTGAAACAAATGCACTGTGAATGTAACTTTCAAAAGACTCTTTATTAGGAGTCTCAACTGAGCCAGCTCCTCTACATGATATGCCACTTTGTCCTGGCTTTACTGATGTAAATGGCTTAACAGCAACTTGTACACCCTTATAATTTTTAAGTGTTTCTATATTTTCAAACGATGCGCCATATTTTGAGGCATGGAAAGAACAACCTGAAATATATATAGCAGTAATCCCTATAATCATTATTTTTATTGTTTTATGCATTCTACCTTCCCTTTTTGTATTTAAAAAATTCAGTTTACGACCAAATTAAATAAAAAATATAACGAGCCTATAGAATTACTCGTTTTAAATTTATTTTTATTGATGTACCGACCATAGCTGAGTTCCTATTTTGATTCAATCAGTTACTGCTATTTCACGTAAAATAAAGAGGACTTAGCTATGTTTTAATTGTTTTTTGCAAGGTGTTAGAGTGACGTCTTTGAGTGGATAAGCACTTCCCTTTCTTAATGTATCGTGTTTTGCAGTGTTTCTAGAATAAAAAGGACATACACAAATAAAAAGGACAGACACATATTATGTGTCAGAAAATTTAGCACCTCTTCCGTTGTGGGTAACCGTATCATTATTTTTTTGCACACTGTTAGTTACAAAACTGAGAATTCAGTGGCTTGGAAGGAGTTTTAGGCAAATAAAGGCAAAGCTAGGTCATCACTTTATTTAACATCGTGTTTTTTAAACAAACCAATCAAGATGCAACTGTTCAGCCTGCGCCTTTGTACCATTTTACATCATTTCTAGCGACTTGCTGCTTTAACCGTGTCTGTGGTAAAGGCTTTAAAGTGCGCTTTACGTTCTTGAATTGAGGTTAAATCACTGTCTTCAAGCGTATCGGCTGTGTTTGCTCTGATAGGGTTCAAATCAACGTAGGCCATGCAACTGAGCACTGCGGTTTCATCTAATAATGCTTGCGACTATTCTTTATAAGTAATGCGCCCTTCCCACAAATTTATAAGGAATAAATTTGAATGCCGTCAGGCAGCCCGAAGGGTGAGCGCCAAGGATGGCAGCGAATAAAATTTACCCGTGCAGTTATCTTCTTTATTGGCTTCGCGAGCAATGTATTCATTAAGGTTTTTCATATACCAGCTGATGTCATAAAGCCTTGCGCGCCATTTAGCGATGATCTCATCAAAAAAGAGCACACTCGCCTTATCTAGCTGCTCACCATTTAAGTAACGATCAACTAAAACATGGCCGTTATAAAGTTGATACCAGCGTTCAATTACTTCATCATCAGACCAATCAAGTGCTTGTCGCCTATTGACGTTCACAACACGATGGTAGTAATTGCTCATAATCGCGTAGGCAGCTATCTCTATAGCGAAAACGCTACTTAGTAACTTAATTCGCTCTACTAACCACACTCTACGGTGATCAAAGTTTTTACCTGTGTATTTATCATCACCACACAAAAACGCTCGCCTAACGCATCGTGAAATTAAGTGATAATAAGATGTGGACGCTAAATCAATAAGCTTTTTTCTTGCCCGGGTCATACATAGCAACTCCTGTTAAACTGTATATAAAAACAGTAGTTGATACTATGGATTTTGCAAAAAATTTGCAAAAAAATGCGCCTGTCCTATTTTTCTCGTCTCACGCATCGTGAGATTAAGTGATAATAAGATGTCGATGCTAAATCAATAAGCTTTTTTCTTGCCCGGGTCATACATATCAACTTCATTAGCACTGTATATAATAACAGTAGTTGATACTATGATTTTTGCAAAAAAAATGTGCCTGTCCTTTTTTACGCCCTATTTTTCTCTGAAGAAAGATAATTCAAGACTGAATTACCCTTAGCCCCGCGAATGCGAGGCTTGGATTCACAGAGCTTTGCTGAAGTTTTTAATTCCATTCTCTAGTTTTCATAATAAACTCCATTACATTTCTTGCTTTATGCGCCTCAGCTTCTACATCTTTCTTACAAAAGACATTGTTAGATGTTCGGCACATATCATCAATCCTGTCTTTTTCAGACTGCCATAATGCTGGATTTTCAAAAAATTTGTAAAGTATCGAGTGTTCGTTGATGTTCAAACTACTGACCGCATTTACTTTTAAAACCTCACTATCTATCTCTTTTTTATTAAGCTGTTTAGAGGAAATAAGCGTGTAATAATAAAATCCAGATAAGTACCTAGACAAGTTCCGACCTACCCAAGCCTCTACTTCACTGCCAGCGACTTCAACTTTAATTCTATTTCTATATTCATATTCTTCTTCTTCTGCGGCATATCCAAATTCTACATTAGCGTTAGCGTATGCCGTCAGTATTTTCTCAATACAAACATCATCTATTGTTTCACTAGAAAAAAAGCAAATAGTTGAAAAATTATTATCGTGCAATGAAACGTCATAAAGACCACTGTTGGAGTGCAGAAAGAATCCTTCTTTATGGGTATTAATAAAGCTTTCAACTTTAGCGTGTTCGCCCAAACAAACATCTGACTTGTTGGCCTTTTCTGATTCACCGATCGTTAGAGCATTGCAGGAGTCTAGCTCTTGCAACGCTTGAATTAAGTTGAATAGATTTTGTTTTTCAAAATATGCGTAAACTTTCATTCTTTAATTAAGATCTTTTTCTTTAATAATAACATCAAAAGCTTCTTTAGCTGGACCAGATATTTTTTCGTTTTTATCTGTTACAACTAAGACAGAAGTTTTACCCTCAGCTTTGGCAGACTGCGTCTGAATTCTCAACTGTTTAGTCAAACTAACATTTTTAACATCTTTTACTTCTACGGACATTGTATCAGTTAATGCGTCAGGAACAGAATTACCTTCTGAGGTACTAACTTTGCTATTATTTTTGTCCAAACCCATTTTATTCAAAATACGTTTTTCAGAAGCTCGACCTCTTGCCATAGCTTTTACGACATGCTTACCAATTGCTTTTCCGGCATTTTTGACAGTTGGCATCGGAACGCCTGTTGTTTGTTCAACAACTTCACTAGCTCCTTCTTTAAGAGCAAAGACAACGATAGGTATTAATATAGGAACTTTTCCATCAGGGTCTGTATATTTATAAGGGTTATTATATGCGTAGTTATATCTATTGAATCCTTGAACACTTCCACGCCCTAGGTGTGACATAGCATCTACAGGATCATTAGAATAGAAGCGCCCGATAACTGGATCATAGTATCGTGCCTGCATATAAGTTAACTGCAGATCATCATCTTCCAAATGCCCTGTATACCCAGGACTATCTTCACTCGTTGTTACTTTACTTTCTTTGGCAATAAGCTTATTACCTAAATAAAAATACTCCGTTAAACCATTGTCACCATCAGTTAACAATAGCTGCCCTGTACTATCATAGAAGGTGTACTGGATTTTACCGTTACTGCTTTTCTTAATACGGCGATTATATCCATCGTATTGATAACTGTTACTACCTGAACTAATAAGCTGATTACCCAAATTAAAGCTAAAGGCTCGCACACCATTACTAATGACATTACCACGGCTATCATAATCAAAACTTCTATTTATATTTCCTGTAACACCCGCTAGGCGGTTCTTCGTGTTGTAAGCATAAGTCAGACTTTGGTTGCCGAGTACTTTACTTTTCACGTTACCCAATAAATCATAACTGAAACTACCATTGCCCCAAAATCCGCTAGCTGTATCCAATCGGTCTAGGCCATCGTAGGTGAGCGTGACATCTTTTGCTGGTTCAACTAAGTCACGGATAGTGAGAATATTGTGGTTATCATCATATTGATAAAAATGGCTCAATACTGCTGTGCTACTTCGCTGAACCGTCTGAGATTCTGGTCGTTGCTGATTATCCAGTATTTGGTCGAAGGTTAATCCATTACCATAATTAAAGCGAGTCAGATTCCCATTAGTACAAAATTAAAGATGGGTGTCTTATTTATTTGTTCTATATCGATAATTTCGGATTTAGCGTCCTTGGGCTAAGAGGGTAAGACACCCGACACTTCGCAGTCTTTTGATATCAATTTTTTAAGAGCTTCGACCAAGCCTATGTCCGACTCGACAGAACCATAGAGGTTTAACCAGACTTCATAGTTGATCCCATATAGAAGATGCTGAATTTTCTTGAACTCTTCAAGCCTTTTATCTCTCACGATTATCATAGAGCCCTAACGCACGCCTAAATGGCGAGCAACTTGTTGCGAGTCCAGCGGCCGCAGGCCGCGATGTTTAAGGCGCTTATAGTTACTCCGTTCCATTAATTAATGTATTTACCTAACTCATTAATACATGGAATATGCTTCTGTTGGTCACGAATATTTGAGCGGAACACGATATTTGTGAAGTAAATCGCGATACAAACACACAACTTTTAAGTGTCATTTCATCTGAACCTAAGTCAATTAATGCATGAGCGCTTGAGTTAAAACACCGCTACAACGGCAGACCTGTTGCTGTAGCGTGTGAGCTTAAAAAAGGCCCACTCATATACGCTCTCAGTAAATTTAAGCACATCGTATTATTTGTGATTAATCCATCCAGTGTCGCAAAATACCGTGCAGCATTTACGCACAGTGGAGCGAAATATGATCCTACCGATGCGATTATTCAAGTTGAAATTTTACAACTTCATATGGATAAATTAACGGTTATTAGGCCTGACTCAGAGGACGTTAGGTGTCTTGCGCAACTGGTCGAATATCGTCGTAAATTAGTACAAGAGCGTGTTGATTTAACCAATAAAATATCCACAACGCTAAAAAATTATTATCCTCATGTGATTGATTGGTTTAAAGAAAAAGACACACAAATCTTTTGTGATTTCTTACTACGTTGGCCTTCTCTTGCACAAGCTAAAAAAGCACGAAAGCAAACCTTGCTCGACTTTTTTAATCAACACAACTCGCGTTACCCACTCGTGAATGAAAAACGGATAAAAGAAATAAAGGACGCTGAAATACTCACTGATGATATGGCTGTGATCAGGCCCAATTTATTGCTTATTGAATGCCTTGTTCCTCAACTCAAACAGCTAATGCTCGCAATAACACGATTTGATGACGAAATTAAAACACTTTACAGGCAACATGAAGATCGCGTTATTTTTGATAGTTTACCCGGTGCGGAGCCACAATTAGCCCCTCGATTATTAGCGGCAATGGGGTCTAATCGTGACCGTTATTCGTGCGCTGCTGAGATACAAAAATACGCAGGCATTGCCCCTGTTACCGAACGCAGTGGCAAGAAGGAATGGATACATTGGCGATACTCGTGCACTACATTTTTAAGGCAAACATTTGTGGAATGGGCAGGACTCTCTGTGCGTTATTCATTCTGGGCCAAAGCCTATTATCGGCAACAAGAAGCAAAAGGAAAGCCCCATAATACCATCATCAGAGCGCTTGCATTTAAGTGGATACGAATTCTATTTAGGTGCTGGAAAACACACACGCCCTACGATGAATCAACTTACTTAACGGCATTGAAAAGTAAAGGATCACAGCTGTTAAAATTTGCGGTGGGAAGTGAGCTTTAGTGCTTGGTGTCCACCTCAGGGCGTGTTGTTATGTGTGCTTTTAGAACGGTATTTCGTCCCATTCTTTTTGCTTGCTAGGCACACCAACCAGTAATTTACTAACTTTAAACTTAGTAAGCAGAATATTTAACTGTTTTATGAAATCTTGAGAATCTGTTAAAAGCTTATTGTCTGCGACTTGTACTTTTAAGTTTTCTAATATATCTGCTGGAATAAACTCTAGTGAATTAATAATGGCAACCTTATCCAACGCCTCTTCTGGTGAAGTTGCATTTACAATTGAACCAGAAATAGCCAAAAGCATTTTGTTTTTAGTTTTAGGGGCTTTCACTAACGTTTGAAATATTGCTTCTGCAACCTCTCCGATATTTTTGCCGTGGGCTTGAATACCTTGATATTTACCGATGAAACCATATGGATCTAAACCTCTTCGAATAGGAATAATAAGAACATCCCTTCCTACGGCAACCCCTATCTCTTGATCACACCAATTACTCTCTTTAAAGCCCGGCATTAAAATAGCGGCAAGTGCGTCCATCGTTTGAAGACCAGCTTCAATTTCTTGCTGCCACTCTTTAGTTGGTTCAATATCTTCATGAGCTACAAAACTTGAAATTGCATATTTTCTTAATGCTGCCTGTAAGTGTGACGTTTGGACTTTAAACGTAGCCAGATGACTTAAGAAAAGTTTGAAATGACCGGTTTTCCAGAAAGTTACTTCCTTTACTGGGACTTGATTTGACGAAGGAGCACCAAGCACACCAAGTTCATTTGCAATTTTGAATAATGTTTCTTCATCGACATTAGCAAGCATGTCCTTAGAATAAGATCGCTTACTATTTTGTGGGTAATCGTCTTGGGTAGGTACACCATGCCCCTTGAAATATGCATCTATATCATTAAACGTCATTCGTCCTTGCAGCTCTAAAGCAATAGAATCAAGGAACTCTAACTTTTCCAATCCATTCATAAGTTAACCTTTAGCTCCTGCACACATAACAATTTTATAGTGCGCTCGTCGCGTACATTTCTGCCAACGTCACGCTAATATATTTATTAATTACTTTTTTAACAAATAACTTAACTCATTGCCAGCTAAAATTTTTTCTTGCTACTAAATATAATAAGAAAGAAGAAAGTGCGCTCAGCGCTCATTTTCTTGAATATGGGAGCAAAACAACTAGACTGTATATTTATACAGCCTTCAATATTGGTGATGATATGAAAATGCGTTCCCCATTTTTAAATTATATCGCTGATTATATGTTGGTACGTCAGTATTCATTACGTACCGTGGACACCTACCTGAGGTGGATTGCATCTTATATTCATTTTCATGATAAGTGCCATGACGCCAGAGGAAGTTAAGCGACTTATGACTCATTAAAATGCGCTATAACTTGGGGGTAATGCAATTATAGTATACACACAAAAGGGGCTAACGAATGTTAGCCCCTTTTGTGTGTATTTTATTTACAGTGTGTTATTCAGTAACAACAAACCATAAGCTGCGAGTTGCTCGTCATTGAGGTCGTGTTGCCAGCTAGGCGTTAACCCCTGACGTTTTATACCGCTGATGCTTTGTGACTTAGCGGTTAAATTAAGTATAAACATCGATTTACTGCCGTTTAACTCGCGGGTTATTTCAACTAGGCCGTTATCGTATTGATTTAACGCATAACTGCCTTTTATACCCAGCTCTGGGCGCTGTTTTTTCTGCGAAATTAAGTGCTGATATAAACGCCAAAGTGAATCAGAGTCTGCTTGCTGTACTTTAACATTGCGATCGCCTGCGCTAAGCTGCTCGGCTAAAAATTCAGGCCACCAGCTGGTAAAGTCTTTACCAAATAATTCACTTTGTTCAACCCAGCTCGTTTTAGCTTTGGTAAAACCGGCTTGATTGCTGTTGTCCCATTGCATAGGCGCACGTTTATAAACATCATGGCCTGTGCCACCTTGTGTTAAGCCAATTTCTTCGCCGTAATAAATATACGGTGTACCAGGGGAGCTAAATAACATCGCAGCGGCAAGTTTTGCTTTATCGTCGTGCTCTGCAAGTTGATAAGCGATACGTTCTTGGTCGTGATTAGTTAAAAACGGCGCAAAAAAATCAAGCGGTGCGGCTGAGTCAATACGTTGCTGTAAATTTTGTTTGAGCACATTGGCATCAACTGCGTTGATTTGTTGGTTAGATTGCATGGTGCCAAATTGCGCTTCGCCACTGGCATCTGGTTTTAACAAACCCAGTATTTTATAGCCCACTTCAAAATCAAAGCCCTGATCAAGCCCCTTCCCTGCACCATAATACTTGGCTGCCACAGGAATATCGGCCCAGGCTTCACCTACTAAATACGCCTCAGGGTTCACACTTTTTACATACTGATTAAAGTGCTGCCAGTAAGCTATGGTTTCGTCTGTGTCGGCCTGTGCATTGCCGCCGCTTTCCATGGCAAAGCGCACAGCGTCTAACCTAAAACCTGCAACGCCTTTATCAAGCCAAAACTTAGCCATTTTTTCCATTTCAGCAATAACATCAGGGTGGCGTAAATTTAAGTCAGGTTGGCTGGCACCAAACGCGCCGTAGTAATATTGCTGGCGTGTTTCATTCCAATGCCATACGGCATCGGGCTTGTCGTTATCACTCCATGCGTGGCCCCAACCGCTACCGGCTTTTGGCATATCGTCGCGCCAAATAAAGTAATCAGCAAAAGGGGCTTGTTGTTTTGCTGAACGCTGAAACCATTCATGGTTACTTGATATATGATTAATAACTAAATCAAGTATGACTTTCATGCCTTTATCATCAGCGGCTTTTATAAAGGCTTCAAACTCTGCCATGCTGCCGTAGTCGTTTTCTACTTGGTAAAATTCAGTAAAATCATAGCCATGATACGACGGTGCTTCAAACATGGGGGTTAACCACAATGCGTTAACGCCGAGCTCTTGCAGATACGGGAGTTTTTGGGTCATACCATTAAAATCGCCATGGCCATCAGCATCGCTGTCGTAAAAACTACGTGGCCAGATTTGATAAAATACCGCATTTTGCCACCAAGGCGTTGCGTGTTGCTCAGTGTTTAATTGCGATGTTTCGGTGTTATTAGTGTTGTTATTTAATGATGGTGCGCTTTGGCAGCCTGTTAGCATGAGTGCCAGTGCCAACACGCTTAAGGTAAAGGTTTTCATTACAGCCTCGTTGTTATTGTTATAAACAAAATAGCCGTATTTCACTACGGCTATTTTATTAGTTTGCGTTTATTTTAGTGCTTTAGTAACAACTGGGTAATGATCCCATACTTGCTTGTCACTTAATGAGCGAACTAGCTTCACGTATTCAGCATGCGTCCACGCCAGTGGTGTGGCCGAGTTAGTGCCCTCGCCTAACGTGTATCCTGCTTTATTGTTGCCTACGCCATCCCATACTTGTTCTGGTAGCATCATGCCTTCGTTAGCAAATTGCTCTAGGCCTTTTACATAGCTATTTTTAATAGCCTGCTGTTTTGTTGCATCTAATGTATTATTGGCATTCGCGGCTGCAATTTCATAATGACCTCGCTCACCAGTAAAAAATGGCCAAACTCGCCCACGTTGCCCTGGGCTATTTTTTCCACCTTGCGCATAGTTAGCGCCGGTTACTTCGTCTTCACCGTATCCGTCGTTACCATAACGGCGGTAGCCTGCAAATGTGCCGCTGCCATCAGTAAACTCAAAGCTGTATTTAACTTGTAGGTTATCTGTTAGGGTTTCGTCATCATATTCTGGCAATGTTTTTACTATGCTAGGTGCTAGTGCATCACGTACGCCATAGCGAACCAACTCTAAAAATCCACCATCAAGTATTTGTTTTTTGTTAAACCCGTCACGGCCATTATTAGCGTTAATTTTGGTATTTGAGTTGGCGTTTTTATCTTGGCCAATGCGAATAAAATACTCGCCGTCTGAAGCGTTTGATTCTAAATTACCTGCGGTGGTAAACATCATACTTTCTATATCGGCGTTGTAACTTTTTGCTGTTGCAAGGTAGCGTTTAGCATTCACCTCATCTCCTGCTAGTTTAGCGATATCGGCTGCGGTAATTAAACCGGCAACAACAGCAGCGGTGGTTGATGGCGAATACCCTGCTTGCTCTTCCCAGCGCTCTTGTTGAGTCGCAGGTGGGGTTATTTGCATGTCGTTCCATAGAATTTTAGCGCGCCCACCGTCTACCAAAAAGTCAGCGGCCGGTTTTAACATGCGGGTATACCAATCAGTTAGCTCAGCATCACTTAACACATCTGCCTGATGAAGCTTCCACGCTAGCATGATAGGCATAGCGGTTTGGTCTAGCTGTACGCCTACCCATTCAAGCTCGCCATCTACGTGTGTTTTTTGTAAAAACCACCCTGTGTCGCCGTTGTTGCCCGGGGTTTTGCTGTTTACTTGTACTTTTTCAAGGTATTCAAATGCGGTTTTGGCTGTTGCAGTATCGCCCATGGCCATAAATGCCATGGCAACTTGATAAAAGTCACGCACCCATACGGCTTTATAACCGGTAGAGCCCGTTTTAGCTGACACTGTTTCGCCCCATGGGTTAGATAAAGACGCAATAAGCGCCCCTGCATGGGTCTTGTCTTCTTGGGCTTTTAACACCATAGCACTGGTATAAAGTAATTTGCCGTTATCAGCGGTTTGCTCGCTCATGCTAGTCAGTGGTGCAAGGCTTTGCAGGTAGTCTTGCCAACCAAGGGCTTCGCCTTTACCGTTGTAACTATCAAGCACAGCTTGGTAACCTTTGGCTAGCGTAGCTTGGCCTTCTTTAAAACTTGCTTGCTGGTTGTTGCCAAAGCTTAGGCTTAAATCGAATTGACTGTTTTTACCAATTTCACCTAGCTCTGCTAATAAACTAACATTCCCCGATTGTTCACCGGTAGTTTTATAAACGCGGGTAAGCTGCTGAGTTGTTTTAAGCTGGCTTAAACCATCACTCACGCCCGTAAAACCGACACTTGTTTGTTTAAATGGCTGTGCACCTTGCAATGACAAGTAATTATCCCCCTGCCACGCTACCAGCCCTTGCTCGGTGGTTTTTGCAAAGTCATCTAAGCCGTTGTTGTTTATATAAGGGTTAACTGTTACATAAGCTTTTACACCGTCGAGCTGGGTATTAAAAATACTGCGTACAAATAAGCTTTGCCCGTCTGGATCGGTAAATATATGTTTTTCTAGGCTAAAGCGACCTTGTTTGTCTTTGCTTACTACTTTGTATGCTAATGATAACGGGCGGCCTTTATCGTCTTTGTATAAGTAGTCAATAGTAACGTCTAAATCATCAGCTTCGGTGACTGTAAAATCTTTTCCTACTACAACAAATTGCATGTCTTTAATTTGCGCTTGATGAATAAGCCCAAACATGGTTTCGGTGATCATCCCTTTAGCAATCGAAAACCATACTTTTGACACTTTAGCTGTTGGCGCGTCGTCACTGTAATGGCCATTTTGGTATTGCTCAAAAGACGTGCCTATCCCGGTTTTACCTGCGTATGCCCAAAATGGTGCTTCGCCTGGTGCGCCTGGCGCACTCACTGATGTTTGCGCTACTGCACTGGTTTGCGTATTTTGCACGCCACAACCTACAAGGCCTGCGGCCAATATTGTCGTGGTAATTAGGTTATATTTTTTCATTTTAGACCCTTAAATTAAGACTGTTTAACACGCAGTACGGCAACCGCTGCAAGTACAAAAGACACAGCACCTAGCATCAATGCGTAAATAGGTTGATTTTGGAAAAAGTGACGAAGTATAAGGCCAAGTACACTGGCGGCTAATAATTGTGGGATCACAATAAAAAAGTTAAATATTCCCATATACACACCCATTTTATGACTCGGTACTGAGGTACTTAACATGGCGTAAGGCAATGACAAAATAGACGCCCACGCAAAACCAATACCTATCATTGGCCAAATAAGTAAGCTCGGATCTTGTATAAACATAAAGCTCGCCAAACCTAACGCACCTAAAATAAGGTTAAGTGCATGCGCTAGTTTTAAACCAACACGCTTAACGATGATCGGGATACATAAAGCCGCCAATGCAGCAAAACCGTTGTAAGCCGCAAATAAAATACCCACCCAGTCTGCACCGTTGTTATACGCCGCTGAACTTGTGTCGCTGCTACCATAATGAAAACTGGTTACCGCTGAGGTGGTGTAAATCCACATGGCAAATAATGCAAACCAGCTAAAAAACTGTACCCAAGCAAGTTGTTTCATCGCCTCTGGCATGGTAAATACATCGTTAACGACTTGGTAAAAGCCACCGCTGGTGTGGTTTTTTGCCTGTAGTGCGGCTGCAATAAATTGAATAACGCCAAAACTCACTAAGCCAGCTGCCAATAGGTACAGCTCTTTTTCTAGGTTTAATCCCATGACTAAACCAAGTACGGCAAGCCCTAAAACAGTAAATACACTGCCGCCTTTACTAAAGTTAATTTGAGCAGATACAGCCTGTTCAGCCTGAGTTTGCTCTTGTTGATTAAATGCGGCCAATTCTTCAGGTGAATATTCTTTGGTGGTTATAATTGTCCAGCCCACTGCGACCAGCAATACAACTGCACCAAAGTAAAATGAGTACTTTACTGAATCAGGAATTTGCCCTGCAGCGGCGGTGTTGGCAATATCAAACCAGTTCGTCATCATCCAAGGGAGTGCAGAAGCAACCACGGCGCCTACGCCTATAAAAAAGCTTTGCATTGCATAGCCAGTAGCACGCTGTTTGTTTGGTAGGTTATCGCCTACAAGGGCGCGAAATGGTTCCATAGTGACGTTAATCGATGCATCCATTATCCATAGCATGCCCGCTGCAATCCAAAGTGTTGGTGAGTTTGGCATAATAAATAACGATAATGTGGTTAAAATAGCGCCGTATAAAAAAAACGGACGACGGCGGCCTAATTTGCCCCAGGTTTTATCACTCCAGTAACCAATAATTGGCTGTACAATTAACCCTGTGAGTGGTGCTGCTACCCACAAAATAGGAATGTCATCTACATTAGCCCCAAGGGTTTGAAATATTCGGCTTACATTACCGTTTTGCAGTGCAAAGCCAAATTGAATGCCTAAAAAGCCAAAGCACATGTTCCATATTTGCCAAAAACTTAGATCTGGTTTGTTATTTTTCATTATGAGCTCCAGTGGTTAATACTGCACTGCTAAGCGCATTTAAAGTTAAACTAATGTGTGCCTGCTCAGCTGTAATAGTTAGCTCGGCGTTTTGATTCGCCTCTAGCAAATCAAGCAATTGTAATTTTTCGCTGGTATTTTGCGTCAGTGTGTTAAGTG
This sequence comes from Pseudoalteromonas sp. SG44-8, assembly GCF_014164125.1. Taxonomy (NCBI): domain Bacteria; kingdom Pseudomonadati; phylum Pseudomonadota; class Gammaproteobacteria; order Alteromonadales; family Pseudoalteromonadaceae; genus Pseudoalteromonas; species Pseudoalteromonas sp. SG44-8. Next base: position 13,591 of record NZ_JACJEQ010000013.1, on the reverse strand, counting down.
GAATATCAATACTGATCTGACTGACTTGCTCAGCAAAATTACTCACCACCCAAATTTGTTGATTACCGATACTGCGGCTAAACGCAGCAACTTTTTCGCTGCCAGTAACCATCAGTGGTTGCATGTCACCAGCTACAACTGCAGGATGTTTACTCAACGCCATAACGGCTTTGTAATATTCACGTAATTGACCTTGTGCCGGTGTTAATAAAGCACCATCAAACTTGCCGTTGTTCATCCACGCTTGATGCGCTGGCACGCCAATGTAGTCAAAAATACTGGTGCGAGTTGGTTTGCCAAAGCCTGCATCTTCAGAGCCATCTTCACCCACATCTTGAGCAAAATATAATAGTGTTGGCGCACGGCTAATAAGGTTTGATACTACTAATGCGGGTTTGCCCTTTTCACTACTACCTGCAAAGTCAGGGCTGGCGATACGTTGTTCGTCATGGTTTTCTAAAAAGTGCAGCATATGCTGCTCTATGTCAGCCACTTTTTGCTGAGCATTAAAAATAGTGTCTGCCGGTTGCGTGCCTTGCATAACAGCTTTTAAGGTGTCGTAAAAGCCGACTTTATCGTACAAGTAATCCATTTTTCCTTGCTGGATATACGGGCGATATAGTGCGGGATTGTATACTTCGGCTAGTAAAAATGCCTCTGGGTTGTGCATCTTGATTGATGAGTTTAGAAAGCTCCAAAACTCTACAGGTACCATTTCGGCCATATCATAACGAAAGCCATCTACGCCTTTATCGAGCCAATATAGCGCGATATCACGAAACTTATACCAGCTGTTTGGCAACTCTTTATCCTGCCAAAACTCAAAGTGCGCGCGTAAATCTTTAGTAGCATACTCATCGGGCAGAGTTGGAAAGTCATAACTACCGTCAGGTTTTACGCCATAATTTACTTTAACTGTTTCGTACCAGTCGTTTATATCAGGCTTAGCAGCACGGGCACCATTACCAGTCCATTTTGCAGGCGTTTCAGCAAATAAGCTATCAGCAAGTGGGTGGGCATTACCGCCTAGCACTTGGTAGTTTTCAATGGTTGGTACTTGAAATGACTGCCCAGTAACGTAATAAAAGTTATTATCGCGGGCATACTCTACGCTGGTGTCATCTTGCTCACCAAAATCTTTAACTCCAGCGGGTTTAGCGGTTGATTGATAATGACGCGCCACATGATTTGGCACAATATCAATGACCACTTTCATACCGTGTCGATGGGTGCGCTCAATTAATGCAGCAAACTCTTCGAGGCGGCGCTCTGGATTAATGGCTAAATCTGGGTTTACATCGTAATAATCTTTAATTGCATACGGCGAGCCGGCACGGCCTTTCACTACATCCGGGTCATCTTGGCTAATTCCATATTGGCTGTAATCGCCGACCAAAGCATGGTGTAACACGCCGGTATACCAAATATGGGTGGTACCAAGTTCTTTAATGCCACTTAAAGCAGTATCATTAAAGTCACTAAATGTGCCTACGCCATTTTGCTCTTTGGTTCCCCACGGAATATTGGCTGTTTGCGTATTACCAAATAAGCGCGTGAATACCTGATACACAACCGGCTTTGAATGCTCGTTAACTTGTTCAGCTACCTTTTTGTCAGTACTGGGGGTTGTTGGCTCATCTGAGCAGCTCGACAATAACAAGCTACTAGCTAATACCCATGAGCCATATTTGAATGTACTAATTGTGGTTTTATTTGTTGTCATAATGTTCTTACTTAGATCTGACGTTTTAATGGGTTGTCATTTAAACGTCATTTTTATTATAAATTTAATACTAAAGTGAACTGCCACTGACTGACAGCGGCTGCATACGTATTCACACAGGCTTTATTCAATTATTAATACCGTTGCACTCATAGGCGCTAAGGTCACTGTATCTGTTATATTTATTTGCTGTTCAGTAAAAAGACTCACAGCCTGTTTGTATTGCCCAATAACCTCTTGCAGATACGCTAATGACCAGTTTTTTGCTGCGGTATTTTTATTTAAAAACACCAACAAAGTTTGCTGTTCACTTATCCGCGCGTAACTGTATATACCTGATTTAGGACTAAAATGAACCAGTTTACCTTGCGCTATTGCTGGGCTTTGCTTTCTAAAATTAAGTAAGGTGGTGATGGTTTGCTGCATATCACGCTGCTCATCTGATAACCCTTGTCCTGTAAAAGCATTACTTGGCTGACCTTTAAAACCACCGGGGAAATCAATACGGATATCACCGTGATCATTACTGCCCGTATTATCAAGCAATACTTCGGTGCCATAATACATTTGTGCAATACCACGAGTGGTAAGCAACATAGTCATCGCCATTTTCGTTTTAGCAAGATCTTGCTTAAGCTGAGTGTAAACTCGGCTCATATCGTGGTTATCGGCAAACACGAGCAAGTTGTCTGGATTTGGGTATAAAAAGTCATTGGCGATTGATTGATACACTTTTACCCAGCCAGTGTTCCAACTCTCCTCTTCATTAAGTGCTTGAATAACTGACTCTTGTAATGAAAAATCCATCACGCTTGGTAAGCTTGAGGTATAGCCGTCGTTATTTACCTTTCCTGCTTGCCAATATGAAGCAATCGCAGGATTGGTGGTCCACTCTTCGCCAACAATATTAAAAGCGGGATACTCAGTCATTATGGCTTTAGTCCAGTCAGCTAAAAAGGCTTTGTCTGAATATGAATAGGTATCAACGCGAATACCGCTTAAGTCGGCGTATTCAATCCACCAAATAGCATTTTGGATAAGGTAGTTTGCTAATAACGGTTGCCGCTGGTTTAGATCCGGCATTGTGGCTACAAACCAGCCATCGCTGAACTGGCGTTTATCAAACTCACTTGCATGTGGGTCTTGAATGGTTTGACGAGCATGGCTGGTAGCATGTTTACCGTTTGCAAACTCGCCATTAAAATTGATCCAATCTGATGTGGGTTTATCTGTCATCCATTCATGCTCAGAGCCAAAGTGATTAAGCACTAGGTCCATCACTATACCAATACCGTGTTGTTTCGCTTTGGCTGATAACTCGCGATATAACTCATTTGAGCCCATGCGTGGGTCGATAGTGTAAAAATCGGTAATTGCATAACCGTGATAAGAGTAGCTGGGCATATCATTTTCAAGCGGTGGTGTTAACCAAAGCTGGGTTACGCCCAGTTTTTGCAAATACGGCAGTGCGTTAATTACACCTTGAATGTCGCCACCGTGACGCCCACCTCGCTCAATTGGATTTGCAGCCTCAAGCATTCCTTTTACTGTGTCGTTGCTGCTATCGCCATTAGCAAAGCGATCCGGATTAATTAAGTAAATGGTATCACTGCTATCAAAACCGTTACGTTTACTGCTATTAGCTTTACGTGCATGCAATTGATACTCAAAACGCTCCCCTGATTTGCTGCTAAACACTAAAACACCTGGCTTTGCGATTGGATTTATTTCAATATTTAAAAAAGCGTAATTTGGGTTATCTGTTTTAGTTACACTTTTTAAACTCACCCCTGAGTAAGATGCTAATTGCCATTGTTGCTTAGCAATACCTTGATCATGCAGCATAATTTGCAAGGTATTATTTTGCATACCAACCCACCAGTTTTGTGGTGATATAGTTATTGCATTGGCGTTTAAACACATCCCTAAAAGCGTGCTTAATAAAAAGATATGAATGAGTGATTTCATATTAATTATTTTTCATCCTCGCTAAAAATTCACTATGAGTCGGCAATTTGTTTACCGTACCACTAATCAGAGTTTTTAAATTACCAAATAACTCTGCGAGTTGTTCATCACTCAGTGCATCTGCGAGTGGGTGATAATCCTGCGCTCCAAGCCCTTGACCTATCATTACTTGCTGCCATGCAACTTCGGCAAAAAGTTCATCATCTTCTCTAATTAATTTACCTGTTTGCTTAAATAAATCGATTTTAGTTTGCAGTGATTTAGGTATATTCATTTGCTTACACTGGCGCCAAAATGCGCTGTCAGTGCGCTCAGTCAATTTGTAATGCAAAATAATAAAGTCGCGGATCCGCTCAATTTCGATTTGGCTTTGCATGTTATATGCATCTATTAATGACTGCTTAATTCCATTATTCGGAAAAAACTTTATTAACCGAATCACGGCGGTTTGAATAAGGTGGATACTGGTCGATTCTAACGGCTCTAAAAAGCCGCTAGATAAACCAATAGCGACCACATTTTTATGCCATTGCTTTCGCCTTCGCCCTGTTTTGAAACGAATCACTCTAGGCTCTGTAATTGGTTCACCGGGAATATTATCAAGCAGTTTCAGCTTCGCTTGCTCATCGGTTAAGTGTCGACTTGAATATACTAGGCCATTACCTACACGATGTTGTAATGGTATTTGCCACTGCCAGCCTGCGCTATGTGCAATAGAACGCGTATAAGGCACTGGCTCTGTAGCCGTTTTAGTTTGTACCGCAATAGCACTATCACATGGCAGCCAATGTGACCAATCCTCAAACCCCGTATTTAAGGTCTTTTCGATTAGCAGTGCGCTTAGCCCTGTGCAATCTATAAATAAATCGCCTGAAATTATTTGCCCATCTAACAGCTCAAGTGCCTTTACAAAACCGGTCTCTGGGCATTGCTGAACATCAGCAATTTTACCCTCAATGCGTTTAACACCGCGTGATATAGTCAGCTCTTTTAAAAATTCTCCGTACAAGGTGGCGTCAAAATGATAAGCATAACTTAGACCTGCTAGCTGTGTATTAGGTATGTATTTTAAATGAGTAAACTTATGCTGTTTTGCTGCTTGATAGTTAAGTGAAAAGTCCCAAAAATCTGTCTCACTACCTTGCTGCTTAGCCTTCAGCCAAAAGTGGTAAAACTCACAAAATGGGAAGTCTTTCCCAACATCACCAAAGGCATGCATATATTTGTGATGCTTTTCGCGCCAATTTTCAAACTCAATGCCGAGCTTAATTGTTGCTTGTGTTGCTTTGATAAACTCACTCTCGTGGATTCCTAATGCCGCGTTTAGGTGAAGTATCGGCGGAATACTAGCTTCCCCAACTCCGACCGTACCAATTTGATCCGACTCAATGAGGGTGATATTAACTACTTTACCTAGCACTTTATTAAGTAACGCCGCAGTGATCCAACCTGCAGTACCACCACCGGCAATAATTATGTGTTTTAACTTTTGCTTTTGCATTCACGCTTCCACCGTTATGTACTTTTATCAGTGTAGTTGAGCGATATAAAAAAGCCCTTGTAAAACAAATTACAAGGGCCTTTCAACGCTAAAAAAAATTATAGCTTATAGCTAAAGCCAAGTAGGAAAGTACGGCCGTAATCTTGGTAATCACGTACTTGTAAATCACTGTTGCCTTGAAGCGATACAAATGGTTCTTCAGTGATATTTTGCACTTGGAACGTAACACTCAAGCCGTTCAAACTTTCAATGCTACCTTCACTAAAGTCATAACCAATTTGAGCATCCCAGATAGTTTCGCCTTTGATATCAACCTGTGTTGTCGCAAAACCCAAACCGTAAACATCGCCTTTGAAGTCGCTACGTTTTCTCATACTTGTACGTGCTTGAAAACCGCTACGCTCAAAATAAACCGTTAAGCTGTCAATTTGGTCTGATAACCCTGGTAGTTCATACTCGTTACCATTTTGATCAGTCAGGTCTTGCTCTACACCAGTATGACTTGCAATTAAGCCAAAACCCTCTAACGATGAGTGAAAAATATTAAACGGTAATGCCAGTGATAGTTCGTAACCCCAAAGATCACCTTCGCCACCATTTACTTTACCTGAGCCAGAGCCAGTTGAGTTAGCCGGAATTTGACCTGTTGATGGGTCTGCAACTCCAGACATATCAACTTCATAACTACCATCAAAAATCCATTGCGTAATATCTTTATAGAAAAACGCTGCAGCAAAGTAACCTTCTGCATTAAAGTAATTTTCATAGCTTATATCTAAACCTGTGGCTTCTTTAGGCTCAAGCTTCGGATTACCACCTGATACGCTCCAATAATTACCATTTTCATCTGGTTGCTGATTATATGAAGCATTAATTGATGCATTCATTTCGTCAAGACGAGCACGTGAAATAGTTTTTGCAGCACCAAAACGAATGGTTTGGTCTTCATCAATTGCAAACGATAGATTTATACTTGGTAAAAAGTGGCTATAGTCATGACTTACATCTGTAGATGAAACAACCACTAGACCATCAACAGTATTTGCTGCAAAACCTTGCGAGGATTGATCTGTTTGTACATAGCGAGCACCAATATTACCTCTGACCGGTATTGATCCGAGTTCAGCATTGATATCGAGTTGTGCGAATACTGCAGTAACTTCTTCTTTGACTGTCCAAGATTGCGTTTTATGTTTTTGATCAGTCAGGCTTTCTTGTAGTAAATCATAGTAACCGTCGTTTACTAAACCGTTAGTGTCATAAGCAACCATGTTGCCCATGCCGATAAAATCAAGGCTAGCTGTACCTTTACGATATTGTTCAGGAATCGATAGCATACCTGGGTTTGATAATGAAAAGTCTTTTAAAGTCATGAAGTAACCTTCAGACACTTTACTCTTTTCGCGGTCACGGTATGAAATACCAAAGCTTACTTTACTAAAATACTCGTTTTCAAGTAATTTGCTTGCCGCTAACTTTAATGTAATTAGTTCATCATTAATTTCAGGGGCATTAATAAAGCCATCTTGTGCAGTATTTTCGTAAGCTGTTCCTGATAAGCCATATTTATTGTTTAGAGCTGCACTTGACCCCCATGATAATGGACCACCTAATTGAATTAAGCCATAATCACTGTAGTCTAGCTGAGGAGAAAACTGTGCACCGGTGTTCCCACCATCAAACTCATAACCAATGTTATCAGCAATACCATTTGCATCGCCTCGGCCAGTACCAGAATAGCTTTCGATACTCCAAATTTGGCGTTCAACTTCAGAGCGGCTGGCGTCAAGTTCAACTGACCAAGAATCATCTATGTTATATTTAGTGTTAAAACCAAACTGCGTTAAATCAGCATTACGCTCTTCGTAGTCATTACGTACTACTACACGTTGGCCTTGGGTTACAGCACTAGTAATAAAGCCACTTTCAGAGTCAACTACGGCTGAGTTAGGATCAATTGTACCTTGTCCCCATGCAAATGGAACTTCAATACCACGAAGGATTTTTTCATCTGAAAAATCAACATAAAGCGCATCAAATGTCATACTTAAACGATCGGTTGGTGCTGCTTCAACGACTAACATTGCAGAATCGCGTTCTAGAGTAGATGATCGCACGAACGGTTTTGCACCACCGAGTATTGAATACGTTTGGCCGTCATCACCCGTAAACTCAGGATAACCCCAAGAGTTCCAGCGTTTTTCTTGGTTTGGTGAGCTCATTTTGTTGTAAGCAAATGCAACACCAATTGTATCGTCTGCAAATTGGTCGATATACGATACTGTACCCCGAAAACCTTGGTCATCACCATCTGGATTTAATTTATCAAAACCTGTTTGCTCTAATTGACCATTAAACATGATCACGCGCTCACCTTTACTTAAAGGCTTTACAGTTTGCATGTCGATAACACCGGCGATACCTTCCGCGTCTAGGCTTGCACTTGGCGTTTTATATACGGTTACACCGCTCATTATTTCTGACGGATAAAGGTCAAACTCAACACCACGATTGTCACCAATCGATACTTGCTCACGACCATTAAAGGTTGTAGCACTTTCATTTTCGCTAAAACCACGCACACTTACTCGGCTTGCTCGACCATCTAAACGCTGTGCAGTAAGGCCTGGTAAACGGGCAATTGACTCTGCAATTGATGAGTCTGGTAATTTACCAATATCTTCTGCAGAGATAGATTCAACCACCTCTGATGAAAAACGCTTTGTATTGATTGACTCTACAACGCTGCCGCGAAAACCTTTAACTTCGATGACTTCAACGTCATTCTTTGCGGTTTGTTGCTCTTCTTGTGCGTATGAAGAGAAACTGCTAATACCTGCGGTTGCAAGTGCAATTGTTAATATACTTGGTTTGAACATAGACATGATGTGTTTCCCGTTACCCAATTTTATATTACTAACTTTTAGCGAGTTGCTTGTGATAGAAGCAAACCATTTGTTAGCTATTTTGTTGTCAGGATGAATATTAACGCCCGTTTTATTTTATTAACAACTTTATGCATACGTATTCAGACTAGTGTAAAACCAATAACTTTAACAAAAAATTCACACAAATAATGGCAACACCTTGTTTTTATAGGTATAAAGATGAGGCAATTGATCATTCTATTTTATAAAAGAAATATGCACTGCTTCGAGCTCCTTTGGTGCGGCAATTTACAGTTTAATACCTTAATTATTAGTGCATTCACACTTTACATTCGAGTCCTGCTCGCTCCTCTTACAAAATGCCAATTGGTAAGACCATTAATTGCAATGCACCATAACGCTACAGAACCCATATAATATGCACCAAGTTGGATTTGCTACTTTGTTAATGATACGAAAACGAGAATTGGTAAACATTCATTTGCCGCTCACATACCTTTATTCGTAGGTTTTTCAGAAGCTGTTTTCCTTATTAAAGCGATCTATTTAGCATGCATACGTATGCATCCTTTTTACAGTATCAAGCCCTTCACGTATGCTTTTTAAAAAATAACGTAGTTCGTTTCAATCGAACTGCTAACAAGATTACGAACACACCATTTCTAAACAGTAATAATTAAATGGGAAGTGTTGTCACGATGGAGAAAAAAATGGCTCAACAGCAGTGGTATAAGGGCGCCGTGATTTATCAGGTTTATCCGCGCAGTTTTCAAGATACCAACGGTGACGGCATTGGTGATTTAAAAGGGATCATCAGCCGGATAGACTATATTAAAAGTCTGGGTGTTGATGCTATTTGGATCTCACCATTTTTTAAATCACCAATGAAAGACTTTGGCTATGATATCAGCGATTATCGTGACGTAGACCCTCTTTTTGGCGATCTTAATGACTTTGACGAGCTCATTGCACAAGCTCATCAACGTGATATTAAAATTATTATTGATCAAGTATTGAGCCACACATCAGACCAACATCAATGGTTTTTAGATAGCCGAGAAGACAAAACTAACGACAGATCTGATTGGTATGTATGGGCTGATGCAAAACCAGATGGCACACAGCCAAACAACTGGCTTTCAATTTTTGGTGGCCCTGCTTGGCAATGGGAGCCGCGTCGTGGCCAGTATTATTTACACAACTTTTTTACTGAACAACCGGATCTTAATTTTCATAATCCAGATGTACGTCAAGCAGTATTAGATAATGTTGAGTTTTGGCTTAAAAAAGGGGTAGATGGTTTTCGCCTAGATGCAATTAACTTTTGTTATCACGATGCACAGCTACGTGATAACCCAGCCAAACCACCAGAAAAACGCCAAGGCCGTGGTTTTAGCGAAGATAATCCATATGCATTTCAGTATCATCATTATAATAATACCCAACCTGAAAATATCAGCTTTATGCAAGATATTCGTACCCTGTTAGACAAGTATCCTGGTACCGTGTCTTTGGGTGAAATATCATCCGAGGATTCACTTGCTACTATGGCTGAATACACAGCCGGTGGCGATAAATTGCATATGGGTTACAGTTTTGAGCTACTAACCAATGATTATAGCAGTGAGTATATTCGTACAACAGTTAAAACATTGGAAGAACGAATGACAGAAGGCTGGCCATGCTGGGCCTTTAGTAACCATGATGTAGAACGTGTTGCTAGTCGTTGGAGTAACAATGGTGAAGTAAACTCAGAGCAGTGTAAAATGCTTACCGCCCTACTCGCTTCATTGCGCGGTAGTGTATGTATGTACCAAGGTGAAGAGCTAGGTCTTGGCGAAGCAAGTGTGGCGTTTGAAGACTTACAAGACCCATATGGGATAACTTTTTGGCCAAACTTTAAAGGCCGAGATGGCTGTCGTACGCCTATGCCATGGCACAATGATGACGGTGAACAGGCCGGATTTTCTGCAACGAAACCTTGGTTACCTGTTGACGAAAACCACAAACGCCAGACTGTAAGCAAACAAGATAGCGATAGCGATTCGATTCTAAATGCGTTCCGCCATTTTATGACATGGCGTAAGCAACAAGCTATCTTACTCGAAGGCGATATTGAATTTATTAATACCCCTGAGCCATTGTTAGCTTTTTACCGTCGTTTTGCAGGCCAGACTATGTTGTGCGTATTTAACCTAGCTCAAGAGCCTGCAAGCCTCAACATTGAACACACTGATATTGTGCAACATACAGAATTGAATCATCACAATGGCAGCTTAGAGAAACAAACCCTTACCCTACCCGGTTTTGGTTGTTTTTACGCAGCAGTTAGTTAATTTCAAAATCTAATTACAACACTGCATATATAAAATTAAGAAACTAACCATTGTTATAGACTATCATAACTTAGTTCTTAAGGAACGCAGGTCGTGTGATCTACCTATTTTAAACGGCAAATATCATTATTTTTTCAATGAATTGCCGCTTACAATTTACCGCTAGTTGATCAAGTACACGGTGTATCTTATAATTACACTGTGTTCGCAGTATGCTCAGCCAAACCAGCGATTCTGCAATATGCGGTTTTTTTTAATAAAACCCCTTGAGTTATTCCATGACTCTAGCTCTTTGAAAAATAATCGATTTGTCAACGAGTCGCGTATATATCGAGTAACTCATCAAGGTTAAACTGTATTCTTTTAAATTAGTAACAGGGGAAACGGGGCGCTTTTCATTGGGTAGATAAATAAGCATATACTCGGATCCATTTTTCTTCCAGCGTACTGTTAACTCAAGTGGCTGACTACCCCACTTCTCGGGCAAATTTTTGAGTTTACTATTATTTTCTTTAAGCTCTACACCAGCGTAATAAGCTGATGTGACGGTTGGGTTAATGTTTTTATTCGCTCTGACCAAAAAGTAGCCGCCATCTTGAGATATTTGCTCAAAGTAATCTAAGTCAAAATACCCTGTATCAGCAAGTAATAACGTATTTTCTAGTGTGTGACGACCAGGTAAAAAGGCTAGCTCAGTGTCAACATCAGGACGGGTATCTATTTCACAAGGCTGTTAGTTTAATAGGTCGTAGGTAACATGCAACTCAATTTCGGCAGGACTTATAGCAGTAAAGCGACCAGCAAAAACCACAGCTAATTCATCATGTAGAACAAATGATGAGCCATCTTGCAATAACACTCGCTGTATTCCTAGCTGGGTAAAAAAGGTTTTATCCAGCGTGTTACAGTCAATTTAGACATCGCTTAAGTAACGAGTTCACGGACTAGTTCAGTCAAGGCAGGTTTCTAATCTGATTATGAAAAGGTTTATAGTTTATCGTGCAATTAGCCTGCGTTCGCAGGTTCTGATGGATATCTGGCAAGTTAGCGTCTTGCAAGCAAGATAAGCTTTTGAATACAGCTTTGAGCAGATAAACAATCAATCGGCAACGGTGTCGAATTTGAAATCCAGAGGTTTTTGCAAGCTTAATTAGATGCTTTTCTGAGATAAGGGCTTTAAATTGATTTGAAACTTGGTTAATCTGCGGCTGAACTCTGTTTTTGGTCATGTTTTTATTGGCGTAACTATTTGATCATTAACATAGTTCAACTTCAATTTTTCTTAAGATCTAACCTATGAATATGCCTTAAATATAAGGCTAAATTACATTGAACCAACCAGTAATAGAATATCTTGGATACTTTGCGAAAGGTGTTACGTAACTTACTGAATGTGGTAAGTTTACATCAAATAAACTAAGAGTATTATTTTTCGGGAAAAATGTATCAACCATCCCCCCTTCAGCATTAAAAAAGTGTAGTAAACCACCCCAATCAGGATGCCAGTTTGGTGTAAAACCAAACACATAGGCAATAGCTCTACCTTCACTAGGTGGCACATCATTATGCCTTGTTAAAAAATTACCTGATATATAGCGTGTTACTTGTACACTTGCACTAATTACATTTTCATTACCAGTGATCTGTCGAATAAAGTTAAGGCAAACATCTGAATTCAGATAATTAAAAAGAGCTTTATATAAAGAAAATTCTGTATTTTTATTGATATTATGTCGCCCATAAAAAAGCCTATTCCATTTGAAGCATCTTTATAGATTGTCCTTTGGAGTTCTCTTTTTTCTTCTGTAGTCATATTCTCTAATTCACGATCTGAAGATTGAATATATTTACCATCTATAGCAAAAGCATTTAGAAAACTCGTCTTATTTTCGACCGCTTCGTGCAAAAGTGATGCACTTTCATCTGTCCATACGTCTGAGAGTATGACCTTTTTATTCTTCATATACTCTTTTTGTATACACTCCAGCTTTTCAGTTGTATTTTTTAACTCAACCATTTTTTACCTCATAAAAAAAGCCACTCTAGAGTGGCTTTAAATTAAATTATTAATAATGCATTAAAATTTAATCGTTGCTCGTAAATATACAAAGCGGTCCATATTCACATCATACTCAGTAACTGAGAAGTTGTTTGTAGATGTTGCTACATCGTTATTGCTATATTCTGGCGTTGGTTCTTTAGCAAATAAATTCTCTATACCTAATGAAAGCTTTGTGTTATAGGCATCTAGCGCATAACCAACTGAAACATCATGCACAAAGTAAGAACCGATCTCCGCAGCCATACCTGGATAGTTCTCAGCTCCATATAAAATATCGTAGTTGTTATGTAAACGATCTACATAGCGTGTTTGCCAATGAGCGTCAAAATCACCCATCGACCAATCAACTGCAAATGTACCTTTATATTCAGGGAAACCTCCATTCCCATACTGAATACCAACTTGGTCTTCACCATCAAATTCATTTGTCATCACATATGACAAGTCTAGTGACGTTTTAAAGCTACCGTATTCAGTATCAAATTTATAAGCTGTATAGAAATCAATACCTTCAACATTATAATCACCTGAATTCTGCAGGAAGTTACGTAAATCTGTAACATTACCATTAGAGTCCCGTTCAATATAATCACAAGACTTAGCATTTTCACCAGTAGCACATTCGCTCAATATACGTGGAGAGCCATATCGACCGATTGAATTTGTAACTTCAATGTCATAGTAATCGATTGTGAACTCTAAACCATCAACATAACTAGGATTGTATACAACACCAAATGTTTTTGATTCTGATTCTTCTGGTTTTAAATCTGGAGTAGAAACGCGAGTTTCACGAATTTGCGTATTAGCTTGTGAGTATCCATCTGGAACGCCTGCACAACCAGGAAGGTTAGGTACAACACCGTCCACTGAATTACATGGATCTGTTAATGTAGGAAATGAATCAGAATTACCTGCATATAAATCCGAAATTGAAGGAGCTCTATAACCTTCAGCCCATGTACCACGAAGTAGAATGTCGTCGATAGGACGGTATTCTACACCCACTTTAGCAGTAGAGTTGCTACCATATGCACTGTGATCTGAGAATCGAATTGCTGGTGAAATAGTTAAGCCTTCAATAACAGGAATTGATAGCTCAACATATGCCTC
>NZ_JACJEQ010000012.1:24262-131118 GCF_014164125.1 Pseudoalteromonas sp. SG44-8 | reverse complement strand
ACCTAGAACCTAGAACCTAGAACCTAGAACCTTGAACCTAGCTCCATAAAGCTCGCTAACTTTACTCTCGTCCCTCGCTAACTCTTCATTTCTTCAATATCTTATCTTTAAAGTCGAGTACTTTACCAATACCTGAGCCTAGCTTCATTAAGCTTTGTAGCTGTTCAGGGCTTAAGCGCTGTAGTTCTGAAGACCATTTGGTGACGGTTTCGAGTAGGTCATGAATTTCATGCATTTGTTGCTGGGCAAACTTTTCATCGTCGTTGGTTGCAGGCTCTAACAAATTATCTCTGAGTAAACTGAGAGTAGGGTCAATCTCACGCTTTTTACGCTCTTCAAATACGCGGTTTGCCATATCCCAAATACTGCCAGCGGGTGCGTAGTATTCTTTTCTGTCACCTGGAATATGCTGCACTTTAATTAAGCGCCAAGATTGTAATTCTTTGATACCCATACTGACATTACCGCGAGATATACTCAGGGCGTCGGCGATTTCGTTCGCTGTCATTGGCTCTTTGGTTATGATCAATAAACCACACATTTGGCCGATTGTGCGATTAAAACCCCAACGACTGCCCATTTCGCCACAGTGCATTACAAAGGCAAAGTTCTTATCTGATAACGTCATTGCTTCTCAAGTTTCAATAAATAATGAAATTAATGCTAGCACGCTGAATATGTTTAGCAAGATTTACTGAGCAATACGCTTAATTTTCCTTGGCTGAATCAAGCCTATGGGATTATGTGCTGGTACTAATGTCGTTCAGAACAAGTTATATCACTAAAGTTTGATTTAGATTAATTTTTACTCATCTAGAGTCGCGTAAGGTGTACACTAAATTACGACAACTAATTTCTTAACAACAACTACTCAATAACAACTTCGCAACAACAAGGAACGAGCAATGAAAGCAGCCGTTAATAGTACTTACAAAGGCAAATTAGAAATTTCAGACTTACCCATTCCAACCGTTGGAGTCAATGATGTTTTAGTTAAAATAGCCGCATGTGGTGTGTGTCATACTGATTTACATGCCTGTCATGGTGATTGGCCAGTAAAGCCTAAAATGCCGTTAGTTCCAGGACATGAAGGTGTTGGAGTGATCGAACAGCTGGGTAGCAATATTACTCATTTAGAAATTGGTGATCGTGTTGGCATTCCTTGGCTATACAGTGCATGTGGTCATTGTGAATTTTGTTTAGAAGGTAAAGAGACCTTATGTCTTTCACAGCATAATACGGGTTACTCAGTTGATGGTAGTTACGCAGAATATTGCTTAGCCGATGGGAACTATGTTGTAAAGATCCCTGAAGGCTTAGGTTTTTCAGAAGCTGCGCCATTATTTTGTGCCGGTGTTACAACCTATAAAGCGCTAAAAGTGTCAGGTGCTAAGCCAGGACAATGGGTCGCTATTGTTGGTGTAGGTGGGCTTGGGCATCTTGCGGTACAATATGCAAAGGCAATGGGCTTTAATGTAATTGCAGTGGATACTGGTGTTGATAAACTGGCTTTAGCAAAAGAGTTAGGTGCAGATATCACACTGGACTTTAAAGAATGTGTGCCTAGTGAGGCTATATTTGAGCAGGTAGGGGGCGCACATGCTGTGGTATGTACCGCTGTATCCAAGCCGGGGTTTGAGCAAGCTTATAAGAGTGTTCGCCGTGGTGGAAAATGCGTGTTAGTTGGTCTGCCTCCAGAGGATATGCCGTTGCCTATTTTTGATACTGTACTCAATGGCGTTTCTGTTGTTGGCTCAATTGTTGGCACACGTAGAGATTTACAAGAATGTTTAGAGTTTGCTGCACAGGGCAAAGTTAAAGCAATTATTGAAGAAAAACGTCTTGAAGATATCAATGACATATTTGACGATATGCTCAAAGGTGAAATTAATGGCCGTATAGTAGTCACTATGTAAAGGTAAAAAAGCGCACAAGCATTTTGTGCGCTTTTACAGCTTATAACTTAAAGCTTATAGCTCAAAGTTAGCTTCGCATTGCGTTCTTCGCCTGGCATACCACCTAAAAACATTGCTTTTGAGTAATAAACTTTATTAAACAAATTATTTAAATTTAGCTGTAAGCCCCATTTATCAGTGTTATAACTTAACGCAGCATCATAAATAGTATAGCTTGGTACATAACCATCAGGAATGCCGAATGATGACGAATTAGTACTGCGATCATCAACATACTTTACGCCCGCACTTAATTTTAGTGGCTGGGCTAGTTCAAACCACTGAGCACTGTATGTTAACCATGTGCTTGCTGTTACATAAGGCACACCTTTTTGACGCGCAGCAAATGTGCTCACATTAGGGTTTTTCTGTTCACGCGCATCTTGATAAACACCATTGATATTGACCTTCCATTGATCATTTAAATAGGCATTTAGATCAAGCTCGACACCACGGGTTTTTTCTTCACCATTAAAGTAATTTTTTGGGACCGATGGATCTGGCTTTGTATCATCATAGGCAGGGTTTGCATATTCTAAGTTAGTACGTGCAGTGTCAAATACCACGAATGAGGCGAGTACCTGATCATCAAAGGCTTTTACTCTTATACCTAAATCAGTACTAAGAGACTGCGCATCATCACGGTCAGCTTCATTGCCTAAAACAGAGCCTAAAACGCTATACGCAGTGCGACCCTTCGAATGGTTTATAAATATAGACAGGTCATCAGTCGGTTTGTATGTCGCGCCTAAATTATAGGTTAAACCATTATCCGAGGTACTTGCTTCTGGCGTTGCAGCAGCGGCACTGGCGCGGTAACGTGCATCAACACCTAAATGTTCATATTTTTGAGTAATTTCGTTGTATGCAACACCAATACGGGTTGTGAAGCTGTCATTGATATAAGCAACATGTTGCAGTCCTAAGCCCCATGCTTGCACTTTTTTACTATAGTTACTGGTTTTAAGCGGATCATAGTCGCTAAATTGCCCGTCTGACCAAACCGGTGTACGAATATCTAGAATATAGGGTAAAGAGCCTTGATAGGTTATATCGCCATTTTTATCTTTGAGAATATAGTCTTTATCCCAAATAGAATACTGAGTGAAGCGTATATCGCGGTCTTCATAATTAGCATTGACCAAAAATTCGTTTTCTATATCACCGAAACTAAAGTCATAGCGTAAATCTGCAAAGTATTGCCATGACTTTTCATCAGCCTCTACTTGGCGATATTCTTGACGGCGTGCAGCAAATGGATAAAGTACATCATCAACTACCAATGGCGCACGAGGATCAGCATTGATCACGCCATTTCTTTGCCAATAGACATAATTATAGGCGCCTGTTTGACGTGCAAAACTTGACTCATAATTACGGTATTGTAACTGTTGATTTAAAAATAAATTGTCAGTTATGTAGTAATTATGAGTGAGTTTAAAACGCAGTTCTTCACCTTTATTATCTTTTGCCATGGGTGAGATAATACCGCGATGACCAAATTTATACGGTGTTAAACCATCAGACGCTGCAAGTGAATTCGCTAATTGTTGGCGCTGTGCATCAGATAATTGCAGCCCAGCAGTGGTTGGATCATTGACTAAATCATCCGCAGTCACTTGGCCGGCGGTTTTGCCATTTACCGACTGCGCATTATAAATACGGATAGGGTGGCCAATTGAATCAACTGCAATGGCATCTTTAATATAAGCGGCTGAGATCATAATATTTTGGCGGTCATTGAACACATATTTTAATGCGCCGTAGATTTCATCGCGGTCATCTTTTAAATCACGGTAGCCATCACTGCGTGCTGTTTTTGCATTAACTCTGTATGCTAGATTTTCGGTAACTGCGTTGGTGCTATCAATTGATAATGAATAGGTATTCCATTGACCAATTTCCGCTTGTATGTTGTGCTGCTCTGTAAACTGTGGCTTTTTTTCAATCAAGTTAATAACACCACCTGCGCTGCCCATGCCATATAAACCAGTGGCGGGACCTTTTAATACTTCTACGGCCTCCACATTGGTTAGTGATCGAGTTGGATTGAATGTGTTTCCTAGGCCCGCACCGCCATACATACCATCATAAGTATAATTTGCACCAAGGCCACGGATCACTAAATTGTCGCCAATTCCGTAGTTATTACCTGCTTGGGTTACACCACTGATATTACGCGCTAAGTCTTGTAAGTTATCAACGCCTTGCGAGTTTATAAGTTCCTGATCGACGATAACTATAGGCGCAGGTGTTTCCATTAACGACATATCAGATTTTGTTGCTAAACCCGAGTTTAATACAACATGATTTTGCTTTTGATAAACTGTGATGTGCTCAAGATCGGATTGTTCGGCCGCAGTTGCATTATATGCTGATAAACAGGCTAGGGTAATTAGAGAGAATTTATGCGTTGTCATAGTCATTACCATTAAAAAATTTCCGTAATGATAATGTGTGGCATTTGTATTTCAAGTTTTAATTACCTAAAAAAGGCAATTATTTAAACCTACCCCAAGCTGCTTACCTTTTGCTTTCAAAATATTAATATATTAACAACGTATTTAGTTAGCTGTTAGTTTAACCCTTGCTTAATGATGGAGTTAGCTTAACGCTAACTCCACACATTTATTTATAAGCAACACCTGCTTTCATCACAAATGCTACATTTTCTAGCAAGGTTATGTCTTGCAGTGGATTGCCTTTGACTGCGATGATATCTGCGGCAAAGCCCGTTTTGAGTTGCCCTAACTGAGTGTCAACTTTCAACAATTTAGCACTGTTGATTGTTGCAGCTTGTATTGCTTGCAGAGGGGTCATACCAAACTCAACCATTCGCGAGAATTGTTTTGCATTATCACCATGTGGGTAAATTGCGGCATCGGTACCAAATACCATGTTGACACCCGCTTTTACGGCACGGCTAAAGCTGTCGCGTTGCTTTTTAGATACTTGACGTTCTTTTGCTAAGTTTTCTTCTGCTACACCATTTTGCTCACCAAACGTGAGGGTATATTCAGTGTTATAAATATCCATTGAAAACCAAGTGCCGTGTTTTTTAGCCAGTTTAATTGCTTCATCGTCAACAAAACTGACATGTTCAACACTGTCTACACCGGCTTTAATGGCTGCGGTAATACCACTGGTACCATGTGCATGTGCAGCAACCGTTAAACCGCGCATATGTGCTTCATCAACAATGGCAGTCATTTCTTCTAATGAATACTGTTGAATACCTACTTTTGTGCCCTTGGAAAATACTCCGCCAGTGGCGCAAAACTTAATAACATTGGCACCGTACTTGATGTTTTCGCGTACTTTTGCACGAACAGCCCATGGGCCATCAGCCACACCTTCGGCAGTGTATTTCATTTCAGGAGGTAGACGGTTGTTGTCACAGTGACCACCCGTTACACCCAAAGAGGGACCAGCAGCCCAGATGCGTGGGCCAATAATATCGCCTGCATTAATGCCGTCACGTACTGCAATGACACTGTAACCTTCGGCGCCCACGTTACGTAAGGTTGTAAAACCCGCTTTTAAGGTTTTTTCTGCAAAATAGGCCGCTTTAATCGCTTTACGTGGCACTGACTGACCGATACGTTCACTACGAGGGACTGTTGGATCGCTGGTTAAGTGTACGTGCATATCCATCAGGCCAGGCAGAATGGTTAACTCGGGCAACTTAATATGGTCATCACCTTGTTGTAGGGTTGGCATGGTGCCACTACTGATTTTAGTAATAATACCGTCATCGATTTGAATAAGCGGCGCATTAATAAGCTTGCCATTATTTACGTCTAGCATTGCTTTAGCACTAACGTATGTTGTTGCTTGCGCGCTAAAAGCGCTGACACACAGTAAGCCCAAAGGGACAGAAAGTGATAATTTATTCATTTATTTTCTAATTTTTGATTATTTAATATAGCAATGTAGCAAGCAGTTTTTAGGCTGTAAACAAAACGCGATAAGTATCGTATTTTCTTTATTTAGCGATTTGAAAGCTGCATACTTGCGCTAACTACTTATACTCAGGGATCATTATGAAAAAATTTAAGTTAACCTTGCTTGTCGCTGGTGTACTCAGCGCTTTGTCTGCGTGTTCAAATACGGCTAATAATAATTTAAATAAGCCACAAGCAGCATTAACAAGTGAAACTGCCAGCGCAACAACACAACAATTAAATAGCTTGGTTGAGCAGTACTTTGTGGATTCGTTGCAATTTAGCCCTCTTGGCGCCACTTATATTGGTTATAATCAATACAATAACCAATTTACAGCACCGAGTACTGCGCAAAACCGAGCTCAGCAGCTTGCTTTTTATAAAGATTATCAGCAACGTTTAGCGGCGATTGACCAGCAGCAGTTAACCGGTCAAGCCTTGTTAAGTTATGAAATACTGGCACGGGATTTAGCATTAACAATCGAAGGTTTTCAATTCCCGAGTTACTTATTACCAATTAACCAAATGTCTGGCGCTCACAATACGTTTGCAGGCTTTGGATCGGCGCAAAGTGCGCAGCCATTTGCAAATTACCAAGATTATGAAAATTTCGTCGCGCGTGCTGAAGGTTTTGTAACTTGGTTAAGCAGTGTGCAAGATGCTATGCAGCAAGGGGTAAATGAAGGCATTGTTTTACCAAAGCCATTAGCTGAAAAGTTATTACCGCAATTTCAAGCTCATATAGTTACCAGTGCAGAACAATCTTTATTTTATAGTCCGATAAAGCAGCTTCCAGAGCAATTCACAGCAGCGCAAAAGCAACAACTCACTGACCAATATAGTGCACTTATTATGGATAAGTTGGTCCCAGCTTATACAAAAATGAGCGAGTTTTTAGCAACCACTTATATACCAAATAGCCGTGCAACAGTAGGTTATAGCGATTTACCAAATGGTAAAGCATGGTATGAATACCAAATAAAGAAAAACACCACCTTGAGTTTATCTGCAGATGAAATTCATGAAATTGGTTTAAAAGAAGTATCGCGTATCCTTAATGAAATGAAAAAAGTAAAGGAAACCGTTGGTTTTAAAGGCAGTTTAAGTGAGTTTTTTACTCATTTACGAGATTCTGATGAGTTTTATTTTGATACACCTGAGCAATTAATTGCGGCCTATGAAGCCGTAAAGTTAAAAATTGATGCGCGTGTACCTAAATTATTTAACATTGTCCCCAAAGCTGATTACGTTGTAAAAGCGGTTGAAGATTTTCGTGCTGAGTCTGCGGCAGGAGCATCTTATCAATCACCAGCACCGGATGGCTCTCGTCCGGGAATTTTTTATATTAATACCTTTAATTTAAAAGCGCAGCCTAAGTTTCTACTCGAAACATTGTCAATCCATGAAGCAGCCCCAGGACACCATTTTCAAATCGCCTTACAGCAAGAAGTTCAGTCATTACCTGAGTTTCGAAAATTTGGTGGTTACACAGTGTTCGCCGAAGGTTGGGCATTATATGCTGAAAGTCTAGGTAAAGAATTGGGTTTATTTACCGACCCATATATGTGGTATGGCCGTTTATCTGATGAGCAATTACGCGCTATGCGATTAGTGCTCGATACAGGTTTTCATGCTAAAGGCTGGACTCGTCAACAAGGTATTGATTACATGCTGGCTAATTCCTCAATGGCTTTAAGTGATGTAACCGCAGAAGTTGAGCGCTATATAGCTTGGCCAGGACAAGCATTGTCGTATAAATTAGGGCAATTTAAAATTCAAGAACTGCGAGATTATTGTAAACAAGCATTAGGTGATAAATTTGATATTAAAGAGTTTCATACGCAAATTTTAATTGATGGTGCTTTGCCGATGCCAATACTAGAAGCGAAAATTAAACGTTGGGTTGATACGCAGCGCTAACTTTTAAACTTGAAATAGCGCAAAGCTGAATGTAGCTTTGCGCGCGGTGCTCAATTAAGCTAAAATGCGCGCTATTAGGGGCACCGAGTTATACCATGTTTGAAAACCAATTTTGGCTTGAGAAATCACTTGAGCAAATGTCACAAAATGAGTGGGAAGCCATTTGCGATGGCTGTGGAAAATGCTGTTTAAATACCTTTATAGACAGCGAAGATGAAGATGAGTTTACCGCCACAGATCAACTTCGCGATGGTGAAGAACTCATTTTTACTAATATTGTTTGCCAATACTTAGATAATAATACGTGTGGTTGTAGTGAGTATGAAAATCGACAAACATTAGTCCCGTCATGTGTAAAATTAACTAAAGAAAACCTCGACAGCATTTTCTTCATGCCGCAAAGTTGTAGTTACCGCCGTTTACACGAAGGCCGTGGTTTAGCGTCTTGGCATCCACTAAATAACGGTGGCAGCAAAGAACTAATGCATACATTGGGTATTTCTGTAAAAGACAAAACAGTAAAAGATAGTGATGTAGCTCTAGATGACTTTGATCTGTATGAAGCTGATTGGCCAACGAGGGATTGCGATTAATGACTGCGAAGATTGGTTTGATCAATCCTAAAAGCCCCTCTAACGTTGGCGCAGTGTTAAGAGCTGCGGGTTGCTATGGGGCTGAACAAGTATTTTTTACAGGCACGCGTTATTTAAATGCTAAAAAGTTTCATACCGACACAAAAAATGTTGTTGAACGCATCCCACTGACTTGCGTTGACGATTTAGCAACAGCAAAGCCCGCAGGTGCGACTGTTGTGGTGATTGAACTAATAGAAGGTGCAACACCTTTGCCTGAGTTTGTTCATCCTGAAAACGCATTTTATATTTTTGGCCCTGAAGATGGCTCTATTAGCAAAGATGTACTGAACTGGTGCGATGAAGTGGTGTATATCCCCACAATCGGTTGTATGAATTTAGCAGCTACCTGTAATGTGGTTCTTTACGATCGACAAGCGAAACTCGGTGGAGTAGAAAGTTCTGATCAAACGATTATTCAAAGCCGCGACACCAATAATAAAATGATATGGCAGAAATAGTAGAAACTGAATTGAACAATTGAAAAAGGGGCAATTAATGCCCCTTTTTTCGTTTAATTCCAAAAAAGTTATTACTTTTTAGTAATTTTGATCTCTGAATTAATAACAATCCCTTCATCTTTTATATCTGTTGCAAAATACACAGACATTGTTTGATTTTTTAATTGTTCAAGTTCTTCCGGGATCACTTGTCCTGTCATTTTAAATACTTCGATGACAGGAGTCATTAATGAGCTGAGGTCAACTGCGGAAGTTAAAAATCCATTTTTTTCAAGCTCTTGTTCTGATAATGTATTTGCAATAGCCGCTGATTTTTCACCAGTGAATAAAACAATATGCTTTCCTTTTTTAGCTAATCTAATATCAAGGCCAGCAGGTAAAGGATAAGGAATTGCAGCATTGACACTAATTGCATCGCCGTTTTCTGGTATTTCAAGCTCCGCTAATGCAGGTAAAAATCCTTTAGCAGTAAAAAGTAAATTATCAGGATCTGTCGCAGAAAGTGTGATTAGCGCGTCTAAAGCTTTTAGTTGTGGCAGTTGATTTGCATCAGCTTCTAAAGCAAGATCTTGAATACTTACACTGACACCTTGAATACCATTAGCCATAGCGGTCATCATTGATAGTGCAGCTAAATTTGAGTCTTGAGTTTGTTGCTGTAAAGCAACAAGAGGTGCACACTCAAATTCAGCTTTTTTAAATGTACTTGAGAGTATATTTAAAAGCGGTGGAATTTTTGAAATATCCGCACCATAAGCAAAGCTTAGCATTTGCCCGTCAAGTTTAGTTGTATGCTCAGGAACAAAACCTCGCACAGATTTTAATGTTTTAATAATATCTGTAGCAGTGCTTTGGAAAATAGCATCAGCTTTAAAATGAGCATCAGAGTTTGTTACTTGTATGTACGTGCTACCGGTTACTGATGCAGGCCAATAACTAACAAGATTGGTAATGTCATTTTGGCACTGTGGTGTTCTAGCTACCTCTAAAGCATTTGGATCACCCAATTCTTTTAATAGTTCATCAAGCATTTCACCTAGGCGTGATGGTGTTCTAGCGGTAATAGCATTAGCAATCTCAACATGGTCTATATACGCAATAGAGTGGCCATCAAATGAATAATTAGCAATATAGTTTTCAAGTTTAGCGGTTTGCGTTAATGATTTTGTTGGTTTATCAATTGCTAAAGCAAGACGTAAATCTTTAATTGTATTAAGTTTTGTATCAAACGTGATGGTAGCCCAGTTATCTTTAACAGACACAATTAAGTTTAATGTAATGTCATTTTCAAGTACTAAAGGGTACGTGTTGTAGTCAACACTTTCGATGGTTTGTGTTGTGAAGTTAATTCCCGCTTTATCAGCTGAGCTATTAATTGTATTAAATAAAGCCGTTTCATCTTCAAGTTGATAGCGTAATACTGGCATTAGACCAATCGTATAGGCTAGAGCTTTATAATCATCGGCGAATCCCCAGGCTGCTTTTAGTGTTTCATAAGATGCCAATGATGTTTGATATTGATCTAATAGAGACGCTAAAAACTGTGCATTGTTATCGTTACTTGCCGCTAAATTTTCGATCAATGGCGTAAAATCGTCTGCACCTTTCATTTGATCTGGAATCAAATTGAAATATTTACTATAGGGAAATGGTTTTAGCTGACCATAAAATAAAGCAGTATCAGCAGGGACGTAATCAAGTTGAGCAAGTTCTAATGAGGCTGTTGAACTGTCAGTTTGTGTATAGATTATTGCACCGGCCGCTACAGCAACTGCGCAACCAGCAAGTAGTTTGGTGTTCATTTGGAAATTCCTTTTTGTATCAGTACCAAGCGGTACGTTCTGTAGTATTTATGTTTTGTAAAACGATATCATAAAAGTGCGTAGTCTAGCGAGGAAAAGCACTATTAGTGTTGGTTGTAATGAGGGCACGGTATTATATAAAATTATTAATTTTTACTGCGATAAATCGGCAATAGTTGGTTAAGATGCAGATGCGCTAGCAATGGCAGCGAAATAGCAACACTTCGCATAAATATATGTTGGCATTTTGCCCTTGGTAATCATCTACAATAGCAAAGCCACTGTTAATCTCACCTAAATAGGCCATTGCATAGTTAAATATAAAATGTGTACAAGAGGCTAAGTAGCGAGTCTATTTATCAAAAAATCAAAAATGGCGCCATCGTCTTTATGGAAGTGCTAAAAGCCTTCCTGATCTTGTTTGTCAACACAATTTAGGTGATAAAAATTTAAACTGGTTTTGATATGTCCTTGAAAAAAAATCACTGCTTTGGAAATTAGCCAGCATCTATGTCCATTTCTAGTTAATTAAATTCGTTAAATAGCGATACCATTGAATAAAAAGTATGGAACGGTCCAAATATTAGTTTGTGATCTTTTTATTGGAGTGTGTAGAATCAAACACAACTTGTTAATGGAGTGAAAATCACGTGAGTGAAATAAATACAAATAAAACGTTTGTCACTGAGCAGTCGCAGCAAAATAATAATTACCTGTTACCTTTGACTGCAATGACAACTCTATTTTTTTTATGGGGTTTTATCACAGTACTAAATGATGTACTGATCCCGCGTTTAAAAGGGGTGTTTGATCTTAGTTATACTGAAGCGATGTTAGTGCAGTTCTGCTTCTTTGGCGCTTACTTTATTGTTTCTTTACCTGCGGGAATATTGGTTAAGAAATTTGGTTATAAAAATGGTGTGCTTAGCGGTCTTATCGTGGCTTCTATCGGCTGTATGTTATTTTACCCTGCTGTAGTCGTACATGAGTATTGGCTATTTTTAACCGCATTATTTGTTCTAGCTGGTGGTATTACCGTATTGCAAGTATCAGCTAACCCTTACGTTGTGGCGCTTGGGCCTGAAAAAACAGCTTCGTCTCGGTTAAATTTAGCGCAAGCGCTTAATTCATTGGGAACTACTATTGGGCCCTATGTTGGTGGTATATTGTTCTTTGGTGCCGCAGGCACATTGACGGCATCTGCGGCGACTGCTGAATCGGTAAAAGTCCCTTATTTAATGCTTGCTGCAGCACTGCTTACTATTGCGGTCGTATTTGCATTTTTAAAACTGCCTGAAATCAAATCACATAAAGAAGAACTTGATTGCAAAGCAAAAGATCATTCTTTAACGCAAGCCCCGCATTTAGTTATGGGGGTGTTAGGTATCTTTTGTTATGTTGGTGGAGAAGTGGCAATAGGCAGCTTTTTAGTTAACTTTTTTGGTGAAGCTCACATTGCAGGACTTGAAGAGCATGCCGCCGCGTCATTAATTGCCTATTATTGGGGCGGGGCGATGGTAGGACGCTTTATTGGCTCTGCTGCATTACAAAAAATTGCACCATCAAAAGCAATTGCTTTTAATGCATTTGCGGTAATTGCGTTACTTCTAATTACAATCTTCACCGAAGGTGACGTTGCTTTGTATGCTGTACTGTCGATTGGTTTATTTAATTCAATTTTGTTTCCAACAATTTTCTCAGTCGCCATTCAAGGGCTAGGTTCATTAACTAGTAAAGGATCAGGTTGGCTTTGTTTAGCGATTGTTGGTGGTGCATTAATACCCTTAATTCAAGGTATTGTTGCTGATGCAATGAATATTCAAGTTAGTTTTATCATCCCAGCACTTTGCTATTGTTTTATCGCTTGGTACGGATTAAATGTTGTAAAACTTGCGAGCAAGTGGCAACAAAAAATAAACTAAGCTAATCGTAAACCTCTTCAGATAAATGCATTTGCAGCACTGTTAATGCATTTATCTACTTATTATTCTCAATTAATTAGCCGCACTCTAAAGTGAAAACTTCTCAGTTATGTTCATTACAAAATAACGACTTATATGCACTGAATACGTATTCAATCGCTATTGCTTATAATATTAATTGGAAGCTTCCAATTTTGAGTTTGTTATTTTTCTGTGTAATTACGAAATTGGCTAACTTTAACTGACAATGAATTACGTTATTAATTTGTTGTATTAATAAGTGCTACACTTAATTTTTTACCATGCTTTATTATTGTTTTTGACTGGGATATAGCAAGTTTTGCCGATAAGATAAGACAAATAGCGTTATTTTTGTTAAAAAGTAGTTAGCTAACAACGATAAAAGATAAATAGGTGTGTCATGCAAAGCTCGCTAAAATTTACCACCAAGGTAACTATCGCAGCATCTGTAGTATTAGTGTTGGTGCTGGGGTTATTTACCATCAATAACTTTATTTCAATGCGCTCACAAACGCAGCAGCAACTGTCTCTAATATTACAAGAAAGCTCTCAATCGGTTTCACAAAATATTGCTAACTGGCTCAATAATAAATTAGCTATTGTTCAGTCTGTTGCGAAAACGCATCAGCAAAATGACACTAAGGAATTAACTCTTAGTCAACTCAATAGCGCAGAAATGGCAGGTAAGTTTAAAAACACCTATATAGGCAAACCTGATGGTACTTTTGTACTCAATGATCAAACAGTTGTATTACCTGCTGATTATGATGCCACAATCCGTCCTTGGTATAAGCTGGTAGAAAATAAAACCACCACAGCGTTTACGACTCCTTATATCGACGTAACCACCAATGAGCTAACTATTTCAGCGGTTGCGCCCATTTTAAATAATGGCCGTTTTAGTGGTGTCGCAGGTGCCGATATTGATATGCAAACCATTACTCAAATAGTCAACGAAATTGATTTTTTAGGTTTTGGTTATGGTTTTCTATTAGACAGTGACGGTCGCATTCTGAGCCATCCAGATATCAAACTAAACGATCAGAGTATGGCGAAGCTGTTTGGTAAAAAGCTTGCTTTAAAAGCTGAATTTGTCGAGCAGGAAATTGCTGGTATTGATCATCTTGTATCATTTACACATATCAAAGGTATTGAAAATGTAGATTGGTATTTAGGTGTGGTGATTAACAAAGATATTGCTTATTCATCTGTTGCTTCATTTAGAAATATGGCTGCAATATATATGTGTTTGGGTGTTATCGCGACGATATTAATGATGCAATTTTCACTGCGTTATTTGATGCGGCCTATGCAGCGTTTAAACGATGCAATTAAAGATATTGCCCAAGGTGAGGGGGATTTAACTCGTCGTTTAGAGATTGAAAACGATGACGAATTTGGTGAACTTTCAGGTTACTTTAATGCCTTTATAGATAAAATTCATACCTCAATTGAGCAAGTAAAAACGACCACGGTTGAACTTGAACGTTCAGTGGAAAGCTTAGTTGAGCAAACAGAGTCGACGCTAACGATGTACAGTGACCAAACTAAACGTACAGACAGCGTTGCAACAGCGATTAATCAGCTGTCATCAAGTGCGATTGAAATATCAGGTAGTGCAAGCCATGCATCAACCCTTGCTACCGATGCGAATTCACAGTCAGTGCAAAGTCAAAGCACGTTAAATGATAATATCAATGCCATTGGTGTGTTATCGCAAAATATGGAACAAGCACAACAAATTATAAGTAGTGTTGCTGAACACTCTGCAAGCATTGGTCAAGTACTCGAAGTTATTAAAGGAGTCAGCGAGCAAACTAATCTACTTGCGCTTAATGCTGCAATTGAAGCCGCTCGTGCCGGTGAGGCTGGTCGTGGATTTGCAGTTGTTGCAGATGAGGTGCGCCAGTTAGCTCACCGTACTCAGCAATCAACTCAAGAAATAGAAAATACTGTTAGCCAATTACAGCAAGGCTCGGACACTGCTGTTTCAGTTATGAAGGCTAGTTTAGTTGAAAGCGAAAATACTGTAAAACAAGCGCAAGCAGCCGGTGAGCAAATGGCAGGAGTAACCAAAGCTATAAAAGCAATTGATGATGTAAATCATAGTGTTGCAAATGCAACTACTGAACAAAATCAGGTAATACAATCTTTAGATAATGATATTCATACAATTAGTGAGTTATCTCAACAAGGCCAGCTAAACTTAAATAACACCTTAGCTGAGTGTACTCGTTTAAAACTGCAATTTGATGAACTTGAAAAAATGGTGCTACGTTTTAAAGTCTAAATGCAATCAGCGATAACTAAAAAGATATAATAAATGACGCCTGAATCACCTGAAAGCCAACCTAGTTGGCTTAACTTAGTTAATATAGACAGTGTTTACAGCGCTGAAAAACAGCGTCGTGCGTTTACATTTTTTACTATGATATTCATTGCGG
Source organism: Pseudoalteromonas sp. SG44-8 (assembly GCF_014164125.1). Taxonomy (NCBI): domain Bacteria; kingdom Pseudomonadati; phylum Pseudomonadota; class Gammaproteobacteria; order Alteromonadales; family Pseudoalteromonadaceae; genus Pseudoalteromonas; species Pseudoalteromonas sp. SG44-8. The sequence goes on along the minus strand of NZ_JACJEQ010000012.1, from coordinate 116,017 downwards.
TTGTATTGATCACAACTTTAGTCACAGTTAACTACTCGGTTTATGCAAAACTTCTGACTATTATGTTAGTGCTATCCGACTTAACCTTTTTTATATGCGCAGTGTATTTTTTGCGTACTGGGCGTTTAACTGGGGTCGCAATACTCGTACTGAGTGTTATTTGTGTATTATGTTTAGCATTGGTGTACACCGGGGGCAAGGAAAATACAGCGCTTTATTGGCTGATGTTTTATCCAGTTGTCTCGTTTTCTACACTCGGCCTAAGAGTTGGATTTTTAGCCGTGTCATCGCTATTAGCACTTACCTGTTTGTTTCTTTATGGTCCTGACATAGGGCAAGTGATGTATGGTAGTGCTGAAAAAGTTCGTTTTACCGCCTCATTTATTTTGGTGTTTTTATTCGCTTTTATAGGCGAGTATTTCCGTAATAAAAGCCACTTAGAAATTGCACGCATTACTTTGTTACAAAAGCAAGACGCCTATACTGATCAGTTAACAGGCCTTGCCAATCGGCGCTTTATTAGCAGCCATTTTTTGCCGTTTGCAAAATTGAACTCTGAGCAGTATTTACCTTTTACAGTGTTGTTAATCGATCTGGATTTGTTTAAAAATATTAATGATAATTTTGGGCATGATTTTGGCGATCAAGCATTAATCGAATTTAGTAGGATGCTTGAAACACAGTTACGCTCATCAGATATTAAAGTTCGCTACGGTGGTGAAGAGTTTATGGTGATATTACCAAAAACAGTAATTACTGACGCCTATGCCGTAGCCGATAAATTTAGAGAATACGTAGCTGCACAAGTAATAGTGTTTAATGAGCATCAATCTACCTCTGTCACTTGTAGCATAGGGGCTGCACAAGTTAGTCATATCGAAACGTTTAACCAAACAGTTAAACTAGCTGATGAATACTTGTACCAAGCAAAACGCCTAGGGCGAAATAACGTTGTTTCCAGTGAACAGCAACAGGCCAATAATGAACAATAGTCAGCTTATATATGTGTACGACCCAATGTGCAGTTGGTGTTGGGGTTTTCAAAAGTGCTGGCAAAAAATCCAAGACGCCTTAGCGAATGAAGTTGATATTATTTATAAAGTAGGTGGCCTTGCTGCTGATTCCGATCAGCCAATGACAGTAAGTATGCAACAGTTTTTACAACAAACTTGGCAGCGTATTGGCCAGCAAACCGGTGCTAAATTTAACTTTGATTTTTGGCAAAACTGTCAACCACGCCGCAGCACTTATCCTGCGTGTCGGGCGGTTATTGCAGCACGTTATTTCAATAAAGAGCGGGTTATGCTTGGCGCTATCCAGCAGGGGTATTATTTATCGGCACACAATCCTTCGGATCTTAATACACTCGTTAGCTGTGCACAGCAAATAGGTATTGCTGCTGATGAGTTTTTAGCTATATTGCAAAGTGAACAACTTGAACAGGCGTTTCAACAAGAGTTAGCGTATGTTCAGCAGTTACCCGTGCAGGGTTTTCCATCGTTAGTTCTTTGTCATAAACAGCAGTACTTTGCTATCGCCGTAAACTATACCAACGCAAATGCTATGATCAGCACCATTCATTGCATACTTGCTGATTAATTTATTTAATCTCATTTCACTCATCATTCAAGCGTACACGCTTGTTAAATATTAAAAACTATTGCTTTATCTAAGGTAAAAAGCTGTATTTATGGCAGTTGTCATAAAAAGGACTTTTTAGCGCAACACCTCTGTCATTTTTCACCTATAGAATCTCGTTCATTGATATTAAGCAACTAGCAAATCCGCTAATTTAACGAGTAAAGGTGTATGCGATGAAAGGCGTTAAACCATTGATATTAGCTAGTATTGTAGCCATGAGTGCAACAGTGCAAGCAAGTGATTTAAATAAAGTTATCGATAAAAGCAGTGAAATTAACCAGTCAGCTGCGCAATCACAAACAAAAATAGACAAGATTGCAGACTCTATGCAGGGTCGTTTACAACAGTTTAAAACCCTTAATAAAGAAATTGATGGTTTGACAGTTTATAACGCACAACTAAGCAAACAGCTTAGTAACCAAGTGAGTGAAATGGAAGCCATTAACTTATCTATGGATCAAGTGTCTATTATTGAACGTCAAATTACTCCATTAATGCTACGCATGATCACAGGGCTTGAGCAATTTGTTGCTCTTGATGTGCCGTTTCTAACCGATGAACGTGAAAAGCGTTTAGCGTCATTAAAAGACATGATGAACCGTGCTGACATTAATTCAAGTGAAAAATTCCGCCGTGTTTTAGAAGCGTACCAAGTTGAAGTTGATTACGGCCGTACCATCGAAGCCTATACCGCGTTATTAGATGTTGATGGTCAAGAGCGTGAAGTCGATTTCTTACGCATTGGTCGTTTAGAACTTATTTACCTTACTCGCGATGGTAAAAAAGCAGGCTCATGGGATACAACAAGCAAACAGTTTGTTGCCCTGGATGACTCAACAATCAGCCAAATTAGTAAAGGTTTACGTATTGCACGTAAGCAACTTGCCCCAGATATGTTAACACTGCCAGTACACGCTGCGGATTAAGAGGTTAAAATGAAACTTTTTACAAAAATGACCAAAATTGCTTTATTTGGTGCCACCCTTGGTTTTGCGGGCAACAGCGTTGCTGCTGAAGCTATGGATTTAGACTCGTTATTAAAAACACTTGAGCAAGGTAAAACACAGCAATCAGCACAAAATAAACAACGCGAGCAAGAATTTGCTGCACGTCAAAATGAACAAGTGCAAATGCTTAAAAACACTCAAGCAAAACGTAATCAAATGCTGGTTGAGTCTGAGCGTCTTGAAACACAGTTCGAAGAAAATGAAGTAAAACTTGCTAACCTAACCGATACATTATCTAAGCGTATGGGTTCATTGAAAGAACTTTTTGGTGTGCTGCAACAAGTGGCTGGCGATTCAAGTAATAAATTTGCAACGTCAGTAGTGTCTGCACAGCTACCTGGTCGTGGTGCTTTTATGGATGAATTGGCTCAAAAAATGGGCTCGACTTCTAAACTTGCATCAATCGAAGACATTGAAAAAGTATGGTTTGAACTGCAACGCGAAATGACTGAGCAAGGCAAAGTGTCACGTTTTACAACAGATGTAATTGTAGAAGGCGGCAACAAAGCTAAACAAGAAGTTATGCGAGTGGGGGCTTTTAACTTAATTTCAGAAGGTAAGTACCTTGATTATAACACCAGCACTAATGCGTTAAGCGAGCTTACCCGTCAGCCTGTTGGCCGTTACACCTCAACGGCGAATGATTTACAACAAGCTAAATCAGGCACTGTACAATTTGCGCTTGACCCAACCGGTGGCTCTATCCTTGGTTTATTGGTACAAGCACCTGATACTTCAGAGCAAGTACATCAAGGTGGTGCAGTAGGTTACGTTATTTTAGGCGTTGGCTTACTTGCTTTAATTATCGCTATTGAACGATTTGTTTCATTGATGCTAATGGGCAGCAAAATCCGTCGTCAACTTAAAGACTCAGTGCCACGTGATGACAATCCACTTGGTCGTGTAATGAAAGTCAAAGATCAATACCCAGATGTAGCATACGACACCTTAGAGCTTAAATTAAGTGAAGCGATTTTACGTGAAATGCCAAAAATCACCCGCAACTTAACGCTCATTAAGATTATCTCGGTCGTTGCTCCATTGTTAGGTCTTCTTGGTACGGTGACCGGTATGATCAATACCTTCCAAGCAATCACCTTGTTTGGTACAGGTGACCCTAAATTAATGGCTGGTGGTATTTCACAAGCGCTTGTTACTACGGTACTTGGCTTAGTTGTGGCAATCCCAACAGTATTTTTATACACCTTATTGAATACCCGCTCTAAAAACTTGCTGCTTATTTTGCAAGAACAAAGCGCAGGTATTATCGCTGAGCGTAGCGAAAAGGGAGCATAACCCATGGTGCTATTGATTGACTCAATCAATGCTATCCGTGATTTTCTCGACACTGGTGGCCAAGTTCTGTTGGTCATCGGAGTGTTAATCTTCGCGATGTGGTTATTGATACTCGAGCGATTTATTTATTTTTTTAATGGTTTTCGTAGTTACAAACATGCCATTAAAAGTAGTTGGACAGGGCGCGATGAGCGTAATAGCTGGAACGCTGAGCAAATACGCCAAGCAACTATTTCACGCGCTGGGATGAAGTTAAACAACAACTTAGCGCTGATCAATGTGATGGTTGCCTTGTGTCCGCTGCTGGGGTTACTCGGTACGGTAACAGGTATGATAGAAGTGTTTGATGTGATGGCGATTACCGGAACGGGCAGTGCGCGTTCAATGGCATCAGGTGTATCGAAAGCGACTATCCCGACAATGGCAGGCATGGTTGGTGCGTTATCTGGTGTATTTGCTTCTACGTACTTACAACGCAAAGCAAAGCGCGAAGTAGCCCTACTTGAAGACAGCATGGTTTTAGACCATTAAACAACAATTTTTAGTATGTGGCGAAAGCCACATACAATCAGGAGAATAAAATGAGAGCCCCATTAGGAAGCCTTTTTCAAGAAGATGAAGCTGAAGAAATAAACATGACCCCGATGCTTGATGTTGTGTTCATCATGCTTATTTTCTTCATTGTAACCGCCTCTTTTGTTAAAGAGTCAGGTATCGATGTAAATCGCCCAGAAGCGGCAACAGCCGTTAAGAAAGAGCGTGCAAATATTCTAGTTGCGATTTCAGATCAAGGTGAAATTTGGATCAATAAACGTCAAATCGATGTGCGTGCTGTGCAAGCAAACATTGAGCGTTTAAAAGCAGAAAATCCACAAGGTAGTGTGGTTATTCAGGCTGACAAAAAAGCCACTACAGATACCCTTATTAAAGTGATGGATGCCGCACGCGCCGCAGGTGTATTTGATGTGTCTATCGCGGCACAAGAAGCCTAAGGAAGCCATAATGCGTTATTTAGTAGCATTATTAGTTGCCGGTGTTGTGACCTTTATGTTGTTTTTGGGCATGCAAGCGCTTATCACCGGTGGTGAAGGGGCGATGACTGAGCCAGCAAAAGGCAATGTACTTGATTTTGTAAGGCTTAAAAAAGAAGAAACGGTACAAAAGAAAGAACGTAAACCACAAAAGCCGCCAACGCCGAAAGAGCCTCCGCCGCCAATGGATTCACCGCAAATGCAAAATAGTGATCCAAATGCAGCAGCGTCTAACTTTGACTTTGGTGCCAGTGTTGATGCTGACGTGAGTCTCAGTGGTGGTCTAGCTCTTGACTCTAGTGATGGTGAATATCTACCGATTGTAAAAGTAGCACCTGTTTACCCGCGTCGAGCATTGTCACGGGGCATTGAAGGCTATGTGATTGTTGAGTTTACAGTGACTAAGCAAGGTACTGTTCGTGATGCAAAGGTAGTAAAAGCTGAGCCTGAATCATTGTTTGATCAAGCAGCCATGGATGCCGCACTTAAATTTAAATACAAACCTCGCGTAGTAGACGGTGAAGCTGTTGAAGTTGCGGGTGTACAGAATAAAATTTCTTTCCAAATAAATGGTTAGCACTGAATAAATGGATAGAGAAACGAGGCGATTATGAAATTATTAAAAACAGCATTATTTTGCTCGTTAGCACTAAGTGCTAGTGTTGCTTTACCAAGCGTAGTAAGTTTGTTGCCAGGTGTTAATTTAGCAACGGCCTATGCAGAGGAAGTAAAAACAAAGCGCGTGCCGGCACTGCGTGAAAAAGTATATAGCCAATTGGCTCGTGCGCAAAAGTTAGCTGATGATGGTGATGCAAAAGCGGGCCTTGCTGCGCTTGATAATATTAATGAACGTTCATCCAGTATGAACTCGTATGAAAAAGCCATGATGTATAATTTTTATGGTTTTATTTATTACAACGAGAATGATTTACCGAAAGCGATCGCGTCGTTTGAAAAAGTCGTTGCTGAAGAAGAGATCCCTGAGTCTTTACGATTAAGTACCAGCTTTAGTTTAGCGCAGCTTGCAATGGCGAATAGCGATTACAACAAAGTGTTAGACTTTTTAGCGCAATGGGATGCAATCAACACTAAGCCTAAAACGGATGCTTACTATGTGCTTAAGTCGCAAGCTTACTATCAGCTAAAAGATTACCAAAATGGTATTGATAACATTAACTTGGCTATCGCGCAAAGTGACAGTGAAGGCAAACAGCCAAAAGAGAACTGGTTAGTGTTACTGCGTGCTATGTATTATTCACTTAATCAAACTGAGAATGTAGTTGCTGTACTTGAACGTATGGTCAAACTTTACAATAAGCCTGAGTATTGGGTTCAGCTCGGTGGTATGTATGGCGAAACAGGTAAAGAAAAACAGCAGTTAGCAATACTCGAAGCCGCTTACCAGCAAGGTTTTTTGACTTCTAAATCAGACTTGCGTCAACTAGCACAAGTTTATTTATACAATGGTTTAGCTTTTAAAGCTGCCGATGTGATGAGTAAAGCTGTTGCATCTGGTATTGCGGAAAAGTCAGCTAAAAATTACGCATTTATTGCAGAAGCCATGATACAAGCAAAAGAAGATGAAAAATCTGTTAGTTATTTTGCAAAAGCAGCTGATCTTTCAAGCCATGGAAAGTACGAGCAACGTTTAGCCGAAGTGTATGTGAATCTTGAAAAGTATGAAGATGCAGCTGATGCAGCGCGTAAAGCGCTTGATAAAGGTTCACTAGATTTTGAATCAAATGCTTATGTTGCTTTAGGTATAGCGCAATATAGTTTACAAAACTTTGACGCGTCTATTTTAGCATTCGAACAAGCCGAGAAGCATAAAAAATCGCAGCGATTAGCTGAACAATGGATTAAATACGTGAAGCGTGAAAAATTGCATGCTGAAACATTACGCACCGCTTTGTTATAAGTAAATATGCGTTAAGAAACGCCATTTTAACTTCAACGATTTTATTAAAAAACTCGTTTTATAATCGCAACACCAAAACCGCCTCAGGGCGGTTTTTTTCGTTCTAAATATTCCTAACAAATTGTTATTTAAATAAATTAGATTGTCACTTTATGTTTATTAAAGTGTAACTGTATTGTCATACACCTCCCGTATTGTAGTCCTCGTTCTAAAGCTCAAGTGACCTTAAAGCATGTTTTTCGTGTTTTAAAGTGACTTGAGTTTTACTTAATGCGCTAACAAAATAATTAAATACTTTAACGGAGTGAACAATGAAATTATCTGGTTTATTTAAAGTCAGCCTTGTGGCTACTGCAATTACACTCGCTGGTTGTGGCGGTGGTGATATTAATGTTACACCTACAACAGTTGATAACAGTGTAGATAATAGTGTAGACAACTCAGTGACTAACCCAGGTGGTGATAATGGTGGTGATACATTAAGTTGCGCTACATATACATTAGATGGAGCTACATTTACAGGTGAAGCAAAGGGTGTTAACTGTGTTTACAGTCAAGCATTTGCAAGTAATGCGAAAGAAATTACCAGCTCTTTTGTTATCCCTGCATTAAGCAGTGGCGGCGCACATGTATTTGAAGGTGCATTATTTATTGGTGATGATGTAGACACATCAACAGGCGCTACAATTGATGGCAATGGTCCTACATTGTCTATTGAAGCTGGCGCGACGATAGCTTTTACTAAGCCTGAGAGTTTTATTCGTATTGCACGTGGTGCAAATATTGAAGCAATTGGTGAAGTAGATAAGCCAATTATTTTCACAAGCATCAAAGAAGTTGATGGCGATGATGCAACAACCGCACAAATTGGTGATTGGGGTGGCGTTCAGGTAAATGGCAGAGGCCATTCTATCCGTTGCACGGCTGCGGCTGCGGCACAAGATATGTGTAACCACGCTGCCGAAGGTATTGTATCGTATTATGGTGGTAATGATCCGCAAGATAGCAGCGGTATCCTTAAGCATATAGTTATAAAATATGCGGGTTTTGGTGTTGAAGGCGATGAGCTCAATGGTTTAACCCTTAATGCTGTAGGTTCAGGCACAACGATTGATTACGTGCATGTTCATAATGGTTTCGATGATGGTATAGAGCTTTTTGGTGGTAGCGTTAACCTTAAACATATTGTTATTACTGATACAGGTGATGATGGTATTGATTGGGATGAAGGCTGGAAAGGCTATGGACAATTTATTCTTGTACGTTCAAATGAATATGGAAACCATGGCTTTGAAACAGATGGCGCTAAGGTAGATCCATTATCAGCAGATGCACAAGATTTAGTAACAACTGTTTCTAATCCAACAATTGCTAATGCAACGGTTGTAACTACTGGCGACCAAGGTGCTGAAGGGCGTCGTACTGGTGCTGGTATGGAAATGAAAGAATGGGGTAAAGCGCAATTAGCTAATATGCTATTTGTAAACTCTTCATCTGTAGATGGTGCTGGTTGTCTTGATTTATATAATGAAAAAGACCAATCAGGGGATGCTGGTGTGCATGCGAATGCAAATAATGGCGATATCGCATTTATGAGCTCAATATTTGCTTGTGGTAAGAATTTTGAAGACGTAAATACACCTTTAACTGGCGCATTAGCAAGTTTTGATATTGCTTCTTGGTTTACTGGTGGCGAGAATAACCAGTTAATTGGTTTTGCTGATTTTGCAAATGTACTTGGTGCTGATGGTGTTTCAACAGCTGCCACTATTACTGATTCACAAGGCACTGCAGTAGCTACAACAGCTAAAGACATGAGTGAAGTTAACTCTTTCTTTACTAACGCAGGCTATATTGGTGCACTTAAAGAAGGTGAATCAAGTGAGTGGGCTGATTTTGTTGCCGCATCTTTACAACGCGCTAGTAATTAATCTAGACCGGCTCTAATTATAAGGCGCTACGGCGCCTTTTTTAAGGGAATTTTAGGTTTAGAGGATATAAATATGAAACATCAAAAGCAGTTTAAAACCAATCTAATAACTTTATCTCTGCTCTCCCTTTTTTCTTCATTTCATTCTTTCGCTGATCAGGCACAAGAAATAATAAATGAAGACGCGATAGAAGAAGTTGTTGCAACAGGTACGCGCCTTAAAGGCAGTGCTAGTGCCGTAATTGATGAGCGTAAAAATCAGGCGTTTGTCGCTGATATAATGGGTTCAGAGCAAATATCTAGAACGGGTGATAGTGATGCAGCTTCGGCACTTCGCCGTGTTACAGGCTTATCATTAGTTAACGATAAGTTTATCTATGTCCGTGGATTAGGTGAGCGTTACTCTAGCGTACGTTTAAATGGCGCGGTAGTTCCAAGCCCGGATCTAACACGAAATGTAATTCCACTTGATATCTTCCCATCAAGTATTATTGAATCCTTGGCTGTACAAAAAGCCTATTCACCAAATATGCCTGCGGCTTTTGGTGGTGGTGACGTTAATATCAGAACCAAGAGCATTCCAAATGATACTTTATTTAAAGTCGAAATTGGTGCCAGTTATAAAGATACAAACGACGAAGGCTATACATATAATGGTGGCAGTGATGATTGGTTAGGTAAAGATGATGGTACACGCGCATTACCCGGTTCAGTTAAGACTGCGTTAAATACCTATATCAATGGCCTGTCTGATATTTCGTATAGAAATATCAGAGATGTAGAGTCAAAACGTCAGGGGGCTGATATTGGCCAAGCTGCCGCGATAGACTTAAATAAAAGTTTAGCAAAAGCATTGCCAAGAGATTTTGGCTTGGAAAAAGAAAGTTTAAATCCTGATGCCGGTATTAAAGCTGTGTATGGCGACCGTTTTGATAACTTATTTGGCTTAGACGGCTCGTTTGGTTTCTTAGCGTCAGTTGCCTATGAAAATGAATGGTCCAATGCTGAGAAGTTTAGCGCTGTACTTTCTTCTGTTGACGCATCTGAGTCCTCATGTTCACAAGATGACTTTACTTGTTACTCTGCAACAGAGAAAGAAGTGTCAACCAAGCATAATATAAAGTTAAATAGCTCTCTAAATTTAGGTTATAAAATTGGAGGTCATGATTTAACAGCAACTTATATGATGTTACGAGATTCTGAAGATGAAGCCTCTGTTGCGCTTTACCAAGAACCTTCAAAGTCATTAAGTATTGATGCTGGGCAGTTGCAGCGTAGTCACTTAACCTCTTTTGAGGAACGAGAACTTGAAATACTTCAGCTTCGTGGAATGCACAATTTAGATTGGGGTTTTCTTGAAGGTGTTGGTGTAGATTGGCAATATACTGACTCAACAGCGACTACAAGTATACCTGGTGAGCTTAAAGTAACGGTTCGTGATGAGTACTTAGATGGCAAATATCAACGTACTTTTTACAATGGTAGCTTAGGTGGTAATCCTTATTTGTATCGATTTGTAGAGCTAGAAGACGATGTAGAAAACTGGGGCGTTAATGTAAACAAAGTTTTTTACTTTGATAACGCCGAAGTAGAAATTGCGGGTGGTGGTTATTTTGTTGAAAAAACACGTGATTACCGCACTGATTTTTTTAACTATCGTTTTAACCAAACTCAGTCTTTAGATCTAGCACAAAGTGAAGAAGAAGCACTGTCAATCGGTAGTTTTTTTGCTAACGATGCTGTTGTTGATTCAACGGATGTCGAGTTATTGTTCCAAGAACCAACAGCTGATGATTACTTAGCAGCGCAAATGATTGATGCTTACTACGGCTCTTTTGACGTAACGTTTGCTCAAGATTGGCGTTTAAGCGGTGGTGTGCGTTACGAGGACTTCCGCCAAGTTGCGCTTGCTTTTTCTCGCTCAGCATTCGATCCTGCTTTATTGGCTGATAAATTAAGTGCAGATGCGATAGAACAAGCAAGTGTGATGGAAGATGAGTATTTTACTTCGTTATCTATGACATATAGTCAGCAATCGTATCAAGTTCGTTTTGGTTATGGCAACACGGTTGTACGCCCTGATTTGCGAGAGCTAAGCCCTGTTCAATTCCAAGATCCGCTGACCGGTTATCGAACGCTTGGTAATCCATTCTTAGAATCTAGTTACCTAGATAACTTTGATGCACGTATCGAGTTTTATATGGACAATGGCGATAATTACTCAGTTGGCGCATTCTATAAAGATATCGATAAACCAATCGAAGCACTATTAACAGAAAGCGACGGCCGTTTTACTCTGCAGTTTGACAATGCAGAAACAGCCTATGTTTACGGTATTGAAGCTGAATGGTTAACTGAGTTGCACAGTGATTTATTAGGGGGCGCTTTTTTTACTTCTGGAAATATAACGCTCAGTGATTCAGAAGTTGAAATTGCAGAAGAACAGCGCGGCGATCTCACGAACCTAAAGCGACGTATGACGGGCCATTCAAAGTATGTTGCCAACTTGCAACTGAATTACGATTCACATGATGGCATGCATCAAGCATCTGTTATCTACAATGTATTTGGTGATCGTATTTTAGCTGCGGGTGTTAATAACTTTGATGACGCTTACGAACAACCTTTAAACTCGTTAGACATGGTTTATAGTTATTACCCAACGTTTAATACCACATTAACACTTAAAGTGAAAAATATGTTGGGACAAAACTTTGAAGTAGAACAAAATGATGTGCTAATTCGTTCTCAAGAAACGCCTAGAGAATTAAGCGTGAGCTTTAGCTACGAGTTTTAAAGTCATCTAATAAAGGCAAATTACATAAGTCTTTATTATCTCAGCCCTGCCAAATGCAGGGCTTTTTAATATCTGCTATTTGTAAAACTAATGGTTGTGTAATATCTGTGTTATTAAAGAAGTGATCATTTAATGCAAATTGATATAAGGCTATTATTTTAATGATGATATGTGATTAATGATGAGTTGAACTATGTTGATATTAATTGGAGGAACTTTTGCGCCATGGAATAAGAGCTCAGTTGTTACTGAGCTGTTTGTTTACGTTAGTTACCGCACTTTATACTAGCGTACAATGGATAACACTGATTTTTACTACCAGTATTTTTTGAAACCCATGCGCTACCATACCAGTCATATTCCGCATACTCATATTCATCCTCACCACACTTCACTGTGCTGCCAGTGATTTCTCGCTTATGATCTCGCTCTTTACAGAATTGATTTCCCGATATAAAACTGACAAAGAAGTTGCTATAACTACTATCAACTATCAACTATTACGGTAGGGTTGGGTTGATGTAGATAAGCTTTTTGTTGAGCCCGATGTGTGTTCAACACTGGCAAAAGAAGTATTCGATTCTACATTGATTTCGTTAATATTTGCAGATACACCTAAAGATAGAAAAGTATAATGTTTTCATTTTTTTTGATTCCTTTTAATAAATAAAATAATACACAATACATCTGACTATAAAATGCGAAATGATTATAAATCTTGTTTATTGCATTCTTATTAACTTACTTATGTACAGATAGTCAGTTTCATATTGCAAAAAAATAGCAACAGATGAATCAGTTGGATGTCAAAAACACCGGTCTTTTACAATGACGCACAATAATCATAACTATTAGAAATATGATTATTGACTCAAGATGAAAAAATTTTATGTTCTATGAGTAACACTGGTGTTGCCTCGATCACAGTGCTAGATTGTTCGTTCTAAAAATTAAATCTCACGCAATGAATTTTAATTTTTAACGTATTAGGTATTTCTTATGACTCAAACAGTGGAACAAACAATGAAAAAAGTAGGATTGGTCGGATGGCGGGGCATGGTTGGCTCAGTGTTATTAGAGCGTATGCAACAAGAAAATGATTTTGCTCATATCGACACCACTTTTTTTACCACCTCACAAACCGGTCAGCTTGGCCCTGATTTAGCGGGTCCTGCAAAACCATTACTTAATGCAATGGATTTTGAATCGCTGGCAAAAATGGATATTATTATCACCTGTCAAGGTGGCGATTATACCAAAGCTGTGTATCCACAATTACGTGAAGCAGGTTGGGACGGCTATTGGATTGATGCGGCATCAGCACTGCGTATGAGCGATGACAGTATTATTGTACTTGATCCGGTCAATAAAGATGTGATTGAACAAGGTCTTGAGCAAGGCGTAAAAACCTATGTGGGTGGTAACTGCACAGTGTCACTCATGTTATTAGCATTGGGTGGTTTATTTGAGCAAGACTTGATTGAGTGGGTAAGCCCAATGACTTATCAAGCTGCATCGGGTGCCGGTGCTCGCAATATGAAAGAGCTCATTGCGCAAATGGGCTCTATTCATGCAAGTGTGGCTGACAAGCTAGCTGATCCACAAGCCGCTATTTTAGAAATTGATAAACTAGTCACACAGCAAATAGCCTCAAGCGATTTACCGCAAGAGCAATTTGGTGTGCCGTTAGCAGGCAGTCTTATCCCATGGATTGATGTGCCAATGCCATCGGGTCAATCTAAAGAAGAATGGAAAGCGCAAGTAGAAGCGAACAAAATTTTAGGTTCATCTAAACAGCCTGTGCCTATTGACGGTTTATGTGTGCGCATTGGTGCAATGCGCTGTCATAGCCAAGCTATGACCATTAAACTACGTGAAGATATTAGCGTCGAGAAAATAGAACAGATTTTAGCCTCACACAATGAGTGGGTTAAAGTTATCCCTAATGAGCGTGATATCACTGCTACGGATTTAACCCCAGTTAAAGTAACTGGTACATTAAGTATTCCTGTAGGGCGTATTCGTAAGTTAGCAATGGGACCTAAATATATTAGTGCTTTTACCGTTGGCGATCAGTTATTATGGGGTGCTGCAGAGCCACTGCGTCGTATGCTACGCATTATTGTTGATAATAAACATTAGTTTATTAGCTGCCATTTAGTACAGTTAATATAGAGGGCTGGCAATGTGCCAGCCCTTTTACTTTTAAACACACTTAGTTGCGCGTGAATAGTCGGCAAATATAGTACGATGTTTATTAACGATTAATTCGTTCAAGTGAGTCTGCTAATTGGTCAATTCGGGTCCGTGTTGCATCTACTAAATCACTGATCTGATCAGCTGATCCTGACGAACGACTTGCCAGCTCTCTAACTTCTGATGCGACTACGGCAAAACCTCGGCCAGCATCACCAGCACGAGCAGCTTCAATAGCGGCATTCAAAGCTAGTAGGTTTGTTTGTCCTGCAATACCAGAAATACTGCCAACAATGTCACCGATTTGATTACCCACTTTTAAGAGTTCTTGCATTGCCTGATGTGTTTCTTTTAGTGCAATTTGACGATCAGTAATATCTACACCAAACACTACGTAACGTGTTACTTGATCAGAAAAATCCTTCAATTCACAAACCTGTGCATCGAACGAACGTTGAACTTGTTGTTTATCTGTAAATTCAACGACCAAACTTAGTTGCTCGTCTTGATTGATAGTTGTGCTCTGCTGCTTTTGAAGTTGTTGCCATATGGTATTCGCTGCTACTTTTGCTGCCTCGTTACTGCCCACTTTTTCAAGGAACAGTTTATTCATATTCACGAGCTCACCTGTAGGCTGAAATTCAACAACCATTAACGACTCATTAATGAGGGCTAATCGATCAAGAGAGTCTTTGGCTGATTGTTTGGTTACAGTAATGTCAGCTTGCACAGAGACATAACGATGTACTTTTCCTTGTTCGTTAAATACAGGATTAATTGACATAGCAATCCAATATGGTTTGCCTTGTTTATTATAATTTAATATCTCTTCATAAAAGGGCTGCTTTTGGCTAAGCTTATTGCGAATATTTGCAATGGTTTGGGGATCGGTGTCATTGCCCTGCAAGAATTTACCAGGTATTTTCCCTTTCACTTCATCGAGTTGGTAACCTGTCATTGTTTGAAAACCATTATTTACATAAAGAATTTCACCTTGTTCATTAGTAATAACAACGGCGTTACTGGTCTCATTAGCCACTAGCGATAACATTTCAACTTCTTCGCGTTTCGATACTTCATCGGTGACATCTTTTACAAACGCAGTATATAAAATCTCATCGCCGACAACGACTTTAGCTAAAGTAATTAAGCCCCAGCGAATAGTCTTTTCGCGAGTATGAATTGGTAATTCTATTGGCTTACCAATTAGCCGATTAACCCCGGTATCACGGTTACGATTGACGTAACTGTCGTGTTTGCTGCGGTGCTCTGGTGCTACCAACATTTTAATATTTTGACCGATCATTTCCTCACGGCTATAGCCCCATATTTTCTCAGCCGCGGGATTAGCAAAAATGATCAAGTTTTGACTGTCGATAGTTATTACACCATCGTGAGCTTGCTCTAGAACTTGTTCAGTCATTGAGCGCTCATCACGCTCTTTACTGCAATCGCGGGCAAACGCTGTGTAGTAAAGCTTTTTGCCCATTTTTACTTGAGATAAAGTTATATTGATCCAGGTTGTTGAACCATCTTTACGCTCTATTTGCAGTTCAACGGCAGAGCCAACAATCCGATCTTCGTTAGTTGCACGGTGGCGATTTACATAACTATCATGGTTTTTTTGATGAACTTTTGGTACTAACATACGAACATTTTTACCAAGTACTTCTTCAGCTTTATATCCCCAGAGTGTCTCGGCAGCATGGTTGATGTATACAACGTCATTATTATCATTAATGGTTATAACTGCGATTACAGTTTGGTCCATTGAACGTTTAGACAAATCATTATTTTTGAAAAACATGAAAAACCTTTTCATTTTAGTGTATTAACACACCAGTTTGCAGATGCTATTAGGCGTATTCAGGCTGTTTATTAGCAGTGTGTATTCGCTTTCTAAGAGCGATGAAATATTAGATAAGAGAAAGAGAAGTTAAGTAGCAGGGTTAGCCATATAACGAGCGTAATTCATTTGAAAATAAAATTAGTTATAAAATACATTACTCAGATAGTAGATACATCCTAAACAAGCTTTACAAACATTAGTCTGAGTTATTTAGCGTAACTCCTACCCGTCGAACGTTCTGAATGAACTATTGGATCAGTCGCAGCTATAATTATTTTCAGCAATAGGGTGACATCAAGAGGACAAGAGGATGAAATTCTAAACACTCATTGAATTATAGACCCTTGATTGATATATAGCTAACTTTCTCGAAAACGCAGTAATTAAACTCGCCATTAGCATTGTTTTTATTGTTGTCTTACCTCGCTTTAGTTTTGTTACGGTTTAATTAGCTTGATAGTTTCTTGCTGAATACTCAACAGCTTACTATATTTATGAGAGTATTTATTTGGCCTTCTGTTATGAATATATCAAAAAAGTTAAAACTATCTTTTGCCTCAGCTATCGCCTTACCTCTTTTTATTATTGCGGCGCTAGTGATCACGCAAACAAGAGACCAAGCGCTTGATAACTTTGCGCAAATGAGCGAAAGAGAAGCACGGCAAATAGATAATGGTATTGCTATGTTTTTTTCTGAAATAGAAAAAAATGTTGATTATCTAGCTTCACATCAAATGGTCTTAGCTGCTAAACAAGATGTCAAAGCTCATGTTGACACAAATAATCCAGTGATGCTGAAACATCTCCAAGGCAGCAGTGTTGAGCGTGCCGCATTTCAACAGTTTGATCACTTCGGCCAAACTCACCCAGGGCTTGCTTATATTTATATGGGTAATGAACAAGGTGGTTATATTCAGTGGCCAGCGGGAGAAGTTAATGCTAATTATGACCCACGATCTCGACCTTGGTATTTAACAGGTAAATCTGCAAGTGGTAAAACGGTTCGCACTAGTGCTTATTATTGGGCAGCTGACGATATGGTTATTGTCTCTACCGTAAAAGCAATAAAAGATAATGGACAAATTATCGGTGTACAGGGAATGGATGTTTCTTTGCAAGGACTGACAGAAATTATTGCTAATATTAAGCTGGGTGAAACCGGTTACTTAATGTTGATTGAAGATACGGGAAATGTACTTGTTGATGTTAAAAATGAAGATTTTCGTTTTAAACGTTTGGCAGATATTGCGGATGGTAAATACAAACAGTTAGCTGCAAATACTCAAGGTCAGTTTGAAATTGTCATCAATAACAAAGATTTTATTGCCAATATATATACTTCAGCTAAGTTGGGCTGGAAATTTATTGGTTTAGTTGAAAAGTCAGAGGTGATGAGCGCTGCAAACACCATGACATTGACAATTATAATTATTAGTACGGTGCTAATTATTGTATTCATTTTAATCGCAAGTTACATTTCAAAAGTAATTTCTTCGCCTATAGTTGAAGTCAGTGATGGTCTGACTGAAATTGCACAAGGTGGTGGTGATCTAACTCGACGACTCACAATTAAGACAAAAGATGAAACGGCTAAGCTGGCCAATAGTTTTAACCTATTCTTAAACTTGATTGCTGATTTAGTAAGACAGATCAACGAATGTGCACTAAATGTGAGCGGTACGTCAGAGCAAACGTCTACACAAGCATCGCAATTAACTTGTTCTACCTCACAACAACAGCAAGCACTGGAAATGGCGGCAACCGCAATTAATCAAATGGCTGCGACAGCCAACGAAGTAGCTTCAAGTTGTGCTAATGCGGCAGATCTGGCTATGCAAACGCAACAGGCATCAGAGATAGGTCAAACAGTAATCACAGAGACCGTTCAAAGCGTGGTTGTTTTGAGCGAAGTTATAAGTAAAGCAACGGATGATATATCGCAACTTGACACTGAAAGTGAAAATATCATGTCGATTTTAGGCGTTATAAGAGGCATTGCTGAGCAAACTAATTTGCTTGCTTTAAATGCTGCAATAGAAGCTGCTCGAGCGGGTGATCATGGTCGTGGTTTTGCTGTCGTTGCAGATGAAGTGCGTGCACTGTCGCAACGTACGTCTGAATCCACAGAAGAGATTGCTACGCAATTAGATAAACTACGTAGCATGTCTGGTCAAGTCACTACTGAAATGAAACGCAGTTTAGACAGCACTAATAAAACGGTTGAACTATCCCATGCTGCACAGCAACAATTTACGGAAATAACAGC
Organism: Pseudoalteromonas sp. SG44-8; assembly: GCF_014164125.1. Taxonomy (NCBI): domain Bacteria; kingdom Pseudomonadati; phylum Pseudomonadota; class Gammaproteobacteria; order Alteromonadales; family Pseudoalteromonadaceae; genus Pseudoalteromonas; species Pseudoalteromonas sp. SG44-8. The sequence continues at coordinate 98,086 of NZ_JACJEQ010000012.1, read as the reverse complement.
GTCTATTGTTAATATTAGTGACTTAAATACGCAGATAGCAACCGCTGCAGAAGAGCAGCAGCATGTCGCTGAAGATATAAATCGCAATGTTATAGAAATTAAAAATGCGGCTGATGATGTTAGCGATATTGCCGCTAATACCAGTAATAATGGAGATAAATTAAAAGCCTTATCGCACGTTCTTACTGATTTAGTTGGTAAATTTAAAGTGTAATAATAACAGCGTCTAAAATAAAGAATAATCAACATATAGCCATTCTTTGACAATTGAACTCATTATTTTGCAATGCTAATGAGTGTTGTCTGCTTTATAATAGTGATTTTATTCTATGTGCTGCATTAATTTTCTGGTATTTTTTTGGGGTTGAAATTCAAACCTTGTTGTTTTATGTGCTCGTTATAGTGGGAGGAAGATAATGGTTTTGAGAAATAAAAGCCTTGAAATTCTTTACACCCCATATTTGCCATAATTTCGACTTGTTGTTGTGTTTCAACTCCCTCAGATACGCATTTTATTCCAAGTTCATCACACATGACGTGAATTGCTTTTACTAAGCTCTTCTGCCTTGTTGAGCTTGTAACTTGGCTTATTAGCGAGCGATCAAGTTTTAGCTTATTTATAGGATATTCGGCTAAGCGCGCAATATTTGAATAGCCTACGCCAAAGTCATCTACGGAAATTGTGAATCCCCATGATTGTAGGTTTTGCATCAACGCCAATGAATATTCTTGGTTCGCTTCTAATGATGTTTCGGTCAGTTCTAATTCAATTTGACTTGGTTTGACATTAAAGTCCGCTAAGTATTTTACTAATTTTGACATGAAATCGCTTTGGCCAAAATCAAGCAATGATATATTTATTGCAACAGGCACTAGTGGGATTTCATCTTTGCTCCAAGTTGCAATTTGAGCACATACCTTTTGAATTATTAAATCTGTTAGCCGACTGATCATACGGTATTCCTCTGCGATCGGAATAAACACCGCGGGTGATACAACACCAAGAGTTTGACTGTTCCAGCGTGCCAATGCTTCAAGTCCAATGCACTTGCCGTCATGTGTTACTTTAGGTTGATAGTGTAACTCTAACTCGCCGTTATGAAGTGCTTCGTCCAATAACATTGATATTTCGTGTTTTTCTAAAAATTCTTGTGAGCGTTTTTCATCATAACCATTAATAGGGCGATGATTATCAGCAAGTTTTAATGCCTCAATTGCATTGTTTAATACATTAGCACTGCTTTTTCCTTGTCTTGGAAAGTTGGAAAAACCAAATAAAAATGACTGCTGGTATTTTTCGCCCCGGATTATATAAGGTTCATCAACCACATGTTTAATCTCGTTTAAGAGCTTATGTTCTATTTCGTTAGTAGTGCTTGTAGTTATTATAAATGCTAATTTATTATTACCTACATGAGCGCACAGAACGAGGGCTTCATTAGAGTCTTTTAAGCGCTTATAAGCAGATACTAAGTGTGCTTTTGCATCTGCTTTACTGTATTTGAGATTTAAATATTCATTATTCGCACTCTGGGTGACCACAATATAGAAATCGCCTTGGTACTTTGCTACAAATCTTTCACACTGAAGCTCAAACCATTCTCTATTGGGGAGGTGTGTTTGACCATCGCTGTAACGTAAACGTTTGTTTTCTTGCTCCATTGCTAATAAGTTTTGTTTTATTTGATGTTGTTCAGTGCAGTCATCAAAGCGCAGCACACAGTAATTAGAGTTAGTAACTTGCTGGCAATGTACAGTTTTATAGGTGTTTTTATATTTAAATACTTGGTCCTTATGTTGGTTAGCTACAATTACTAGATTAGGTAATAATTTATCGAGTTTAACGGTGCTGTTTTTAACTGTTGCTTTGAAACCAAATAACGTTTTCGCTTGGCTGTTAAAATCTATAACGGTGTTATCACTATCGATAATTATTTTTGCAATACTTGATTCAGTAAAAAACGTTCTATAAAGCTCTTTTTTTGCTGCTAGATGACTATTTGATTCTGCCATGGTTTGATTTAAGCGTTTTGCAGCAACAATGGTTCGCGCAACTGCGAGCGGAATACAGATATTAAAGAATAAAAATAATAGCCCTGATATATACCAGTCTGAATTTGGTAGTTGTGTATTTATAGAAGTCAGAGATGAAATATCAACGTTGTTTATTATAAAGTAAAAAGGCACGATATTTAAAATTGCATAACCTAGCGCGGTCCTCACACCTAACAGCATCAATGCAATAATAGGGCATGCATACATATACATAGAGCCTACCTTTGCAAGGTTGATGTCTGTTAAAAATACATTCATTGAGATTGTTGCGGCAACAATACTTAGTAGCAGGGCATGTGCACATAAAGTAAAGTATTTACGGCTAGCAATTAGTAAGGTGGCCATTGTCACAGAAAAGCTTGCAGCAAGCACAATAATATATATTAAGTTGAACTCAATTGCGGCGTTTAAAGTATGGCAAAATACTGAGAAACATAAAATTACACCAGCGGTTAAAATAATGCGTAGTGCACTGATACGCCAGTTAGGTACTAGAACGTTTGAATTAACGTGATCTGATAGTAAAAAGTAGCGACTTAAGTAATGCATTATAGTTGGTGTAGATTTATCATTTTTTTATTAGACCATTGATAAATAGCTAAAAGCAATAATTTATTAGTTTTTAAATCCTTTACTAAGAATAAATGCTTGGTTTAGGGGGAAGGAAACTACAGAGCAGCTTAATTATAATGGCGGTAGCACCTAAGCCTTTATATCCTTAGGTGCTAGTTTATCAATACTTAGCTTTTGGGTTTTAATAGTGTTTTTAGTTCTGCTATTTGCGCTTTTAACTCATTTATTTGCCCTTGGGTTGCGGGCAATGAATCTACATCGGCTTGCTCTTCGCGGGCATTGCGATGCTCCTCTGACATAACTTCTAAAATAGCGCCTACCATCATGTTTAAAAATACGAAAGCGGTTAAGAATATAAAGGTAAGGTAGTAAATCCAACTCAACTTATAGACAGCCATGGTTTCGTACATGACGTCGGTCCAATCTTCAAAGGTTGCTATTCTGAACAGAGTTAACATTGAAATTGATACGTCTCCCCATAGGACTGGGTTTATATCAGAAAATAACATGCTACCAGTTGCGGCATAAATATAGAAAATAACAAACATTAGTAGTGCAATGTAGCCCATTTGCGGTATGGCTTTTAATAATGAATTAACCAACAAACGCAGTTCTGGCACCATAGAGACTAAACGTAGTACACGGAATATTCGTAATAAACGGGCTATAAAAATGGTCGAACCTGCAGCTGGGTATAAACTGCCAATGACGATTATAAAGTCAAAAATATTCCAGCCTTTGCTAAAAAAGGCTTTTAAGCCTTTACTTGCAACATAGCGGATAATTAGTTCTATTAAGAAAAACACCGTGATGCCAACGTCCATCCAATGTAAAGCAAATTCAACAGTGGGGTGTAACGAATAAGTGTGTGCACCAACAGTGAGCGCTGATACGACAATAACGGCGATAACAAATGATTGAAATAGTTTACTTTTATCGATACGCTGGAACAGCTCTTGTAACTGCGACAACATCATAATTAGCCCTTAACGGTTATAGATATAAAACGTTTGCAATATACAGCAAAATCGTCACGGATGAATTACTTTTCCAGTTTAAAATGTAAGGAATTTTTAATGCTTTTCAATAGGCTAAAATGGGTTGTAAGTGCCTTCGCGGTTCTGTTTTTAACCGCTTGTAGTACTGATGCCCGATATCACGAAGTTCAAGCTGCTCGCTTAGGCGAATGTAGTCATATGGCAGATAAAGAATACCATCAATGTATAAAGCGCCAAGAAGACGGTTACAAAGAATTTAAACAGCAGCAAGATATAGTCCCAGAGAACGACTTAAGCCAAGAGCACACCACTAAAAATGACTAAAACGCAAAAGCAGCTCGATAAATTATTGCGCGCTATTTTAACTGGCGCATGCGAGCAGATCAAAGATCATCTAACAGACTTTAGTTGGTTAACTCATCATATAGATTTAAAAAAACCAGCTACATCACTTAAAGTCAGATGTTATTTTATTGATGCGCTTGCACTTGAGCAGGCAAAACAAAAGCAACAGCTAGCGTTAGTCGAAAGTATTATAGTAACAGAGCTGGCTGTTATTAACTTAACCCCTCAAGAGGTTCTGTTTTTAGCTGATTAAATTTAAGGAAAATCGATGTGTCTAATGTAATTAATAATCAAAATCCAGACTGATTGTTTATTGCACAAGCAAAGCTCAGGTTAACTATCAGAGCGTGAAAACACAACGATTACGGTGCTTTAGTTTGGTATCAAGATGACATACAGCTATAATCCAACAAAATAGTAAAAGAGATCCATTATGGCAGTTCCTACTCGTTCACAAATCACCCCAGGCACCGAAGTTAATATCGTTTTAAAACAAGATCAGCGTAGCGGCACATTAACGCAAGGTGTTGTTGAGCGCCTTTTGACTAAATCACCCAATCATCCGCATGGTATTAAAGTGCGCTTAGAGGATGGTCAAGTAGGGCGAGTGAAAGAGATTTTGTCATGAGTGCACTTACTTTAAGCGAATTCTGGCAATTAGTTACCGTTGCAGATAGAACCGCAGAGCCAGAATCAGTCAGTGAACGTTTAAAAGGTTTACTTACAGATTTAAGCGATGCACAGCTCATTGAATTTGATAAGCAATTTAGCATTTGTATGCGCCAAAGTTATACTTGGGAGCTATTCGGTGCTGCGTTTGTAATGGCCGGTTGCAATGATGAATACGGTTTCTCAGAATTTCGTTGTTGGTTAATTTCTCGTGGTGAAGCAGCTTTTAATGCTGCGCTTGAAAATGCTGATTCTTTGGCTGATTGCACTCCTGTTTATCATTTAAACGAGCAGCCTTATCCTTACTTAGATGAGTATGACTTGATCGCTGGTTTATTATATGAACAGCGTAATGAAGACGAATTACCCTTTGCTCCTTCAGGCCTTGATCAACCCAAAGGTAAACGCTTTAAAGATAAGCCTAAATTTTTAAAGTTGGCATATCCGCAACTATTTGCTAAATATTGGCAGTAACATAATATTAAAAACCAACCATGACTCAGTATACTGGCTGGTTTTTATTTTAATCACCGTAGCTATGCTATGCTGAGTATATAAATCAATAAATGTCAGGTATTTAATGCGCTATCGTAAAGTATTACTGTGTTTAGTGTCGGTTTTTTTAAGTACAGTTGTCAGTGCTAAAACTGAGCTGCCAAGTAATAAGAGTCAGTTTATTAGTTTATTCAATACTAAGGTTGGTAGTTATCAATTGGTATCAGGTGAGGCTAAAATGTGTGCTGGTGGACAGTTAACATGGCTTGATGCAAATGAGCCTGATCTTGGCTTTAAGCTCGGTGATGAAATTATTTTTAATAACTTACACCATGGCACACAAACGAATAAAGTTGCTAACTTTTGTTTGGTCACTACTAAGTATAAATACACCACGCAAAGCATTACCATGTCACTACGCCATACTCGCTGTGAAAACGAGACAGATAATTTAGACACTAGCCAAACGCTGCGTTTTATTTCGCCTACAACGCTTGCGTACAGTGTAGAGAGAAGTAATGTTCGTTGTCAGTTTGAACTACAACTTTAAATTTAACGATAATGTGAGTTTTTTATAAATCACAACTTATTTTCGGTAAATGCTGCCAACGCGTTGTGTACTGAGGCGATAAAAATGCACGCTTCATATGCCATGCTTGGCTTTGTTGCTGACTTGCCAGAGTTAGCGTGTCGTAGCCGTATCGCTTATTAATTGAATCTAAACACTCCATTAGTTTTATGTTGTCTTGGCTAGGAGCAAATAGGTCGGGTTGTTGAAACTGTTGTGAACTAAGCTCGAGTGCACCCACACCACATTTATAAAAACGGACGTTGTGTTGATATAGCTGCGTAAATATTTCGCTAATTGCTTTAGCAAATACACGGCTATCTGCGCTAGATACGGGTAACTCATACACTAATGATTTTTTATAGTAATGTGACTCATGGGGCGAGCTTGCCACAAATAGTAACAGGCGTTTAGTTAAGGAGCGTTGCTGACGTAGTTTGCGAGCGACAATAATACTGTGATTGATCAACGCTGTTTTTAATGCAACCGGATCAGTTAAACGTTCACCAAAACTACGGGTCGAAAAAATTTCACGCTTATCTTGGCGTACATCATCCCAATTTAAACACACAATGCCATTTAGCTCATTAACTGTACGCTCAAGCACTACGCTAAATAAACGTTTCATACGTTTTGGTGTTTGTTTGGCTAAATCAAGCGCGCTGTTAATGTTAAGTAGTTTGAGTTTTTTAGCTAAACGTTTGCCAACGCCCCATACATCAGCTACATCCATCGCGGCTAAAATATGTTGTCGTGCTTGTTCGCTATCAATCACTGCAATCCCATTAAAACCGTTGAGCTTTTTAGCAGCATGATTAGCTGCTTTAGCAAGGGTTGGTGTAGGGCCAAAGCCAACTCCAACAGGGAGTTTTGTTTCGCGCCAAACTGTGCGACGAATTAACTGGCCATACTGATGCCAGTCATTAATGAGTGGGGTAAAGCCGTTAAACTGCAAAAATGCTTCATCAATCGAATATACATGTTGGGTGTCGCAAAAACGGCTGATCACATTCATCATTTTATCGCTTAGATCCGCGTACAACTCATAATTAGATGAGCGAATAACCACCTTATGTTTGGCCAGTAAATGTTTAACTTTAAAGTAGGGCTGAAACTTAGGGATATTTAAGCGCCGCGCGATAGGACATATCGCACAAATGCAGCCATCGTTATTGGTTAATACTACAACAGGTTTTGAGCGGATCGCTGGATCAAATACTTTTTCAGCGCTGGCGTAAAACGCCACTGCATCCACTAAGCAATACATTGGCGCAGCTCAGCACTAGAGCGATGTAATCGAATCGAACGAGTAACCACACCTTCTAATTGAAATTCATCACTATCAGTCAGTTGCACTGGGGGATATAAGTCCGATGCAGAAAGTAGCCGTGCATTAGTTTTATCTAATAATTTACAAACAAATAAACCATTTAAGTTAGCTACAATGACATCACCATTTTTAGCTTCTTCGGCGCGATCAACCAATAATAAATCGCCGTCAAAAATACCGACCTCTTGCATTGAGCAGCCGGATGCCACACCAATAAACGTCGCATCGGGGTGTTTGATCAATAGCTGATCCAGTGATAAACCAAGTTCTTTATACTGAGCGGCAGGTGATTCAAACCCGCATACGCCCGCTTCGATATAAATAGGAATAACAAACATAAATAATTAACCAAACACATATACTGTATAAGTGTACAGTATATGTGTTTTAGTTAACTTATGCCAAGTAATGGATCTGCGATCACTGCATATTTTTAATCATTTTTTGAGCAGTATCTAAAAAGTCATTGATTTGTTGAGAGTTTAAGTTTTTGCACATTTGCTCATTAACATGCTGTTCGGCGTTTAATAGTTTGTCATAAAGAGCATGACCTTCAGAGGTAAACGATAAGATAAAGCAACGCTTATCGTGCTCACTGGCATCTTTGTCAATCAGCTTTAATGTAATTAGTTCTTTAACTAAGCGTGCAATTTGCGCTTTATCGCGCTGGGTTTGATTCACAATATCGTTAGCAGTGCAGTGAGTTGTCGCTGCAATAATATGTAGGCAACGCACATGCATTGCGTTTAACCCAAGCTCACCTGCATTAATAGCTTCTCGTATGGTAACGCGATAATTTTGCATTAAAGCAAATAATGTATTGGCCAATGAAGAGTTCATAATAAATCCATAATGGTTGACAAAGTCAATTAAATTGCTATAGTTGATTTTATCAACCAATGGGGCGTTGTGCAATTAAACACGTAAATAAACCTTCTGAGGAGATCAAAATGAGTAGAAAAGTACGTCGTGCAACCGTAATAAGCACAACAGCGATAGCCCCGCATTTAAAGCGTCTGGTTGTTGGCTCAGATGAGTTTCATGATTTTCCTGCGGATCAACAAGGTGCGTACGTAAAAGTACTATTACCACATGCTGGACAAGATGAGGTTGAAATTGACCTCAAAGCAGGTGAACCTGCACCTAAGCGCTCATATACAATCAGAGCTATAGATACTATTAACCATACAATTACGCTTGATTTTGTCGTCAATCAGCATCGTGGTATCGCAACTGATTGGGCTAAACAAGCAAAGCCTGGTGATAAACTCGCAATTGCAGGCCCTGGCCCTAAAAAGCTTGATGATTTTAGTCAGTCGCAGTATTTGATGATTGCTGATTTAACCTCAGTTAATGCTATTAACGGGTATTTACAGCAACTACCTGCAACAGCTGATGTTGATGTGATCATTCATGTTGCTGACGCGCAGGATGTTATCGAGCTCGATACAATCAAAGCACACAGCAAACACACTATAAATTGGTTAATTACAATGCAGCCGCAAATAGATGTGGTTGATCAGGCTTCAGTGCTATTGAATCAATATACGCAAAAACCATTGATTTTCATGGCGCTAGAAGCTGCTATTGTGCGCACCATTAAAGATTTAGCGATTGATAAATATGCAATACCGCGTGAGAAGATTGTCTGCTCAGCGTATTGGAAGCAAGGTGTTGATGCAGATGGCAAGCTAACGGTTTAATCACATTATTAGCAGCAAGTAAGGGAATTAGAGTGCATACCCATGAGAGGAAGTTTACTTAAACAAAATAAGCGTCTCACAGCACTTACTTTAGAATAAGTAAACTTAGGTATGCACTCAGGTTCGGTGTCGAGACGTTAAAGAGTCTTAACTAATCGATTTAAGTATTTAACCATTCTAGCGGGCTAAATAAAGCGCTCACTGTATTAGTAGTTTTTGATGTAGAGCAAGAAAAAATAGCTAAGCCTTTATTGTGTGTTTGATTGTAGCAATGTCTATCTCGACAATTGCTCCACGCTTTTGGATCACTTGGGCGGCCAGTAAATTACCCGCTTGTGCACATTGTTTTATAGGTTGCTCTGTTAACCACTGGGCTAAAAAGCCGGCGTTAAATGAGTCACCTGCGGCGGTAGTGTCGATCACTTTTTCTACAGCGACAGTATTAAACAGCTCGACTGAAATTGAATTATCAAGGTGTTTTTTACTGTATTGGCAGCCATCTGCGCCGAGTTTTACAACGACCTCGTGAGCGCCTTGTTGGTGCAAACGCTCGGTACATTGCGCAACATTACTATCTCCCCATAATTGTGCTTCATCGTCAAAGGTCACTAATGCTAAATCGGCTAGTGCGTATGCTTTATTATTGGCAAGGTGGCAGTGCATTTTGCTTGACCATAATGCAGGGCGATAGTTGCTATCATAAATAATTTTTATCCCTTGCTGTTTTAGTAACGCTAAATGGCTGAGTAAAGTATGGCAATCTTGCTCTGCTAAAATTGCCAGCGAGATCCCCGATAAATAAATAGCATCAACTTCGGCAAGGCTGGTTAGTACTTTTTTAAAATCAGTATGTTGCAATAAATATTTAGCGGCTGAGTCGCTACGCCAATACTGAAAAGTACGCTCCCCTGACACATCGTTTTGAATCATATACAAACCCGGTTGTTTGTTATGACTGAGCAGCACATTGTCAGTATTAAGATGGTGAGCTTGCCATTTTTCAATCAGTGCACGACTTAGTGGATCAGTGCCCATGGCACTGACGTAATTGACGTTTACTTCATTGCCTGCGAGTTTTTTTAAGTAAATGGCGGTATTCATGCTGTCGCCGCCATAATTTTGTTGCATAGCAGTAAATGGTTGGCCGCTAAGCTCAACCATACATTCGCCAATAATTGCGATGGACTTAGGTGTCATTTATAACGTCACTCCTTTTTTCCAAATAGCGACTTCACGAATGTCGTTTATTTCATTGCAAGTTGGTTGGCCGTTTACGATGTTGACTAGCAGTTCAACAAACTCCCCGTGGACTTGCTCCATTGAGACATCGTTAATTAAAACGCCAGCGTCAAAATCTATCCAGCGTTTTTTCTTATTGGCAAGTTCTGAATTAGTAGCAATTTTTAACGTTGGCACAAATCCACCATAAGGCGTACCGCGGCCAGTGGTAAATAACACCATATGACAACCTGCAGCACCAAGTGCGCTGGTGGCAATAGGGTCGTTACCTGGTGCATCTAATAGATTTAATCCAGGTATTTGCAGGCGTTCACCATAGTGTAAAACCGCTTGTACTTTACTGGTGCCGGCTTTTTGCGTACACCCTAATGATTTATCTTCTAAGGTAGTGATCCCGCCTTTTTTATTACCTGGCGACGGATTTTCATAAATAGGTTGATTATGAGCTTTGTAATAACCTTTAAAGTTATTAACCATGTTAACGAGCTTGTTAAAGGTTTCCTCGTCTTTACAGCGCGACATTAATAAAGTTTCAGCGCCAAACATTTCAGGTACTTCGGTTAATACCGTTGTGCCACCTTGAGCAATTAAATAATCTGAAAAATAACCCAGCATCGGATTCGCCGTGATACCAGACAAACCATCGCTGCCACCACATTCAAGGCCAAACTTTACTTCAGATAAAGTACCCGGTTGACGTTTATCTTGTTTTACTTGGGCATAAATTTGTTCAAGTAGCGCAACGCCTTCTTCAATTTCGTCATCCGCTTGTTGGGTGATCAAAAACTTAATTCGGCCTTCATCGTAATCCCCTAAGCCATCACGAAATGCCGGTAATTGATTATTTTCACAGCCTAAGCCAACGACTAAAGCGCCACCAGCATTTGGATGCAGTGCCATGTTTTGTAGCAGTATCCGTGTTGTGTCTAAATCATCGCCCAGCTGAGAGCAGCCAAACTGGTGAGGAAACGCATAAATGCCATCAATTTCTAATTGTGGATGACGCAGTTTAAACTCTTTGATCATTTGGTTGATCATGCCATTAACACAGCCTACCGTAGGGATCAGCCAGATTTCATTACGAATGCCAATTTCACCGTTTTGTCTACGATAAATATTTACTTCAGGCGAAGGGGTCGCTTCACTTTGCTCAATAAACTCAGGAATATACTGATAATCCAGTTCATCATTGAGGGTGGTTTTAACGCAATGGGTATGCACCCAACCGCCTTTTTGAATATTCTCTAGGGCAAAGCCAATGGGGGCACCGTATTTAATAACATTCTCTTGTTTATTAATATCACGCAGCGCCACTTTATGGCCTTTATCAATGTTCTCATTGACTAAGATCTCTTCGCCATCAACGGGCAATATTTCACCAGCGGTGATATTACGCATTGCAATGGCAACATCATCAGTTGGGTGTAGTTTAATTAATGGTTTCATATTATTGGCCTAACTGGTTAGTAAGCGTAGTAGCTACACCTTCAGTGAGCATATTACGTAGGTGAGCTGTAACGGTGGCAGTTAATTCAGGAAGTTCATTTAAATCACTTTCCCAATGCCATTGTGCCCCTAGTACTTGTTCAACAAGCGTGTTTAAGGATAGGGTGTTGTTATCAAAGTCATGCCACAGGGTATTAAATAGTTCTAGCCATTGTGGTGCATCGCTCAATTCAATTTGCTGCTCATTACGTAGGCCTTTATACATCAAAATTTGCCCTGCAATAGCCAATGCCATCATATTCGGTACGGCGTTATTTGTTTTCACATAGGTGTGCAACTGCGGCAAAATACGGGTCTTAAATTTAGTCATACTGTTGAGTGAAATAGCCAGTAATAAATGGCAAATATACGGATTTCTAAAGCGGTTCAGTACATCATTGGCAAAGCGCTTTAATTCATCTTCAGGTAAATCAAGAGTGGGAATAATTTCAGCAAAGATTAATTGTGTTAGGTATTTTTCAAACAAAGGATCGGCCAGCGCATCGCCCACAGAATCAATGTTCGCCATGTAAGCTAGTGGCACTAAAGCCGTATGAGCACCATTTAAAATACCGACTTTTTGTTGTTTGTAAGGTGAAATATCATCAACAATTTTTATATTTAGGTCGCTGTTTTGTAAGCATAGTAATTCTGCTAGATGCTGCGGTCCTTGAATAACAAACAAGTGAAAGTACTCAGCGGTTACCATAAAGTTATCTAAATAACCTAACGATTCTTGTAGTTGTTGATGCTCATCACGGGGGAAGCCTGTAACAATACGGTCAACTAAGCTTGAGCAAAAGTGGTTAGCTTCATTCAACCAGGTTGAAAACGCCTCAGGTAATTGCCAAAGTTGGCAGTATTGAAATACTATTTCTTTGAGTTTTTCGCCGTTGTAGTCAATTAACTCACAAGGGATGATCACCATGCCGCTGTCAGCTGAGCCATTAAAGTGATTAAAGCGATGGAACAGCCACTGCGTTAATTTAGCTGGGAATGCTTTAGCGGGTGCGTTATCGAGTTTATCAGTATCAATATATTCAATACCAGCTTCAGTGGTATTTGAAAAAATAATTTTCAGATCCGGATTCTCAGCTAATGCCATATAACGCGGAAAATCTTTATAGACAGGAATTTCTTCATTGATTGAACTAATAATACGGTGATCGGCAACTGTTTCACCTTGCTCGTTTAAGCCACGAATAATAGTGGTATACAAACCGTCTTGAACATTAAGTAAAGGAATTGCGTCATAATCAATAGGGCGGATCACCGCAACGCCGGCGTTTAGATCACTCGTTTCGTTGAGTTTATCAATTTGCCAATCGATAAAGGCACGCAAGAAATTCCCCTCACCGTATTGCATTATTTTTGTTGGGTATTTGTTTTTATTAAAGTTTTTTCTATTCAGTGCTTGCATAATATGAACCTATAAACGTTATATGGGCTGATTGATTTTTACATCTTAGCCACATTTGCCACCGGTGGCAAATAATATTTGACAAACTGCCACCGGTAGCGAAGAATGGGTGTTAACAAGTTTAGTTAATTCAATTTACATTGAGTTAGTAATTACGTAATAAATACTTTATACAGGAATTTTAAATGACAGCCACCTTGTTTGATCTAACTTCAAAAACAGCACTCGTCACCGGTGCAAGCCGCGGACTGGGTCAACAAATTGCACTGGGTTTAGCAGCTGCTGGTGCAAAGGTTATTTGCAGTAGTAGTAAAGAGCATGGCTGCCAAGCAACGTGTAAGATGATCAAAGACCGTAGCGGTGTAGCTTTTGATTATGCTGCTGATTTAAGTAATGCAGACTCAGTTAACGCATTAGCAAACAAAGCGTTAACTGAACATGGCGGGATTGATATTTTGGTCAATGTTGGCGGCACTATATTTCGCAGCCCTGCGGTGGATTACCCGTATGAGCAATGGCAGAATGTTATGAAAGTAAACCTTGATGCCAGTTTTTTATTGGCCCAAGCGGTTGCGCCAAACATGATCAAACAAGGGTTTGGCAAAATAATTAATATTGCCTCAATGCTGTCATACAGCGGCGGTATGACAGTCCCAGCATATACCGCGAGCAAACATGCGGTAGCGGGTCTTACCAAAGCGCTGGCAAACGAATGGGCGCAACACAATATTCAGGTTAATGCTATTGCGCCAGGTTATTTTAGAACCGATAACACCCAAGCATTACAAGATGATGCCGCCCGTAATAGTGAAATTGAAAAGCGTATCCCTGCGGGGCGTTGGGGTGAAGCAGAAGACTTAATTGGTTCAGCCATATTTTTATCATCAACAGCCAGTGACTATGTCAATGGCCATATTCTTGCGGTTGATGGTGGCTGGTTAGCACGATAATTTTTAATTTTAGGTAGCATGTTATGAGCACACAAATAGAGTCACGTTATGCCGTTGGTCCAAATGAAGTTAAAGGCTATGACACCCAACAGTTAAGAGATGAGTTTTTGGTCGACAAACTCATGCAAGAGAACACCATTTATTGGTTATACACTCACTACGAGCGTTTTATGGTGGGCAGTGCGGTGCCAACCAGCGCACCGCTTAGGTTAGAAACGGTAGACAACTTAAAAGCAGCAAACTTTTTAACGGGTAGAGAGCTTGGTGTGATCAATGTTGGCGGCAGCGGCACGGTGACTGCTGATGGAGAAGATTTTCAGCTTGGCTATAAAGATGCCTTGTATTTAGGTAAAGATACCAATGAGGTGCTGTTTACTAGTCATGACAGTGGCAATCCGGCAAAATTTTATCTTAATTCTGCACCAGCTCACCACAAATATCCAAATAAGTTAGTGACACGTAATGATGCCAATGTATTGCATTTAGGTGCGCTTGAAACCTCCAATGAGCGCGATATTAATCAGATGCTGATCAATACCGTAGTACAAACATGCCAACTACAAATGGGGCTAACGGAATTAAAACCAGGCAGCGTCTGGAATACCATGCCAGCTCATCAGCATGATCGTCGCAACGAAGTGTATTTTTATTTTGAAGTGCCAGAGCAGCAAGCGGTGTGTCACTTTATGGGCGAGCCGACTGAAACTCGCCATATTTGGGTACATAACGAGCAAGCAGTGGTATCGCCACCATGGTCAATTCACTCAGGTGCTGGCACACAAAACTACAGTTTTATTTGGGGCATGGCTGGTGAAAACCTCGATTATGATGATATGGATAAATATCAACCAAGCGAGCTGAGATAATCAGCTCTTTAATGATCATATAGCGATAAGAAGAAATAATAATGAATAGAAATCTTCTCATAAAGATAATGCTAGTTTTGTCGTTATTTTTGCTAACTAGTTGCACTGATGACAAAAAAACAGTGCGATTAACTTTGGCACATACATTAGACACGCGCCATGTGGTGCATCAAGCAATGGAATATATGGCTGAACGTTTGGCATTTTATTCAAATGGCACAATGGAAATTGTTATCTATCCAGGTGGTCAGTTGGGGTCTGAACGTGAACTCATTGAACTATTGCAAATAGGTAGCTTATCAATCACTAAAGTATCGGCAAGCCCGCTGGAAGGCTTTGTACCTGAGATGAAAGTGTTTGGCATTCCGTATTTGTTTCGCGATAGTGAACATTTTTGGCGTGTACTTAAAAGTGACTTAGGCACCGAGCTACTTAATAAAGTAAGCACTGCAAGGCTTAAAGGTTTGGGATATTACGATGCAGGCAGCCGCAGCTTTTACACCACTAATGGCGCGATTAATACCCCAGATGATTTAATAGGTAAAAAAATTCGCGTGTTAAATAGCCCTACAGCAGTTGCAACAGTGCAAGCTTTAGGCGGCGCAGCAGCACCGATTGCATGGGGCGAATTATATGCCGCACTGCAACAAGGTGTAGTTGATGGCGCAGAGAATAATCCGCCAAGTTATTACTTATCTCGTCATTACGAAATCGCTAAATATTATTCGCTGGACGAACACACCTTTGTTCCAGATGTAATTTTAGCAAGCTTAGATGTTTGGAACTCACTTAACAACGAACAACAACAGTGGTTAACCCAAGCGATGGCCGACTCTGTTGAGTACCAACGTTCACTGTGGCAAAACGCATCTGATGAGGCGCTTAAAGCAGTTATCGCAGAAGGCGTACAAGTGACTTACCCAGACAAACAAGCGTTTCAAGATAAAGTGGCTGATTTTCATGCTTCGTTCGCTAATACAGCGGTTGCAGATCACATTAAAAAAATAAAAAGCATGTAGGAGCACACAATGCGACATCTAAACACACACTTAAATCGCATCATAGAGCGATTACTTATTTTGGCCATGATAGCGATAGTAACCGTTGTTTGTTGGCAAGTTTTTTCACGGTTTATTTTACGTGCACCGAGCTCATACACCGAAGAGTTAGCGCGTTTTATACTGATTTGGATTGGGGTATTGGGCGCATCTTACGCGTATCGCACTAAAGCACATTTAGGACTTGATCTGTTTTATCAAAAAATGATCCCGTCACTTAGGTATAAGTGTTCATTTTTAATCGAAATCTGCGTGCTGATCACAGCATTAAGTATTTTAGTTTATGGTGGCAGCCAATTGATGATGTTGAGCTTTGAATTAAAGCAAACCTCAGCGGCGCTTGAGATCAACATGGGTTATGTGTATGTCGTTTTACCGCTAAGCGGGGTGTTGATTGTGATTAATTGCATTGAAAACCTGATCAATTATGCACAGCAAACATTCACGGAGGAAGCGTAATGGACTTAACAGCCATCGTTTTAATTATTTGCTTTTTTGCTTTATTGTTTATTAATGTACCTATTTCTTTGTGTATTGCGCTATCAACATTAGCAGCGCTATTAATGCACATTGATTTTACGCCTGCCACCACGACCATAGCCCAGCAAATGGCCGGTGGCATTGATAGTTTCGCATTATTGGCAATCCCATTTTTTATCTTGTCTGGATTGATAATGGGTCAAGGCGGCATTGCTAAACGGCTGATTGAATGTGCTATGGCGATGATAGGCTTTTTACCCGGCGGCTTGGCACTAGTAAATGTAATGTCGTGCATGTTATTTGGTGCAATATCAGGATCTGCCGTTGCAGCCACATCGGCGATTGGTAGTTTTATGGTGCCAGAAATGAAAAAACATGGTTACAGTGCCAGTTTTGCTGCGGCGGTTACCGCAAGTGCAGCCACTACGGGCATGTTAATACCACCGAGTAATATTTTAATTATCTATGCCATCGCCAGTGGTGGGGTGTCGATTGCGGCATTATTTATTGCCGGCTACTTACCGGGAATTTTAGTGGGGCTGGCGTTGATGATTGTTTGCGCTATTTACTCTATTCGCAACAATTACCCTGTAACAGCAAGACTGCCATTTAACATTGTGATGAAAAAAATACTCGCAGCTTTGCCAAGCTTATTGCTTATTTTTATTGTTATTGGCGGCATTATTGGCGGTGTATTTACCGCAACTGAAGCAGGCGCTATTGCCGTTATTTATGCTTTAGTACTGTCGGTATTTATCTACAAAGAAATCAATATAGCTGAAATGCCCGCTATATTACTAAAAGCTTGTGAAACAACGGCTATTGTAATGCTGATCATTGCCGCGTCATCGGGCATGTCGTGGTTATTGTCATACACACATATTCCACAGCTGGTCAGTGAGTTCTTTTTAACACTCAGTGATAATCCGATTTTAATCTTGTTGTTGATCAATCTGATTTTAATTTTGGTTGGCGCGTTTATTGATATGACACCTGCGGTATTGATTTTTACACCGATCTTTTTACCGGTAGCTGAGCAATTTGGTATGTCGCCGATTCAATTTGGTATTATGATTGTATTAAACTTATCAATTGGCTTGGTGTCTCCGCCAGTTGGGAGTGTGCTGTTTGTCAGTTGTGCGGTGGCGAAAACATCGTTACATAAAATAATTAAGCCAATGATGCCGCTGTATGCTGTGATGTTTTTAGTCTTGATGTTGGTCACATATGTACCGGCAATCAGTGAAACGTTACCGCGTTTATTTGGTTTAATCGAGTAACTAACCTGAACTTAGGATAATTTATTTGTCAGCGTTTAGGTTAACTTAATCAAACAAATCTGTGATGGAGCTCTACAGCTCCATTTTTCTTTTAAATCAAAGTAGTCAATGTATAACAAGAGCTGACTAACTACTTCTATGGATCTACGGTTAGTGTTAAACTTTGCAATCATCCTAAATAGGAACTTTTATGTCAGTAACGATTAATGATGTAGCTAAGCTGTGCGGTGTTTCAAAGCGCACAGTTTCACGTGTGATCAACCGTTCTCCCGCTGTGGGTGAAGCGACGCGGGAGCGAGTGCTTAAAATTATCAGCGAAGTTGGTTTTTCTCCTGACAAACAAGCACGGGGGCTGGCATCAAGTCGTTCTTACTTATTAGGTTTAATTTATGATAACCCCGATGCATTGTATATTGATCAGGTGCAACGAGGTGCATTAAGCGTCTGCTCTGAACTTGGCTATGAATTGGTTGTTCATCCTAGTTACTCTAAAAGTGCTGAATTTATTGACGATTGCCTGTCATTTATCTCTCGCTCTAAACTTGATGGCGTGATTATTTTACCGCCAGTATCTGAAAACAAAGAGTTAGCTGCAGCAATTCGTGAAGCAGGTTGTCCTTATGTGCGCTTAGCATCGGTAGATTTAGATGATGCTGATAACATTGTGGTCTCAGACGAACGCGCAGCAATGAAAGAAATGGCCAGCTACTTGGTTGAACTTGGCCATAAGGACATTGGTTTTATTTCTGGACCGCAGGTTTATCGTTCTTCAATTGAACGCTTAGCCGGCTTTTTAGCTGAACTGCAACAATGTAATGTGCAACTGCCTGGAAATCGTATTATTGAAGGCAAAAATAGTTACGAAAGTGGTATTGAATGCGCTATGACGTTGTTAAGCACTGAACCAAGACCAACGGCCATTGTTGCTAACAACGACGAAATGGCGGCGGGGGTATTACGGGTTGCCAGTAATTTAAATATCAAAGTACCAGAACAGCTATCAGTAGCAGGTTTTGATGATAATATTTTGGCTTCACGGATCATTCCATCGCTAACGACTATTCGAAGACCTGTACAAAACATGGCATGTTTAGCGGTACAAAAACTCATCAATAAAAGCCAATCGACACAAAGTGAAAAAATTAAATTAGATGACGTAGTCACTCCTTACTTAGTGAAGCGTGAATCTACCAACAGATGCGCTAAATAGTACCGATTAACCCCCCTCATAATATTTTTGTTACAGGCATTCAAAGCGCCTTACTGACAGTAGGGCGCTTACTTCTATCCGTAATCCAATAATACTTTTTTGATTTAATTCATGAGTTAATTAAATCTGAGGAGCACCTTTGATAAAATAGCATGAAATATCGGTGTTAAACGAAACGGCCGATATGCTGCCTAAAGGATAAAATGCATAGCGCCCGTTTTTAATATCTGGAACATTTTGAGCGCTGTAAGCCCCGGCTGATGTCAATCGTATTAAGTTACTGACCATTTATAGCGACAGATAAATACAGTGATAACAAGTCAGAAATTTTGATAGGGTGTTCTTGGCAATTGCTCCTGCATTGCTCTACCTCCTGCATCTATGCAGTCGTACTTGAAAAATTACTAACTCAATTTAATAACGTTAACTTCATGCCCTCGCTCTTTAACCGCAGCGCCTGTTAATCTCTTTGTGAATTATTAACTTGAAGATTTTGTTGCGCAAAGAGAAAGGAATGATATGGATAAAAAAATACCCTTGCTGTGCGGGGCAAGGGTATTGGTAACTATCAAATTGTGTGAAAGCAGCGCTTGGCTGCTCTCATTACAACTATTGGATGGTTATTTCATCCAATGTGATAGTTGCTTCACTTTCCGTTCTGAGAGTGATGAATGAGGTAGCTGTGGCTACCAATCCATCGACGGTGTACGTTTGACCTGGGACTAAGTCTTGAAGCTGTACTGAGTAGAACTTCGATGAACCACCGTGGATTGAATTAGCGCTACCAGAGGTGTTGTTATCTACATATATTTGGAAGCTTTTTGCGGTATTGCCTGCTACAGCCGCGACTTGAAAGCTCACTTGATAACTGTTACTTAAATCAAGTAACCCCGTGGTGCTTGCATCTGCTGAAGTTGTACTAACCGCAGGGGTAGTATTCGCTATACTAATGCGTGCCCCTGTCATAGTTAATTGGCCTGCTGATACATCAATAGCGCCCGTTACACGATGGAACAGCGGCGTACCAGATCCAGCTAAGCCCGATAAGTCGCGGTAACTATTACTAAAAAACTCGTCCGTATTCGCTGCAGCAAAATTTTCAGTAAAGGGTAACCCAAGCGGCTCTTGCACAGGTGGCTCACTTGGCGCTGCAATGTCAGGGATGTCTAAATCGCTTTGATCCGTTTTACCAATACCGGCATGGGCAATAACATGCGCTTTAACATCCATTACTGGTGTTAACTTATACTCATAAGGTGCTTGGTATGAGCTGGTGGGTGTCATACCAGTAGCAGTAACCTCTGCAGCCACATCGCCGTCAGCCACATCACCCCAAGTAACACCTTCACCTAGGTAGTTACCCGAGGTATTCCAATAACCAATTACTTTTGAGTAAAAAGAGACCACAGGATTTTTAGTATGCTCAAAGTAGTTATTCTCAATATGTAGCTCTGCGCCCATTCGTGAGTTAATCGCGCTAGAGGTGATATTGTTATAATAGTTGTTGAAGAGATGACCTTGACCAAATCTAAACAACGGAACACGCGATATGATGTTTTCAAAGCGGTTATGGTGAAAGGTAATATGACGATTCTTGTTGCTGCTCGAGTCATCATCACTGTGACCATGGAGTGACGTTTTCCAGCTATCGTGAATATAGTTATATGAAATGGTAATGTTTTCAGCACCCGATTTAGAATCGATTAAACCATCATAATAATCTTGATCAACATTTAACGATGAATATAGTTCGTTATGATCAATCCAGATATTCGCGGTAGGTTTATTTTCATCACCTTCAATCGAAATACCATCTTTACCGCCGGTAAGTACTTCATGGATTTTTAAGTTTTGGATAATGATGTTATTAGCACGACGAATAGCAATGCCGATACCACTTAGCTCACCACGATCTGCCACACCAATGATTGAGATATTATCCATATCTTTAATTTCGATAGAAGAATTATCGCCGCCACTGTTTGCATCAGTAATGACACCATCGACATAAATAGTCACTGGAACACCTGATGATTTTGCTTGTGCTAAAGCCGATTTAAGCGCTGTGCCATTATCAACGGTTACTACTGTTCCACCTTCGCCACCGGTTAGGTTAAAATTATAACCAGCAAAACCCAGACTATTATTCACCGGTGTTATTGCAATTGGCTCATCTGGCAAGATTGGGATAGCTAGTGGTTCAGGTGTCCAACCTTGGCCATCATTAAAGCTTGCAAAAATAGCGTTACGCTCAAGTAAGTTAACTACGTCGCTGTCTTGCATAATGTAACCGCCAACACGGGCACTTAAATCAAGGGAATTACCTGCTAAATCCATGCTGCCATACTCGCGCCAGCCACTGGTAGCCGTTGCAATTTCTGGATTTGGTGCAGGTTGACTGTTAACTCCTTGCACAGCCCAACCTGAGGTTGCAATGTGAGTATCAAATTTATTATTGATAAGAGTAACATTATCAAAATATGTGTCACTGCCACCACTGCGTGCAATATAGGTTGAATTATCTAACACATCATTGCCAATTGGTCCTGGGCCATGAGTAAAGCGGTTATTTAAGAAGATAAAGCCAGGATCTGTTTGCACAGGTACGCGGGCTTGTAACACATAACCACCTGATGAGTCTTTAGTTGGATCACCATCTTTGGAGTCACCAATGGTGCGAATTTCACTGTCTTCAAATAATGCAGTGACCGGGTAGCCCCAAATAAAGTCAACATTACCTGCAACTAAGCTATTGTAAAACCATGTGTAACCTTTAAGTAATAGGGTATCTTGTTCGCTAATAAAGCTGGCATTATTAGCCACTAAACGACCATTACTATTAAAGTAAATAGTTTCAGCTTGGTTTGAATCAACATTGTTACGCAAGTGGGTGTTTTTCAATGTTAGGTTGTTGATCACTAACATATCCGCACCTTCAACTAAGAATACACCACGACCGCCGCCCGGTGTGCCAGAACCTATAGGCGCACTGCCACCTGAGCCACCATTGAGTGTTTCGTAGTTTTCGTACTGAATAATGGTATTGTCTTGGCTTTGCCCTTGTATTGTTACGTTATTTTTATTACGTAAGAACAGCAGTTCGTTGTAGATCCCATCTTTGACTGAAATGATAGTTTGCTCATCTTTAGCAAGGCTTGCCATTGCAAAGTTAAGTGCACCTTGCACGGTTCTAAAGTCAGCTACACCGTCATCATCAACCAGTAGTTGGTTGCTTGCCGGCGTTGTCACTTTAGTGGTGAACGTCCATTGGCTATTATCACCGAGGCCAATAAAATCAGCACCGTTTAGTTGTGCGCCTAGTACCACGTCATCACCAATGACAACACGATAAGTATGGCCATATTCAAGCACATTATTATGCGGTTTAATGGTTAAGGTATTGCCTTCAATCGTGAGCGGGTAGTAGTACACAGAGCGCAATCTATCTTGGCCTGTGTAACCAATCACATCGACATTTTTACCAACTTTGAGGGTATCAACAAGGGTGTTGTCGTTTTGTTTATAAATACGTATTTCACCTAAACTACCAAACGTAGGGGCGTTATCAAAAGTAATCGATAACTGGGTATCAACAAATTGGCTATCGCTAGCAATCGCTGGCATCACTTTATCTGTTAAATCACCATAGTCAGCGGTTGGCATAACAAAGCCTTCTGCAACAGAGACTTTAATAGTACGCGTAATACTTGGGTCTGAATCTGATACAAATGTGACCGTTGCATCGCCTGCAGCAATCGGTGTAAGGGTGATCGCATTTCCATCGATTGCAACGCTCACCACTGCTTCATTGCTTGAAGTGACCGTGTAGGTGTCGGCTGTGATACCGTCGTTTTTAATCGCTGTAACGTTGATCAACAATGGATCCATACTGGTACTTGTGTCCCAATTAGGCTCTTTGTAATCAAGGGTTAACTGAATTGGCTTGATGCTAGGGTCGCCCACTTTTACATCATCAATTTCAAACGAACGATTATTCGTAAACACACCAATTAAGCCACGCGCTGTATAGCTGGTATCAGTCGCAGAGCCCATTTTCTCACCATCTAAGTATACGGTAAGTTGATCATCAATCATCTCAAAGCGAGTGGTGTACCAAACGCCATCTTCTGTAGCGCCTTTTTCACCGAGTAAGATTGGTGATTTTGTTTGCACTGGACGCGAAATTGATCCTTCGCTACTAACGGCAACTTCCACTTGCGTACTGCTTGATGAGTTTTGCACATTTAAGCCACCGGCGTACCAATTACCGGCATTTAAATAGCGTGCCATCAGAAAGATCTGCTTATTGGCCGTTGTAGAGTTCTGACGTGGGCGAATTTTCGCTTCAACAAAGTAGTTACCTGTCGCAGGTACGTTTGCCATAGCTTCTTCAGTGGCTAAAATTAGCTCGCCACCAGCACCGCCTGCGGTGTATCGCATCATGTTATTACCCATAATGTCGAGTACATCAAACTCACCCATTGGGGCTTCTGTGTTATCTGGCTTGGCTAAAATTTGCCAATTATTTAAATCACCATTGGCAAAGTCATCACAAAAATACAGTTCAGGTGCATCCGTGCAGCTAAATACAGATGGATCTTTAACATACTCAACTCTGAGGTTATTGATAACCACAGTGCCGCCTGTTTCGGTACGTAACTGTAAAAATGAATTTTTAGTCGCAAGCTTTCCGGGTACTGTTAAAGTTTGACCAGGGGTAAGCGAGTTGATCAATTCATTATAAAAACGTGAGTCATTACCATGGATTGATTTAGAACTGCTTGATGAGTTGTTATCCACATAAATTTGGAATTTATTATCACCTTCAGGGTCACTTACACTGACAATATCCATCACCACTTGATAAGGACGAGACAAATCCAGTGCTCCACTGGTGGTGGTATCCGTTGCTGCTGTTTCAATACCTGGTGTGGTGTTACCTAATGTGAAACGTCCTCCATTGAGTTCTAATCCAGTATCAATCACAGTGACTGAGCCGCCTGTTTTGCTAAACATGGGGATTTCATCGCCGTTAGCATCAATAACTTTTTGATGATCAACAGAGAAAATATCCGCAGTAAGTGCGGTAAAGTCAGTGATAATTGGTAATTCTATTGTTGGGATCTCACCTTGAACAGGTGGTTCAACAGGTGGTTCAACAGGTGGCTCAACTGGCGGTTCAACATCTGGCACATCTGTAGCAACTGTTTCAATGGTTAAGTTATCAATGACAATCATTGCCGCTGAATCAGTGCGTATTTGGAAATATGAATTTTTAATCTCAGGATTTAAAATACCACGGGCATCGATATTAGTTAGATCTGGGCCGGTATTTACATCTTCACCTGGAATGTACGTATAAGAGAACTTTTTACCTGCAGGGGTGTTGGTTTCGTTTATATCTTTACCATAAAACTTTGAAGCACCACCATGCACTGAATTACTTTGACTGGCAGTATTATTATCAACATACAGCGATAATCCACCGGCACTATTATGAGAAATAACATCAAAGCTAATGGTAAACCCTTCGCTTAAATTATAAATCCCCACACCTGAGCTATCAGTCGCTGTTGATTCTTTGCCGGGCAGAGTATTACCGATTGTAATACGGTCGCCTTCTAGAATTAGGTGGCCTGCTACATCGTCAATTTTTGCACTACCGCCACTTTTAAAATATAACGGGCCGCTGCCTTGCTCATCCGATAAGCTTTTATAGCTCGATGAGAAAAATGTTTCAGTGTCAGTATCAAACTCTTCAATTAAGGCTAAACCAGCTTGCTGTGCTAAATCATTGAGTTTAACTAACTCTTCTTGAGCTTGTTGTTCGGAGAACACTAAAATATTGTTTTTAGCATCATCATTACTATCACAAGTAAGCACCAGTGTTGCCAGTGCGCTTGCATCGCTGGTGGCACAAACACTGTAGGTGTTATTAACCGTATTATGCGAACGAGAGATTATATACTCAGTGGTAGCAGACTCGCCCTCAACTGAGGTCAGTGCAAGTACACGGTTACCGAATAAAAACGAATAATTGCCTGTTACTGTTTTGTTACCATCCACTACTTGGCTGAATGTTCCACTAAGGTTTGCTTCATCAACGGGCGTGAATATCAACTGTGCAATACTTGCCTCACTGCCTTGTACTAACGGGTTATACAATGTTCCGCTAAAATCGGCAGTATTAAATGCTAAAGGTTGTGTGCTGTTGTATTGCTTAAAAATAAAATCAACAAAGTGCACAATGGCCTGATCAGTAGGCACTAACGCTGTGTTAGCCGAGCCTGCATCAGCGAGCCATGCATTTACGTTCGCCTCAAACTCGTCGCTACTAAAATAATCAGTAACTGTTTGTCCTTCACTAAGCGTCATCTGCGCTGCCTGCGCAGCTTGCGCGCTAATGGTGATCCCATTACTTGGATCGCCATCAACATCGAGTGACTGCAATAAACGTAAGCTATTTATAACAGCGGGGTGAAACACGGTATCTGTTGAAAATAAAGCAAGTGGGGTAAGCACATTTGCTGCGGCAACCGTGGGGAAGGTAAGCTCACCAATGGAAAACACGACGGCTTCCCCCCTAAAGTAATCAAACTGTCCTTCAGCTGTGGTTACGCCATTAGTAACCGATGGGCTATTATAAGTTAAACCAGCAACAGGGCTGTCAACAAACACCCCTTGGATAGCGGGTAACGGGGCTTCTTTTATATTAATAGAACTTTCTTCACCGCAGCCTGCTAAAATCGCGGTGATCAGCAAACATGATGGTATTTTTATTGTATTATTCATGCATCCCTCCAAGGATGAAAGCGTGTCTTCTACGCGTTAATTGTGTGTGAAATTAACGATTTTTATTACTTCATTGATTGTTAATAAAATTTATAATTCATACCTAACTGGAATGTGCGGCCATAATCTTCACGCTGGTAGAGGATCTCGCCACCAGATTGCTCATTACCGGTGAAGTAACGTAGATCTGATTCGTCGGTTAGGTTAATTGCATCAAAGTACACGCTGAGGCTTTTTGAAAAGTCGTATTTTACTTTTATATCAAAAGTCATTATGTCGTCTTGGTAAATATCAGCCCATGTTTTGCAAGTATGACTATCGGCTTTATTCGCTGACACAGGGCAAGAGCCAACTTCTTCAAGAATATCAGAGCGGTAATTACTAATTAGGCGTAACGAGAATGACTCATCTTCCCAGCCCACGGCAATATTACCGGTAACGTCAGCCTGACCAGGCAGTGGCATTTTATCTTGACGAATAGTGGCATCGAGCTCAGCTTCACTTTTTACAAATGTCATATTACTTTGCCAAAATAAACCATTCTCAAAGAACTGGTTGTAACTCAATTCAATACCATAAACAGTTGCTTTATCGCCGTTTAAAGTGATATCGACCTGATTGAGAACAAGATCTTGTGGAATTGCAAAATCAGACACTTGATTAACTGGTAAAGTCAGTGGTAATTCGTCTATCCCCATTTGAATACCGGTGACATCGACGATGAAGTTATCGATATTTTTGTAAAATACTGCTGCTTCCATAAATAACTCTTTTGATGGATACCAGCCAAATGATGCATCAAAGTTGTCAGATGTCATGGCTACTAGATTAGGATTACCAACTTGTACTGCGTTATCGGGTCCTAAAATATAACCTTGAAGTTCAATGGCGCTCTGTCCATCTGGCGAGCTGTAACATTCGTTCGTTGTTGGATCGCATAAGCTTATGTCGTCATCAAACTTAGCAAAACCACGAGCTTGTTTAAAAGAAGGGCGGGTGTAACTGGTCCATAATGAAGTACGTACCAAAATTTGATCGCTAGGCTCATAGCGAACATGAATACTCGGGAAAAACTCACTATAGGTAATTGACGATTCAGGTAATGGGATTGCTAAATCAAGCATTTTGTCATTGCCAAAATCCCAGTCATCGTTTTCAAGCGACATAAAACCAGTTGAAGAAAACTCAGTATGCGCATAGCGTACACCGGTGATCACGGTTAGTTGCTCAGAAAGTGGCATTTCAGCCATGATAAAAGCTGCATAAGTGTCTTCAGTAAGCGTGTAATCTTCTTTGGTACTGTCAATTGACTCTTCGCCACCGGTGGCACTTTCGCGTGTTATTTTTGTAGAATTTACAATGTATTCAACATCCTGTTGGCTTACAAATGGATAGGTAAATAAACCACCTGCTGGCACCGCGTAATTATAATCAGTGATATTTGATGTTGCGACATCCATACAGGTTTGGTCGCCACCGCAATCGGCGCTATTAACGGTATAACTCCAGCGATCTTTATTATTGTAATGCTCTCGTTCATTATAAGTACCGCCAACTTTAATAAAGTTAAGGTATTGGTAATCAAAATCTTTTTGTAAGTTTAACTTCAGGCTAGTAATTTCATCTGTACGGGTACTGTCTTCCATAAACAGATTATCGTATTCCATATTTGATAAATCGCTGATATCACCATCGGCTTCACCAGCAAATACATCTTCGTCATCTTTAAGGGCAAACCCGCCCAGAGCTGCTGCTTCTGCAGGGGTCAATACTTTAGCGATAATGTTGTCTCTGCTGCCTTTACCATAGACGATATTTTCGCGTTCACGAAATTGGGCTCGTCGATCCCCGACTGATTTATCTTCAGTTTTAGAGTAAGCAAATTCATAATCGACACGCCATGAATCAGCGATATAGTTTTCACCACCAACACTGAAATTAGTCGTAGTGGTTTCACCTTCTTGAATAAAGTACTGGTTGAAGACATCCACATCTGACAGAGCAAACTCTTTTGTTTCTGCATTCACATAGATAACTTCATCGGCCTCATCGCCATTATAAAAGTTGTAAAACTCACGTTGTGCAATATCCCCATCAGTGTAATTAGAGTAATTACCACGTAAGTAATAAAAACTGTCTTCTGAGGGTTTAAATTCAAAATTGAGGGTTGCGGTGGAGCGTTTTCTATCGGCGATTTCTCGGCGATTTTCTAGTTGTGCTGGAATTAATATTTCTGGTGCATTGCTAAGTTGCTCTTCACTTAGACCAATCCCACCTTGTAAGAAGTTTAATTCACGGGTGCTATGATGGCGTACTTCATCTACTTGAGTTTTTCTATCTTCATAAGAAAGCGCAAAACCAACACCGATTTTGTCATCTAAAAATAACTGTGTGCCATCAAGGCTAAACTTCGGCGAGTGTTCTTCTCTGAGTTCACTGTATGAATCTTGCAGCTTCATTTTTAAGGTGTTTTTACCTCGGTCATAAGCTGATATGGCTCTGACATTAACTGAGCCACCAATAGAGTTAAGGTTCATATCGGGTGTGAGAGTTTTAAAAACTTCAATGGCACCCAGAGAATCACTGGTGATGCCATCAAGACCAATCTTACGATCATCGCCTGCACCGGAAAGCTCAGCACCATTCATACTTACCGAAACGAATTTAGGACCTAAGCCCCGAACTGCAATATATTTACCTTCACCTTCACTGCGCTCTAAAGTGACACCCGGGATCCGACGCAGTGACTCAGCAACATTTTGGTCAACAAAGTTACCCATGTCATCGGTGGCAATCACAGAGCTAAACGCTTTGCTGTCACGTTCCATAGCGCGTGCTTTTAAATCAGCTTGGTAAACACCCGTTACAGCTATTATTTCTATATCGTCTTCAACAATTTGTGCTGATTTGGTTGGTTCTTGTTCAGCATTGGTTGTGGTTTTTTGTGTATTATTTTCAACCTTTGGCTGTGCAGGATCGGCCGTTTGTGCATAAATTGGCATTGCTACCAGTAATGCCGCAGCGATCGCGCTTAATCTCATGCTCTTCATTTTTATTCCTTTTTCAGGCTTTTAATTGTGTGTGCAAGTTATGCGATTCCCGTTGATTTAAATCCCAGCTTGCCACCGGTGGCAAAATGGAATAACATGAAGTTAACACTGTATTAATAATGTTGTCAATTTATTAGCCATCAACATGTGTATTTTTTTATTTAAACCCTAAAGTGTAAAAGCAATTTTAAAGGACCATTATGCAATTATTGCAAAATAATCACTCAAAATATCTGCACATAGCTTACATGTGTATGATTTTTGTGTTTACTATTTCTATTTCAGCTAAATTATCTGCTGAACAAATAAATGCTAATTTAGCATTTCCTTCTGCGCAAGGTTTCGGAAAATATGCAACCGGAGGAAAGGGCGGTGAGCTTTATATTGTCACAAGCTTAGCAGATCAAGCTGATAAACCAATTGAGGGTACGTTACGCTATGCGGTAGAGCAAAAGCATCCTAGAACCATTGTTTTTGCGGTGTCAGGAGTGATAAAGCTGGTAGACGAACTTAAAATTTCACACGGCAATATCACCATTGCAGGACAAAGCTCGCCTGGAGGTATTACCCTTATTGGTGCACCTGTGATTGTGTCGTCCAGTACTAACGTGATTATTCGCTATATGCGCTTTCGTTTAGGTACATTTGGTTACGCAGATGACTCTTTGTCAGTACGAAATAGTGATACGGTGATAATTGACCACTGTTCATTAAGTTGGTCGGTTGATGAAACTGCAAGTTTTTATAATAACCGCAATTTCACACTACAAAACTCAATGATTTCGCACAGTTTAAGCCATTCAATTCACCCTAAAGGAGATCATGGTTATGGTGGTATTTGGGGCGGAGCAAATGCAAGTTTCATTAATAATATACTCGCTAATCATGCCAGCAGAACACCAAGGATCAACGGGCATAGACTTAAATCACCATACGCACAAAATGAAGAGTTTGTTGAAATAATTAATAATATTATTTTTAACTGGGGACATAACAATGTGTATGGCTCAGAAAATGGTCGTTTTAACCTGATCAATAATTACTATAAGCCAGGCAAAGCAAGTAAGATCATGCAGTTTGCGGATATTTGGTACTCCCCTGAGATAAAAGAAAATCAGGCGTATATTATGGGTAATGTACTTGAGAACAATCCACAACTGAGTGAGCATAACTACTTAGGTGTAAACTACCGTAAAGCAGTCAAAGCAAAGCGCACAAAGAGTGATACAAAGAGCCCTTGGTTAAGCGATAAAGTAATTATTACATCTGCTGTGCAAGAATCGTTGGCCTATATTAGTGCAGAGCAAGCATTTTATACTGCC
Organism: Pseudoalteromonas sp. SG44-8; assembly: GCF_014164125.1. Classification (NCBI taxonomy): domain Bacteria; kingdom Pseudomonadati; phylum Pseudomonadota; class Gammaproteobacteria; order Alteromonadales; family Pseudoalteromonadaceae; genus Pseudoalteromonas; species Pseudoalteromonas sp. SG44-8. The sequence continues at coordinate 68,198 of NZ_JACJEQ010000012.1, read as the reverse complement.
ACCAAAGCACAAGACATTGGTGCAAGCAAAAATGCCAATGGCCGATTTATTGATAGTGTTGATAACTTAGTTTATCAACAATTAATAGACGCTGTGCCCATCAAGAAAAACGGTCTAATAGACCACGAGTTTGAATTAATAGGTAGTTGGGATGCTTATGAAAAACAATTTATAGGCTTTACAGCAATCACAGATGCCGATCAAGATGGTGTGGATGATAACTGGCTAAAACAACATCAGCCGCAATTGAAAAATGCCACTAAAGAGCAGGTTTTACAGCAGTACTTAAATTCACTTAGCGAATAATAAAGCAAAAACCACTTTGACTTTAACAGATCTGTTAAGTCATCGTGGCTTTCGATTATAACTTCAATAGTGTTCAACGACTGTTAGCGAATTGTGCTGTTAAAAAGTCATCAATAACGGCAGTCGTTGGTGTTAACCACGGCTGGAATAACCAAAATGAATGCTGCGCGCCTTTGAATTGACAAACTTGGCTGGTTATTTGTAATTCCTCTAACTTTTGTATTGCGCTGTTTCGACCTGCTCGAGAGCGTGGTACTGAGCTATTAATGAAAAGTGTCGCAAACGCGTTGTTATCAATATAGGAAATAGGTGATGCACAGCGCTAACGTTGTGGGATAGTTTCATAACGGTCCCCCCACCTCTTGCTAGCTGAAGTGAAATCACTTAACCCATCAATATTATAAGCGCTTGGACATTAATTCGCTTCGAGTCATTGTCGTTGCTATCAACAATCCCGCCTGTAGACTAATAGCGTTGCTCTGGTTGACGCAGATAGAGCTTCACGAATGACAGTAACACTAAGCAATGGGTAGTGTAGTACCATCGCGGTTAATCGTGCCAATAGGTGGTGTACGCCTGAAGGTTACAGAGCATCTCAGAACTAGCCATTTGTACTGCATAGCTCAGTGAGTTGTTATTATTTTGCGCAGACCCATCCATTATTGAATAAAATAAGCAGCTGATAAAAAATGTTTTTATTTGCGGTGTTTTTATTATACGCATCATAAATCATTATGAGCTTACTGTGCTGATGTGGTTGAAGGGAAAGCGAGTTTTAGCCAGTAAACAAAGTGCAATGTACTTTGTTTACTGGCTAACTTATCAGAGGCTTTTTAGTTGTTACCAGCTAGAAGCTTAGCTATTTCAAGGCTTGCTAGAATGAAGGGACCATTTCCTTTAGGATCATTTTTACTGATCGGTTCGCTCATGTAATAGTGAAAACTACCATCACGGCCAAAGCCAAGTCCTGCAACATAGCATTGGTTTGTCATACTCACCGTGCCATCGTTATGGACTAATGTAAATTGGTTAAGTAAACCTTGATAAGCTGCAAGCGCCGTGTCTTGATAATCAGCATCGATATAACCGTTATTAAGCGCTTTGGCATAAAAATAAGCGAACATTGCTGTTGCAGTAGATTCTTGGTAGTTGCCCAAAGCCGTTGGTTTGTCTAAAACTTGCCACCATGTGCCGGTATCAGTATTTTGAACTTTGGCTATATCCGTGGCTAACTCTTTTACTATGGCGAGTAAGGTATCGCGTTGCTCTGTGTTTTTTGCTGGGATGTAATCGAGTACATCAACCACTGCCATAGCGAGCCACCCCATACCACGGCCCCAAAACTCTGCCGAAACGCCGGTTTGTTTATCAGCCCATGCTTGCTGTTTTGATTCATCCCATCCGTGATAGTACAGTCCAGTTTTTGGATCGCGAAGTGCTTCACGCGTAAGCTTAAATTCATTTACCACTTCAGCAAAAGTTTCTTGTTGCTGGTGGCCCGTTTCAAATAAGCTGGCATACTGGGCTAAAAATGGCATACCCATATAAACGCCATCAAGCCACACTTGATGTTGATATTTGTTTTTGTGCCAAAATGCGCCTTGTGATGTACGTGGCTGTAACTGTAACTGCGCTCGTAACGCTTTTGCAGCCGTTAAGTAGTTTTGTTGCTTGGTATCTTGGTATAGCTGGATAAGGTTGCGACCAGGTGGAATATTATCGATATTAAAATTGCTTTGTTTATAGGCGGTGATTTTGCCTTGTTGATCAATAAAGCTGCCAGTAACTTGGGCAATCACATTTTTATATGTTTGCTCATCCGTTGCCAGTCCTAATTGATAATAGGCATACGGTTGTAAGCCAATAATATCGTATTCAAACTTTGGGCTGCGTTTACGGTTCACATCCCAGCCACCAGCATGGTAACCCAGTGTTTTTCTTTGTAGCTCTGAATCGGCAAGGGCACGAGCCCACTCGAGTGCTGACTCCTCACTCAGTCGCTGCGTTGTTTGTTTTGCTGTTACTGTGGTATACAAAGTAATACGAGGTTTAATTGTCAATCTTTCAGCTTGTTGATTCAGGTACTCAATAAAGCTTTCTTTATCGTTAATACCACTTTCAGGCTGCCACACTGAGGCAAAATAGTAATCTACATGCTGTGTACTTTGCCCTTTAGGTTTTAGTACTGCAAGGTAGTTATTTTTGTCTTGGCGTACATCAATAACATCACCTTTTTTAAAAAATACCGCCATCCCTAAAGCTGATTTATCTAAACTCTGATTGCCCCAACTGGCAATATAGCTGTAGCCATAATTACTCATTGCATCAAGATCACCTTGAATAAACTCAGTATCAGGATGCTTAACAACACCGGCGACTAAATTAGACAAGTCTTTATCTGTTGCAAGTGAAACATGTGCTAAGCGTGAGCCGCCGTGCATACTAATATTAGCGATAAGGTTTTGTTGTTGATAACTATTTTTCCAGCCTTGATACTCAAGTTGGATACTGGCACGTAGATCACCATTTTCAAGGATACGTGCTGTACGTTTGCTAACATCAGATACATGTTCTAATTCATCATTAGATCCCATTAAACCAAAGCCGCCAGCGCCTAATGAATTGCCCACTTTAAGTATATCCATTCCCCAGTCTTGTTTGTCATGATACGAATCATATCCATCAAGACCAACGGTATGTAACACTGGTTTAGTGGTTAATTTGCCAAAAATATCAAAGCCATTACGCCAATCTAAGTAAAAGCGATAGCCTACTTTATCCGACTCAATACCTGGGCCTTCATAACGGATCCAGTTTGAATGATCGGTGTAATAATCTGGTGGAGAAAGTTCTTCAACATTTTTAAATTCACCGCCAACATATTCTTTTTTGCCTGTGCCAATTTGGTGTTTTGGCGGGCGAGAATGTGGTTGCCATTGGCCACCTTCTTTGTGAGCAAGATCAGCTTGAACGCGCTTGGTTTCTACTGTGATTGGATGTTTACTCTGCTGTGTAATAGTGACTTCAACAGGCTTATCATTTAAATCGACAATAAAATATACACCGTCAAGTTCACCGTCTGAATCAATATCTACTGCTTGGCTGGGTAATACTTGCTGTGCCGTTTTTATTGTTAACGCAGATGCTTGGCTCAGACCTAAATCGTAGTAGCTAAGATAGATAGGCTCATCAGGGCGTTTAAATGAAGATGGATTAATAATGTCCACTTTAGCAACTAATGCGCTACCAATGGAGTTAGTTTCACTCGCTTGCAGTGGTGTTTTAAGATCTGCATGTTCTTGGCAGGCACCCAATAATAGGCTTGAGCTTAGAACTGTTCCCATCATAACGCGTTTTGATAGCAGTGATGTTTTGAAAGTCATTGTCTGTCCTCAATGGTTGAGCCACTTAAATTAAGTGGCTCTATTATTGTTATTTATCGAGATTGTATGCTTTTTTCACTAGCCCATAGGTTAGTTGATAAGCCAGAGTCTGTGCAGTACTTTCGCTAATTTGATGATTTGCTACAAGCTCTGCTAAATAGCGACAATCAACGCGGCGTGCGACATCATGACGAGCTGGAATTGATAAAAATGCGCGGGTGTCATCATTAAAGCCAACCGTGTTATAAAAACCAGCTGTTTCTGTTGTTTGCTGTCTAAAACGAAGCATACCGGCAGGGCTGTCATGAAACCACCACGCAGGGCCTAATTTAAGGCTAGGGTAGTGACCAGCTAGTGGCGCAAGCTCACGACTGTAGGTTGTTTCATCCAAAGTAAATAAGATAATTTTAAGATCTGGGTGATTTCCGTATTTGCTCAAGAGTGGTTTGAGTGCGTTAACGTATTCAGTTTGGCTTGGGATATCACAGCCTTTATCACGGCCAAATTGATCAAACACCGCTTGGTTATGATTACGATGTGCACCGGGGTGAATTTGCATCACTAAGCCATCTTTAATACTCATACCGGCAAGTTCAGTGAGCATTTGCCCTCGGAATAACTCTTGCTCTTGCTCTGAAGCCTGACCTGTAAGGCATTTGGCAAATAATGCTTCACATTCACTTAGTGATAAATCCGCAGTAAGTGCAGTAGGGTGACCATGATCAGTTGCTGTTGCAAGACCTTCAATGCGAAAGTAATCTCGGCGAATTTGAATGGCCGCTAAGTAACCTTGCCAAGTTGTTGTATCTTGGTCTGTGATTTCACCGAGTTTAATTACGTTGTCGATAAAATCTTCGCGGCTTGCATCAACAACATCATCAGGTCTAAAGGTAGTGATAACACGTTTTGCCATTGCAGAGCCTGCAATTGCGCGGTGGTGCGGGAGCTGATCAAGTGCACCCTCTGTTGTGGCAATTAGTTCAATATTAAAGCGGTCCATCAGTGCATGAGGCTTGAACTCGGGTGTTGCTAACGCAGCTGTAATTTTTTGATAATAGTGCTGACCATTTTCAGAGCAAAGTTTTTCTGTAAAACCAAACACATCACTAAATACCGCATCTAACCAATAGCCACTTGGCGTACCTGCATACAGGTGATAGTTATCAGCAAAGATTTGCCATACTTTTTCAGGAGCAGCTGCTTTTGAACGTGCCATATCGCCTTGCAGCCCATGCTCTGGCACGCCTAAATCAGTCATTGGGATCCCCTGACTATAAAGCATTCTAAATACGTAGTGATCGGGTTTTATAAATAGCTCAGTGGCATTGCCAAAGTTTTCATTTTCATTAAACCAACGAGGATCAGTGTGTCCGTGCGGACTAACAATCGGTAAGTCTTTAATTGATTCGTATAACTTTCTAGCGATTGCAACAACGGTAGGATCGCTCGAAAACAAACGATCTGGGTGCAATTCTAAAGGTTCAATATTGCCAGACATGGAAGATTCCTTAACTGTTCTGCTTGTTATTTGCCACCGGTGGCATTTAAAGGTAAATTACACTGACAGCACGTGGCAGTCAATATGTAAATTAATTGTTATTTAGTACCTGAAGGCAGGCTTGCGTGATTTTTTCATAGTCTTTACTTTGTACCCATTGTGATTGTGCAACCCAAGTTCCACCCACAGCCATCACATTATTAAGTACTAAATAGTCTTTAAAGTTTTGTTCATTAATGCCACCTGTTGGGCAAAAGCGAATATCAGCAAATACGCTGCTTACTGCTTTTAAAAACTGCTCACCACCACACAAAGAAGCTGGGAATAGCTTTTGCTCAGTAAAGCCATACTCTTTTGCAAGTAAAATATCGGCGGTGTTTGAAACACCCGGCACAACGGGCACAGAAGATTGTGTAAGTGCATCTAATAATCGCGGTGATACGGCCGGTGTGACAATAAAATCACTGCCGGCGGCAAGACTTTTTGCAAGTAATGCTTGATCGGTAATCGTGCCGGCACCAACGCATAAATCGGGTAGTGCTTTTTTGATGGCGACTAATGCATCAAGTGACGCTGGCGTGCGCAACACAACTTCAACTAAATGAATGCCAGCCTTGTGCATGGCAGTGGCAATAGCCACACCTTCTTCGCTACTGTTTGCTTGGATGATAGGCAATATAGGTTGGTTGCCTAATAATGTTGAAAACACGGTCATACAATTTTCCTATTAATACTTATTATTTTTGTAATTGAGCCATAGTTAAAGGCTGTTTGTTTAAAGTGACATTGGTTAAGCTCATGTTATTCACATTAGCAACAATAGAATCATCACCCACTTGGTCAAAATGACAGTCGATAAAATGGATATCGTTCATTGGTGCGCGTGCAAAGCCATTGAGGTAAAAAGCCTTACTCAACACATTTTTACAATGTAAGTTTTCTATTTGAATATCCCGCACTGTTGGGTCGAACTGTCCCGCATCGCCTTCTTCATAAAAAAAGTTGATCACAACAGCATTTTTAACTGTGCCAACTTCGATATTACGTATGCGAATATGTTCGATTAAACCGCCACGTACTGAGTTAGTTTTGATACGAATAGCACGCTCTAGGTGGGGGCTGTCCATGGTGCAGTTTTGCACAAAGACATTATTTACACCGCCAGATATCTCACTGCCGATCACAACACCACCATGGCCTTCTTTCATATGGCAGTTTTCAATAACAATGTTTTGCGATGCTACCCCAACACGGCGACCATCAGCATTTCGGCCCGATTTGATCGCGATGCAATCATCACCGGTATCAAATACACAGTTTTTAATGTGCACGTGGTCACAACTTTCTGGATCACAGCCGTCTGAATTAGGGCCATGGCTTGAAAAATTCACGTTATCAACCGTAACACTTTGGCATAAAACCGGGTTCACTAACCAAAACGGTGAGTTTTTAATCGTTACGCCTTCGATTAAAATATTTTTACATTTATACGGTTGAATAAAAGGAGGGCGTAAATAGGCACCAGTACTGTATATACGTTGGCTGACAGGCACACCGGCTTCGGCATCAACCATCAACTGATCACGTGCTTCACGCTGGTGCAATACTTTACCTTGGCTATCTTTAATTAAATCCCAATGACCTTCCTTATGTGGTCCTTTCCAAGGCCACCAGGTTTGGTTATCGCCATTTCCTTGCAGTGTGCCTTTACCTGTGATGGCAATATTTTCTTGCTCATAAGCATAAATAAGTGGTGAGTAGCCCATCATTTCTAAGCCTTCCCAGCGAGTAAATACTTCTGGTAAGTAATGAGTGGGATCAGTGCTAAAGCTCACTATTGCGTTATCACTGAGGTGCAAGTTAACGTTTGATAATAAATGAATCGCACCAGTGAGGTAGGTACCATCTGGAATATAGACCTGACCACCTCCTTGTGCGTGACAGGCTTCAATGGCGTTTTTAATGGCCAGTGTGCAATCATGTTGGCCATTTTCTTTTGCACCAAAGTCTTTAATATTAAATTGTTTAGCAGGGAAGGTCGGTACTACAATCGCTGATTTGATTTGTGCAGCCATTTGCCAATCGTCAGCGCTAATTGGTGCGTCAAAAACATTGAGCAAAGGGGCTGACTTACAGCCAACTAAGGTTGCTGTTACCAACGTGCTAGAAGCCAATGCTTTAAGAAAATACCGTCGTTGATTATTCATTTTGTATCCTGCTGCTGAAATTGGAATTATTATAATAGGTTAACATTAGCAGTTATTGCCACCGGTGGCAATGTGATTTTACTACAAAGTTTAAATTTTCAAAGACTTATTGTTTTTGAAAAAGTTATTTAAAATTAGTGACTAATAAAATAATCGATAGTAAAAATCATCGATTATGCACGGGGGAGAGTATTATATTGCAGACATAGCCTCAGTTAACGAGGCTATGTGTTGATTAAGTTTAGAAAGTGCCCCTTACACCCACTAAAAACTGGCGACCTGATGACAGATTTTCATAAGGGCGTGGCGTGTAAATATCATTCCACATATCTTGTTTTTCATCTGTTAAATTAACGGCTTCAAATGAAACACTCATTTTCTCTGTTAACTTGTAGCGGGCAGAGAAATTAAGCTTCGCCTTTGCATCATAACCACGCACAAAGGTTGATTCATCTTTATATTCGTCTAAATATTGTTTGTTATAGCCACTTCGGTAGTTATAAGAAAAACGAGCCGACCAATCGTCTACTTGATAGTACAAGGTTATGTTGTATGTGTTCTTTGATGTTTCTTCTTCTACTAAGTTAAGTTGCGTGCCGTAAAATGGGTCTTCTATATCACGTGTATAATCAATATAGGTGTAGTTAGTTTGTAAACCTAAGGCATTAAATGGTTCAGGTAAGAAGGTAAAAGGCTGTTGATAAATAAATTCTGCGCCCCACATGCCTTCAGCATCGGTATTGACAAGTTGCGATACTTGCCAAGTCACAGTGCTAGGATCTGTGTCGCCAAGGTCGATACCAAGTCTATCAAGTTCGGTTTGTGATAAAACCTGCTCAGAACTTGCTTTTGTTAAACCCGAAATATTTTTATAAAACAGTGATGTTGCAAGCAGTGACTCTTCAGCAAAATACCATTCCAAACCTAGATCGTATTGTTTCGCTTTATAAGGCTTGAGTGACGGGCCTGCACCCATCTTAATTGTCGCTGATGGATCATCAATACTCGGCGTATTAATACTGATTGAAGAGCGTAAATCAGATAATTTTGGGCGAGTAATTGCGTGTGAATAACTAAAGCGACCGATTAAGTCCTCTGTAATATCGTAAGCAAGGTTAAAAGACGGTAGCCATTCATCACCTTCACTTACTGATTCACGCCAGCCATAACCTGCAGCATAGTTTGCACCGTCGCCACGTCCCGCAGTGAAACCATCTTTGTAAATATGATCTAAATTTACGATACGACTGGTGTTTTTGTTATCAACATAACGTACACCAACATTACCACGTAGCTCTTTATCAAATATGTAGTTTCTGAAATCTAACTGGACAAATGCTGTAGCAACTTCTTCTTTAATATAATAAGTGCGTCTAAAATCTTCTTTGGCTTGAAAAAAGTCTGCCCCAGCAAAGGCGTTGAACATGGCATTATAATCAGGTGCTAACCAAGTACTACTGTTAAGCGTTGATGAACCAGGAATTGAAGCGTTGTTACCAAAACTTACACCTTGTTTATCTAAAGTGGTATTAAACAAGCTGCCATCAATTTGGGCTGCATCTAGCGATATAACACGCTCTTCTGCTATTGCGCCTGATGTTTTATTTGTATCTTTATTGATGTCTTTCCAGTTATTTAAATTATAGTGTTGTTCTGTTTCAAAACTACGCTGACCAACACCAAACTTAACTGTGTATTCATCGTTAATCTCGTATGTAAAATCAACTCTAATAGTTTTATTTTCACTTTCAATCGTTTGAGAGCGGTTACGCACTAAACCAGCGGTGTAATTACTTGGATCTGTCATCACCGATGCTATTTCATCTTTACTATAATTACCGCCAGGTGCCTGACCTGCAGCAAATGCAAATGACGGCATAGTGGTGTTTAACTCACCGCTACCAATCGCTTGTCCGCCCGGGTTATTAATTAATGATAAAGGGTCTATATTACTATCAAAACTATAGGCCACGGTAGATTGATTACTATCTAGGGCAAAGGTGGTCATATTCGGAATGTCTAAATCTGATTTACCCTGGCCAATTAGGAAGTTCATTTTAAAACGATCGTTAATAAACCAATTTCCAGTAAAGCTAACTTGGTCAAATGCTGATTCAGATGTATCTTTGCGTGTTTCTGAACGGATAATGGCGTTTGAATATGCACCAGCGACTATAGTGTTATTATTATCTACATAAATGTTTTCAGGAACGATATTTTTTTGATCTCGTAATAATACTTCGTAGTGATATTCTTCAGAATCATTATCCAAGCTTGCATGCAACACATCTAAGTTGAATGAGAGATCATCAGTAGGCGCATATTGAAAAGCAATTGTTGCACCAAGACGTTTTTGTTGTTTTGAATACAATGAATAGCGAGGAATACGCGGTAAATATAATCCATCTAAATTTTCATTGGTGTAATTCCCGTTAGGCATCAGTAATGTTTTAGGTGCTACGGTAAGATAATTTGAGCCACCTTGACCAACAGGTAAACCATCTTCGACAAAACTGGGGTTGTTTACAGTCCAACGTCCAGTTGATGAACCTTCACTTTGTACTGTGCCATCAGAGTATGCAATAGAGGCAAGTACACCAAACTTATTATCCCAGTTATTACTTAGCATAAAAGAAGCACGAGGCGATACATCCTCATCAACATCACTATAACGAGCATTGACATTGTAAGCGCCTTTAAATCCATCATATTGAAATGGACGCGCCGTTTGTAAGTTAACATTGCCTGAGATGCCACCGTCTTCAAGTTCAGCAGAAACGGTTTTATTAATATCTATTTGGGTAAACAGTTCAGATGCGAATACGTTAAAATCAAATGCACGAGATGTATTAGAACCACCCGCAGCGTCTGTTGCAGCACCAGCAGATGCGGACTCCATGCCATTAATTGTGGTTTTAACGTAACGAGAACCTAGACCACGAATGGTAATTTGACGACCTTCACCTGCATCCTCTTCAATAGAGATACCAGGTACACGCGAAAGTGAGTCAGCAACATTTAAGTCAGGAAATTTACCAATATCTTCAGCAATGATAGTCTCACGTGTACCAACGGCTTCACGCTTAGACATTAAAGCGGCATTGATACTACCGCGAAAACCTTTTACTTCGATCACTTCAAGTTGATCATCAGCAACAGCTTCATCTTGAGGCGCTGCATATGCTAAGCCACTGGTCAATGCGCCACTGAGTATTAAATTGGTCATTAACTTACTAAGTTTAAAATTGTGTGTGCTGGTTGTCATAGTGGTTCCACGTTCTACTTATTGTTATTAAGTTAACATGACTTGAAAGAGTGTGTTTGTCATGTCCTTGTTCTGATTCTTATTACACCTAACCTCATAATCCATAATGGGAAAAACAACGAGAAAGTATGTAGCGAAGTATTGATTAATTATTTTTGCTACCGGTGGCATGGGTGGAAAGTATAATGTTATTGATGTGATGTCAAACGAAAAACATAACATCATTCATCTTTAATTTACATTTTCAATGGCGTGCGAATACCATTTAAGTGCAACATTATTTATAAGCACTGTGGTTTAACTGATTATTAGCCATCGGCTGCACTTCGTTTTAATTATAAATAACTGATGCGCTACTTTAGTCGTATAATTACAACATAAGGTATTATTGTTAGTATGTGATTAATTTATGATTATCAATTAAGAAAGGCAATTAACATTGAGTTGTCTGTATTGTGCGCATAGAAAAACAGCTTAATTAACATGTTAATTAAGCTGTTTACTTTAGGGGAATTTAAAGTTTAAACATTGCTTTATAAGTTGTAGCGTATTCCTAAAAAGAACTGTCGGCCGGTATGATTATATTCACGTGGTAAATCTAAACTGCCATCACCCGTTGTATAAAGGCGTTCATACTCGTCGGTAAGGTTAATTGCTTCAAATGTTACGGTGACATTTTCATTAATATTATAAAAGGCTGATAGGTCAAAATGTGTTGGACCAGATGTCGCTTCTTCAGCATTACCATTGTTACCCGTGTAATCAGTGATGTAATTGTCGCGTTTATTTACTGAAGCACGAGCGCCATAGTTTTCTTCTTCATAATACAGGGTAAAGTTATAAGAATTTTTAGAAAGACCCGTAATTTCACCTGCAGAGACATACGTATAGTTAGACACTAACCCCATATTTTTTAACAACCCAGGTAGGAATGAAAAAGGTTGCTGATAAATAAGTTCAAGCCCTTTGATCACAGTTCCTTGACCATTTACAGGGACGAAATGTGTGTAAGGAGTAGTTCTAGGATCGAGTGCACTTGATGGATCATATTGCGGATCATTATCAATGAAAGGTAAATAAGCAGGATCGACTAGTTTTTCTTCACTATCACTTTTTATAAAAGAGCCAATGTCTTTGTAAAACGCGGTTGCTGCTAATAGCGATTCTTCTGCAAAGTACCATTCAACACCAAAGTCTGTATTGGTAGAGGTAAATGGGTCTAAGAATGGGTTACCCGCACTAACAGTGCCGTTTAAATATGAAAACGATGGATTACCAGGATTAAGTGAACTCAAACTCGGGCGGGTCATGGTTTTAGATAAACCCAGCCTTACAATCACATCATCGGTTGCATCAAGGGCTAAATTTAGCACTGGTAAAATATTGTCATAGCTATTGTCGATTGATACCGCATCAGTTTGAATAAAACCTGTTGATGTGGTCTCAGTTTTTACATAGCGAACACCTGCATTAGTTCTGAGCAGCATACTTGAAATTTCATACTCAAAATTTGTTTCGATGTAGGCAGCCATTGTTTCTTCTTCAACTTTCCAGCTCTGCGCACTGCGTGGCACCCACTCTTTTACTAAAAGCTGTGAATTTATTGCATCAAAATCAGCCACTATAAAGGGTGATAACGTACCGTCATAACCGGTGCCAAAATCATCGTAGGGCATTAGCTGAGAAAATCCAGCTGCAGAATCTTGATCAGGAAAACCGTTTATTTGTGATTCATCGTAACTAACCGTTCTGTCGTTATAGGCAATACCGCCTTTGATATTCATCATATCCATCTCGTATGATAAATCAATTTTAGCGGTGTCATTTTCTCGTAGTACATCGGTTGCACGTAAGCGCCCATCGGCTAAATCAAAGGAGTTGGCATCTAGAGTATCGTAATCGTAATTCATCACAGCGGTATTATTGCTGGTGCCAAAATCCATCGATACTCTATGAGGTGTGTTATTGGTCATGTTATAACGATACTGTTCAGAGCGAGCATCCGATTCAGCAGTGCCCACCATAGCGTCTAATCGAAGGTAATCAGATAAGTGATATTTAGCTGAGAATACGTATTGTTGAAATTTTGTTTTTGAAATCTGCTGACGACTTTCTACTCGAGATTTAACGCCGTTAAATGTCGCTGCTTGGATCTGTTTTCCATTGTCAGCAATGGTAATCGATTCAGGAGTAATTTCGCTGAATGTGTTTCTAAACATCTCGAAAAAGTTGTACATAGTACGGTCATTATCAAGAGTTGAATGTAATGTATCTAGTGTAAGGACCAGATCATCGTTAGGAGCATATTGTAATGAACCGGTAAAGCCTAAACGGTCTTGTTCATTACCGAAAAAATCAGGGCGAGGCAGGCGAGGCGTATATAAGCAGTTCACAGCATCGACTGTTTGACCTTCGAACTCACAGTCCCCTGTATTGGGTGTGCCAATAACTTCAGTATTAGAGGTGTCAGCATAGATACCGCCACCATCAAGTACGGGGGTGGTCCAGCGTACTGTACCAAAGCCTTCTTGGCGCACGGTGCGTTCAGATTTTGCGACAGAGAATAAAGCCCCGATTGTATCATCAGCAAATGTGTTGCTGATCATAAATACCATCCGTGGGTCGACTTCTTCAGTGAGGTCGTTATAACCGGCTTGCGCAGACGCTGCAACATGAAAGCCTGTTGTGTCAAACGGACGTGCAGAATACATATCAACAGTCCCGGCTATACCACCTTCTTCAGTTGCGGCCGTGGGCGTTTTTTGGATATCAACACGATTAAATAGTTCGGATGCAAATATATTAAAGTCAAATGCACGGCCACCATTTACGCCGCCACCAGAGTCTGTGCCATCGGTACTAGCAGGTACTTCCATACCGTTTAAGGTAGTACGTGTAAATGCAGGACCTAAACCACGTAAGGTAATTTGCCGTCCTTCACCACCTTCACGAGAAATAGCTACCCCAGGAATACGTTGTAATGATTCGGCGATATTCAGATCAGGGAATTTACCAATATCTTCAGCCGCGATAGATTCAGTGGTATTTACTTCAAAACGTTTAGTTGCTAACGATTTATTTAATGATGATCTAAATCCAGTTACTTGAATTAACTCAATGTCATTTTGGGCTTTAGTATCTGTTTGTGGCTGTTCATCGGCTGCGATTGCATACGATGTTGTGCCCAGTAGTAAGGCACTAACAATGCAGTTAAGTGGCTTGAGAACGAACTTATTTGCAGTCTTCATTGTGTGTTCCTTTTTTATGCTGTTGATTTGAGCTTTTATTTTTATTACTTTATTTAGCCAGTCAAATATAAGTCTATGATTAAATGTCATAAAACTATGATTTGAATCGATAGCAATATCAGCTAAATACAAATGCTACCGGTGGCATGGAAATCAAGCTATATCTAAAAAAGCGTATTGTCAAACCTAAGAAATTACATTTTTCATGGTTTATTTACATTTTTTTGCAGTAAAAGTACATTAAGGACTGGTTCAATTTTATTCAGCACTATGATTTAACTTGTTATTTGCCACCGGTGGCAGTTGGTGGTATGTTTATAACTGGAACTACATTTTAAAAAAATTATTTTTCACTAAACTACAAAAAATAATTTTATTACGAGCTAAACTGATTTTTTAAAAACGACAAAGAGCGAGTAGAATGGGAAAATTAATTGCAGCAATATTTATCATGATGAGTTTTTCAAGTATGTCAGCAACTACTAAAGTTCAGCTTTTTATGGCAGGGGATTCAACCATGTCAATTAAAGAAGTGAAGGATTACCCTGAAACAGGTTGGGGAATGCCCTTTAGTATCTTTTTTAATGACAGCATCTACGTTAAAAATCGTGCTAAAAATGGTCGTAGTACACGCACCTTTATCAGTGAAGGCTTGTGGGCAGGGATTATAAATGAACTTAATAAAGATGATTTTGTGATCATTCAATTTGGTCATAACGATCAGTCAAAACACAAAGTGGACCGTTACACTACACCAGAGCAATATAAGCAAAACCTAGTTAATTTTATTGCTGAAGTAAGAGCAAAGCAGGCACAGCCATTACTGATGACTCCGGTAACGCGTCGTAATTTTGATGAAAAAGGTCAGATCAAAGACAGCCATCCTATTTACGCTGATATAGTAAGAGATGTAGCTAAACAGACTGAGGTCGATTTTATTGACATGGAACGAGTGACCCAACAGTATTTTCAAAAGCTTGGTGGGATCAACTCACGCTTACGTTTTATGCATATAGCACCTAACTTGCATCCAAATTACCCTATGGGCGTAGAAGACAATACCCATTTCAATGAACTCGGTGCTCGAGAAGTTGCTCAATTAGTATTAATAGAAATGAAAAAAATAAATCACCCACTCGTTAAACAATTACGCATACCTGATCCAAAACATTTAAAATAAAAATAATATTTATAAATCATATTGTTATGTTTGATACAGCTAATAACGTGTGTAGTTTATTTAGTGTATTGTAATTGCATTGAATGAGTGTAAGTGCATTTAATGCAATAATCACTCTGCACTTAGCTTAATCGACAGGATCAATTGAGTAGTTAAAATCAATGATTGAATTAACCACCCAGCAGACCCATTAATGTAATGATGGTTAAATTATTTTGACTATCTTTATCACTTATTAAAGGCAATGAGGAGTACGCATGTCTGGGTTATCTGCAATACCGTTTTCTTTACTTGAGCTTAGCCCAATGAAAGAAGATGCCACCGTCTCAAGTACTCTTGCAAATAGTGTCGCTTATGCACAAAAAGCTGATGAACTCGGTTTTAACCGATTTTGGATGGCTGAACATCATAATATGCCGGGAATTGTCTGCGCGGCAACCTCTGTATTAATTGGCCACATAGCAGGGCAAACTAAAACTATACGAGTAGGTGCTGGTGGCGTTATGTTACCAAATCACCCGCCACTGATTGTTGCAGAGCAATACGGCACGTTAGAGAGTTTATACCCTGGGCGTATTGATTTAGGTTTAGGTCGCGCTCCAGGTAGCGATCATATAACCAGTCGTGCTCTGCGCCGAGATGAACGACGCGCTGAAAACTTTGCCGATGAAGTCACTGAACTGCAAACTTTATTAGGCCCTTACGATGGTAGTCACCCTGTTCGCGCTATTCCTGGCGAGAACACCAATGTACCTATTTGGTTACTTGGTTCCAGTTTATACAGTGCGCAACTAGCTGCTAAAAAAGGCCTCCCTTATGTGTTTGCTGGCCACTTTGCACCGCGTTTTGTTTATGATGCAATCGCTTTATATCGCCGTGAATTTCAACCTTCTGATGTGTTAGACAAACCGTATGTAATGCTTGGCTTACCGTTAGTTGCAGCAGATAGCGATGAACATGCACAGTTTTTAGCAACCACGTCAAAACAGCGTATCTTAGCACTATTACGTGGTGATCCTTTATGGCTAAAAGCTCCCGTTAAAAGCATGGCTGGATTATGGAATGAGCAAGAGCAGGCTCAGGTTGAAAATTTTTTAGGATTATCTGTGGTAGGGAGTCCAGTGACCATTGCTCATAAGCTAAATATGATAGTCAAAGAGCTTGGTGTCGATGAGTTCATTTTTACCAATGATCTTTACCAAAGTAGCGACCGTCATCACGCGTTGGAGATTTTACGGTCAATAAAAGCATAACCACTGAAAATTAAGCTAAGGTACACTTAACCCCCGTTATAATACAGAAACTAGCTAATACACAATGTTTACTAGTTTCTGAACTCTACTTAAAAGTGCAAAACACAGCACTAATCTTACTTAAGCTTGCGTTCTGTTTTTATAATCAATTCGATTTATATAATCAATTTTAACGTTTGATTTAAACACATTAAAATGAAGGTATAAACCAATAAAGTAATTACAAAGGAAGGCATATTTTGAAACCTCAATACCCCAAAATCACAAATACTTTCGATAAAACAGCATTGATCGCGGAAGGTGGTGGGCAACGAGGGATCTTCACCGCAGGTGTACTCGATGCATGGCTTGAACATGAATATGACCCATTCGATTTATTTATTGGTACTTCAGCAGGTTCACAAAACCTTACTAGCTATTTAGCTCGCCAAAAAGGGTATGCCAAACGCTTAATCAGAGGGCTTTCGCGTCACAAACGATTTTTTCAATTAGGCCGTGGTTTAGTTGGTAAACATATAGTCGACTTAGACTGGTACTTTGATAAAACTACCGAAGTTAACAGAGCACTTGATTTTAAAACTGCAAAAGCAAGTTTGGGTGAACGAGAGTTACTTATTACCGCCACTAATGCCCGTGATCGAAAACCTTATTTTTTATCACCAACCGGTGAAGGCCAGCAATGGCGAGATCTATTGAAAGCGTCAAGTGCACTGCCATTTTTATATAAACAAGGTGTAAAACTCACGCCATGGTTAAATGCATTAGCTGCTAATGAAATAGATAAAACCGACGTACACGCTGAGTCAGACTTTTACCTAGATGGTGGCCTTGCTGCGCCACTACCAGTGCGCGAAGCCTACAATCGTGGTGCACGTAAAATTGTGGTGATCCGCACAGTTGATCAAGACTTTCAAGCGCAATCGGCATGGGTAAACAAGTTAAAAGCGTTTGTTTGTGCATCAGGATATTGCCCAAAAACCTTAGATTACTTATTACAACACGAACAAGCGTATGAGGATGAGTTAGCATTTATTGCCAATCCTCCGAAAGATGTAGAAATAATACAAATTTTTGCAAACCAAAAGCTTTCGAGCAAATTACTTGGTAGTTCAACCAATGATCTACGTCGTGATTATAAATTAGGTTTATTGGCAGGTAATAACTATTTTACTGAGCAATACCCAGCAAACAATACCCACCCTGTTGCTGTGGCTAACTAATTGGTATTAATGAATTTATTCCTATCAGTTGTATGTGAGTTGGATAAGTATCATGTGTTGTTAGTTTGTAATTAATAAGCGAGTCATAAATGGCTCGCATTAACGACCCGAGGCCTGCATTTATAATTACTGATCGCTGCGCCAATTAAAACAAATGCCAATGCAATTAAAACTGACCATGAAAAATGTATTTGTTGAGCCATAACCAGTAACACGGTAGATAGTAGCGGTGTTAAAAAACTCAAAGAGGCGAGTAACGTTTTATTACCTCTTTTTAAAGCGATGTCCCATAAGTAAAATGCGCCACCGACAGGTCCTAACCCTAACAAAAAAATACCTACAGTCTGCGTTAATGAAAAACGTGTGACTGTTTGTTCAAAATATATATGTGCCAATAAGGCCAAAATAGCTACATAAAGAGAAAGCCAACCAATATCATCAACGTGATTATCAAAGCGAGTCATGAACAATGAATAACTCGACCATAATAGCGCACAACTCGCAGCAAATAGGTAGCCTAAAAAGTACTGGCTATTGATAGTAAAACCACTGCCATCACTAATTAAAAACACGATCCCTATAAAACCAACCAGCCCGCCTATAATCGCATTTATTTTTTTTTCAGACCGCGCGACAAAAACACCCAATAACAATGGCCATAAATATACAATCAGGCTAATTTCGATCAATGGTGCATATTTAAGTGCCATAAAATAACAAAAATGAAAACCAAATAAACCAACTATGCCAATAATTGTTTGCGCCTTACCAAGTGTAGGCAGAGTTAACAAAGGCTGCTTGGTAACAAGCCGTTTAATAAACAGCAATAAGAACGACACAAAGAAGCACATAAATAGTAATTGAAAAGCCGGTAATGCTTTAGTTAAATTACCTAACAATGCTAATGCGCCCCATAAAAAAATAGCTAATACGCCGAAAATTGTAGACATAGCAAACATTTAATTAAAAATTAATTGATAAAGGTAGTTTATCAATTTTACTATCTAACACTGTGCTTAAAAGGCGATATTGTTGACGCTAAAGCTGCTTTTTTAAGTCTCGTGGGGATTGTTTGAAGTAGCAAGTGAAGGCGCGACTAAAAGCTGATGGGTCGTTATAACCAACCTGTTCACCAATTACTGCTATAGGTAAATCAGAGTAACAAAGTAAGGAACGCGCATGTTCCATTCTTAATTGCGTGTGATGTTTAACCGGGCTGGTGTGCATACATTGCTTAAAAACCGCTTTGAATTGAGTAACACTTAAACATGCAACCGCAGCCATATCATTCAATGTATAGTCTATCGATAAATCTTTTTTTATTAATAACAAAACGTTATTTATCCGCGGATCAATAGTCGCATTGGTAGTTTGTTGCCTGAGTAACACCAAAAATAAATTAAAACATAACGCTGCTTCATCTATGTTAGTTACACCTTGCAACTGCTTTTGGGTAAAACTTAGATAGCTCATTAATTTATCGTCAATACTGAAACAGGGGGCATTCATCGTCGTTAAGTTATTAGGGAGCTCTAATAAATCGGCCACTATAAAACGTGCATTTTCATCTGATTTAAACGCATGTAGAGTATTTTTAGGGATCACAACACATTGACCAACACCAACAGGCGCCGCGAAATTATTCATTTCAAGTTATATATAGCCACTAAGTGGTAAAACAAGTTGGTGATAGTGGTGCTGGTGGCTGTGGATTTTTCGTGTGTAATATCGAATCGATAAGCTATTCATCTATTAAATTTAATAATTGCTATGACAAACAATCATGGAGGGAATTGTAGGGTGTTGTAAATAACTTTTTGTTATTTTAATACACTCAATACTTGCTAATTTATATCAGCAAGATAAAGTATTGCCAACTAAATATTCTTAAATTCAGCATATGTATTCTATTGCAGGTTGAAAAATAATAACAAGGGCAAACATGTTTGATTTAATCGTAGGCAGTATAAATAACCTACTTTGGGGTGAAGGACAAATACTGATCTACATTTTACTGTTTACAGGTATTTGGTTTTCAGTACGCTTAAAACTGATTCAAATTTTAAAATTTAAACACATGTTCAGCCTTCTCAAAGGCAGTAGCAAATGCAATAAAAACGACATTAGTTCGTTTCAAGCACTGTGCACCGGATTAAGTGCGCGGGTTGGAACTGGCAATTTAGCCGGTGTTGCTGTTGCGATATCATTAGGTGGCAGTGGCGCCATATTTTGGATGTGGGTGATTGCCATACTGGGCATGGCGACCGGTTTTGCAGAAAGCGTACTTGGCCAAGTGTATAAAGTACGTGATAGCCAAGGCGAATTTAGAGGTGGCCCCGCTTATTATATTCAACAAGGAATAGGCAGCCGTAGTCTCGCTATCGCGTTTGCGTTGTGTTTGTTCTTAGGTTATGGCTTTACTTTTAGCGCGATGCAAACCAACACCATTACTGATGCGCTTAATTTCGCTTTTGAAATTCCAACCTTATATTCAGGCATAGTCATAACCTTGCTTGCAGGCTCTATTATACTCGGTGGCTTTAAAGCTATTGCCCGCTTTGCTGAGCGAGTAGTGCCGGTGATGGGCATTGTATTTGTACTGGCAGCTGTGATTATTACCTTGATTAACTTCACCCAAGTACCTGCTATGTTGAAGGATATATTCTTATCTGCTTTTGGGCTGCAAGAAGCCGGTGCAGGCGCAATGGGTGCGGCAATCAAAAACGGTATTCAACGTGGCTTGTATTCAAACGAGGCTGGCGCAGGCAGTGTACCGCATGCATCAGCAAGTGCGTCACCCATTCCAAATCACCCAGTAACGCAAGGGTATATTCAAATGCTCGGGGTGTTTTTTGATACTATAGTGTTGTGTAGTTGTACCGCTGTGATTATCTTATTGGCTGATATTGATATCAGTGGTGAGATGGCAGGCATTCGCTTAACACAAGCGGCAATGACCGCACATTTAGCACAAGGGGGCGTGTACTTTGTAGCAGCAGCCATTACTTTATTTGCCTTTACCTCGGTAGTGGCTAATTACGCTTACGCCGAAAGTAACCTACATTTATTTAAGCTCGATAATAAAGTAGGGCGCGGCATTTACACATTTTTATATCTATCAATGATGATGTGGGGGGCGTCTGCCACATTAAAAGAAGTATGGGATTTAGCCGATATTGCTCTTGGCTTGATGACAGTTGTCAATGTAATTGCCATAATACTGCTCACCCCGACTATTTTAAATGTCACAGACGATTATAATAGGCAACGAGCTGAAGGTATTGAGCCTGAATTTAATGCAAAAAATGTGCTCATTCAAGGTAAAACCGAGCAGGGTATTTGGCACTAAACATGACTATTGTCGCGAGGTTTTTTGCATAAGTATTCACCTTACTGGTTGTTGAAAATGATTAAGTATTTTTATGATTGATATATATGCAGGTAAAACTGCGGCAAAAATAATTACAGAACAAGGTTTTAAGCCCGACCTTTTTAATGCCTTTTTAGGTGCATCCGGTGGCCCTAAATGGTTTACTTTATTTGGTTTAGATAAGTATATTTTTGGTGAGTTTTTTAAAAACCGATCATCGCAACTCAATTTAATTGGATCATCGGCTGGAGCATTCAGATCTGCATGTTTTTCACAAAACGATCCCGTTGCGGCCATTGAACGCTTAGCAAAATCGTATTCGCAAACCCGATATTCTAGTAATAAACCCACTCCTAATGAAATTACCACTAAAGCCCGCGCACTACTCGAAGATGTGTTTGGCGATAACGGTGTCACCGAAATTATAAATAACCCCGTATTTAAAGCGCATTTTATTGTCGCAAAATCCAATGGCTTAGTAGCGAGTGAACTAAAAGCATTGCAGTTACTCGGACTTACCAAAAGCTATTTAAGCAATCGTGTAAACAGACGATTTTTAACAACCCAATACGAACGCATTATTTTTCAAGCGCCCAACAGTGAATTGGCAGTTAAAGACAGTTATAAATTTAAAACCACACATATAGATTTAACCACTGACAATTTAAAAGATGCGTTACTGGCATCGGGATCAATACCGCTGGTAATGCAAGGTATAAAAAATATTGCCGGCGCGCCTGCAGGCATGTATCGCGATGGTGGTATTGTTGATTACCACTTTGATTTTAAAATTAACAATCCTGGACTTATTCTATATCCACATTTCAATTCAGATCCAAAAGCAGGGTGGTTTGATAAAAGTTTAAAACGTAAAGTCGCCGCTGAAAATTACGATAACGTGGTAATGATCACTCCCTCTAAAAAATTCATCGCCAGCTTACCTTACGGAAAAATCCCCGACAGAAACGACTTTACAGATCTCGATGCGGATACACGTATAAAATATTGGCGAACAGTATTTAGCGAGACTGAAAAACTAGCCGATGATTTTGATAAAAAACTCAATAGCGAAAATGTTGAGCTGAAAATAATTGAATGATCTAATCTATCAAGTAATGTAGTTTTATCACTAATAGTTAACAGCCCATAAATTACGTTATGTTAAATAGGCTGAAATAAATTAAAGTGGGCGTAATCATACGAACTAGCCCACTTTTAGAAGGGTTTTGAGGTCTTAATTTAGCTCAGAATCTACCCAGAATTTAGTGCCTTTTAGTACGGCTTGTAATGCTAGGCCATTTTCGGTTAATGAATAAACAGTTACTTGATCTGCAATGGCTTCGGCAACAAGTGCACCGCCTTTATCTTGGTACTTTGCCGCTGCATCGGCATTGCCACCGAAGGCCCAACCATTTTCAATAAAACGATTTAACGCAGCTTGATTATGAAAAACCATTACAACGTTAAAGTCTTTAACACCTAAACCAAGTCCTAAACCAGCTTCACCCATATTCATATAAGTGGATTTACCCGTCAAATTATTTTTAACCACACCATAGCCGCCACCAAAGCTGGCTAAAACAACATTGACATTAGCATTATCAAATACTGCATAACCAGCGGCATTTTTAATTTGCTCTTTAACATCTGGTTTTTCTTTGTATAATTTACTGAGTGTATCTGCTCGCATATTTTGCACTAGATTACGCTTTTCAGTTGGAGAAGCACTACCTGTTGTAGCACAACCAGACAGGACTAATGTAAGTGCAACTAAACTTAAAACTATTAACTTTTTCATATGCCTTCCTTAAACCAGCAACATTGCCTTGGTATTATCTGATTAGCTTAACAATATAATTATTCACTAAGTCCAATACTAGACAGTATCGGACTTTAAAGTTAAACTGTAACTACTTTATTTTATTAGAAATAACTATATTATGCTTGTTGCTTTGGTCGATACATTAAAACAATTACGGTATCAAATTGCCCATCTTGAAGATGATACAATGCAATCAGAATACCCAGAACTTGCCACCTTTATACAGCAAGTTGGCTTGACTGTCGCTGAATCTAAGCAAGAATTAGTATTTTTGTATCAATTTTTATATGTTTATGGCCGAAAATCAGAAGCGACCTATAATCGTTTTCGTAACGAACTCGAACGCTTTTACCTATGGTCTTGGTTAGTCGCAGAAAAATCAG
Source organism: Pseudoalteromonas sp. SG44-8 (assembly GCF_014164125.1). Lineage (NCBI taxonomy): Bacteria > Pseudomonadati > Pseudomonadota > Gammaproteobacteria > Alteromonadales > Pseudoalteromonadaceae > Pseudoalteromonas > Pseudoalteromonas sp. SG44-8. Next base: position 45,063 of record NZ_JACJEQ010000012.1, on the reverse strand, counting down.
TATTTGAATTAAAACGTGAAGACATAGAAGCCTATGTCGATTTTATGATCGAACCCGATAAAAGCTGGGCGATGACTTCAGTGCAATGGCGCTATAAAGATGAGCAAGGGATCCGTAGATTAAACGAAAATTGGCGCCCTTTTATGCTCAAAGAATCTATTGCTAGCCAACAAACATTAGCGGCCATGTTTACTGCTTTAAATGTATTTTACAAGTTTGCTATTTTAGAAGAAAAAACCTTTGCTAACTTTGTACCGGTTGTAAAAAAGAATAGCCCTTATTTAGTTGTGCAATCACAAATAAAAATTCCTGATACCTTGAGTGATATTCAATGGGAATATGTATTTGGTGTCACACGTGATAAGTGTGAGCAACAACCTGATCTTGAAAGAAATTTATTTACCTTAGCGTGTTTAAAAGGTCTTTATTTACGGATCTCTGAACTATCAGAGCGACCACAATGGTCGCCTGTTATGTCTCATTTTTGGCAAGATAATGATGGCTTTTGGTTTTTAAGAATTATGGGTAAAGGAAATAAATTACGTGATGTCACACTCAGTGAAGATTTTGTAACTTATTTAAAACGTTATAGGTTGTACCGAGGTTTACCAGCCCTGCCCCGCGTTGATGAATCTGATCCATTGGTGCATAAAATTCGTGGTCAAGGCGGAATGACCGTTCGACAAATTCGTCGCTTAGTTCAACAAAGTTTTGATTTAGCCAAACAATCTTTACTTGATGATGGCTTTACTGATGATGCCGAGCAACTAGAATCGGCAACAGCGCATTGGCTCAGACATACTGGTGCTACGCATGATGCACAAACTCGCCCTTTAAAACATTTATCAGAAGATTTAGGACATGCAAAAATTGCCACCACCGATCAAATATATATTCAGACAAATATCAAAGAACGAGCAAAATCTGGACTTAAAAGGAAAATCTAAATGGAATATGTTGTATTAGCTGCAGTGGGTTTAGCCTTTTTAATTTATTCATTATCTATGCATCAATTAGAGCGAGCTGAAATTACCGGACCTATGTTTTTTGTTATTATCGGTGCGTTGATCGGGTTTATGCTACCAAGTAAAACGGCATATTTAACCAGAGACTTAGATCACTTATTACCTTTAATAGAATTAACACTGAGCATATTTTTATTTACTGATGCGGCAAAAACCAAACTGATGGTTTTAAAACACAGTTTTCAATACCCTAGCCTATTACTTTTTATTGCTTTACCACTTACCTTGTTTTCTGGAATTATTATTGCGAGTTTAATGTTTACCCAGCTGACACTTATTCAAGCTGCACTAGTTGCAATAATATTAACGCCGACAGATGCAGCGCTTAGTAAAGGATTATTAAATAGCAGCGCGGTGCCTGAAAAAATTCGTGAAGGGATCAATACTGAAAGTGGTTTAAACGATGGTTTATGTGTGCCAATATTTTTAGTCTTGATGTTGTTAGCAAAAGAGCCTGCATCTACATTTTCGGTTTTTGATACGGTCATTGTTTTTGCGCGTGAATTAGGTGTGGCTATTCTGGTTGCAGTTGCTGCAATGGGATTGATCATTCCCGCGATTAAATTTGCCATGCAACGTCATTATTTTTCAAATAATAGTAGCCCATTTTTAGTGGTTGGTATGGCAATGGCCATTTTTTCAATCGCACAAAGTTTGCATAGCAGTGGTTTTATTGCGGTGTTTGTTGCTGGATTAATTTTTGATAGATTTACCGATCAGGCTTTACGCTTAAAACTCGTTGAAGATAGTGAACACATCGCGGACTTTACTGGTTTGTTGATCTGGTGTTTATTTGGTTTTGTATGCAGCTATTTAGTTTTGCCAGAATTATCATGGGCACTTACTGTATTTGCACTACTGAGTACAACGCTTATTCGAATTATCCCTGTGATGCTGTCATTACAATTTACTAAATTAAAAATGAAAGAACGTTTTACTTTTGCTTGGTTTGGCCCGAGAGGCTTAGCATCTATTGTATTTACTTTAATGGTGATCGATAGCGGCATCGAAAATAAATACCTTATAGCTACGATTGCTATGACAACTATTTTATTTAGTGTTTTTATTCATGGTATGAGCACCAAGCCTATTGCTGATAGTTATTTAAAATAAAAAAAACGATATAAAAAATGCCGCAATCCTTTTTAAAAGCGTGCGGCATTTTTATATTAAATGTTATTGCTTAGCTTATCTGCTAGTAGTTCTATTGGGTGTTTTGGTTTGAATTTTTCATAGCGTTTAACTTGGCTACGACAAGAAAAACCGGTTGCTAATAATTGCTCAGGTTTATTTTTCTCTACAACACCTTGCCAACTCATTTCATATAATGCTCGAGAGTTTTTTTGGTTTTGCGCTTCATGGCCATATGTACCTGCCATACCGCAACACCCTGTTGCTGTTGTATTAAGTTTTAGGCCTAAGTCAGTAAAAATTGTTTGCCATACATTCGCCGCTTTTGGTAATGCGGTTGTTTCAGTACAATGACTTAATAACGTAAATGTTATATTGCTATCAACTTTGTTAGCTAAAGATTTAAAAGATTGTGTTGCTAACCATTCATGAGCAAGTAGCACTTCAAACTCACCACGTTCATCACCTAAAATAGAATTATATTCATCCCGATAACACATTACTAATGATGCATCTAAACCTACAAGTGGTGCATTTATTTCAGATAATGAATTTAAAAATGTTGCTGCATTTTTTGCTGTGATCTTAAATTCATTTAAAAAACCTTTAACGTGTTGCGGTTTTCCATTTGGCTTAAACGGTAACAGTATTGGCTTCTTGCCTAGTGCGGAAATTATTTTTATAAAACTTTCTACCAGCTCAGCTTCATAAAAACTGGTAAACGGATCTTGCACAATTAGTACATACTCACTTTGTTGCTCGGGAGATAAGCCTGAAAGTTGTGCAAAATTAAATTCGTGTGTTTTATTAATCCGTTTTGTTAAACGTGGTGAACTAAGCACGGGTGTATCAACATAGCCAACAGATTTTTTTATTAATGAGCTGACTAATTTAGTTTTTACAATTGGGTTTATTACATTTGAAAATTTGGCCATTAATGGTGCACTGGCTTCAATATTACCGACTAGATAATCTTTAAGTGGGCGCGCGTAGTAACTGTGATAATAATTTAAAAAACGTGATCTAAAAGTCGGTACATCAACTTTTATTGGGCACGCTGTGGTACATGCTTTACACGCTAAACACTCATCCATTGAGGCTTTAACTTCATGAGAAAAATCATACGCGCCTTTCTTTTTATCGCGGCTATGTTGAAAACGTTCCCACCAGGTGATCACTTCACCTTTATTAAGTTCTTTTTCAACCTCAATTAAATCAATCTCTTTTGCTTCTTGTAATCGTAACCATTCACGCATTAAACTTGCGCGACCTTTAGGTGAATTACGACGATCACCGGTTACTTTATATGATGGGCACATAGGAGAGTTTTCATCATAGTTAAAGCAAATACCATTGCCATTGCATGTCATTGCATTATTAAAACTAGTTTTAACATCAACCGAAATTTGTCTGTCGAACCACGCACGCTTTTGACCGTCAACACTGACTAGTGAGTCCTTACTTTCAATCGGAGTACATATTTTTCCGGGATTAATCCTATTGTTAGGATCAAAAGCTGATTTTATAAGTCGTAATTGCTTAAATAAATGCTCACCAAAAAACTCAGGGCCATATTCACTTCTATACCCTTTGCCGTGCTCGCCCCACATTAAACCACCGTATTTAGCTGTGAGTTTAACAACTTCATCAGAGATCACTCGCAGTAATTTTTCTTGTTCGGGATCACACATATCAAGTGCCGGTCTAACATGTAATACACCGGCATCAACATGACCAAACATGCCATATTGTAAATTATGGCTATCGAGCAAAGCTCTAAATTCAACAATATAATCTGCAAGATTCTCAGGTGGTACGGCGGTGTCTTCAGCAAACGCCAAAGGTTTTTGTGCGCCTTTAACATTACCCAACAAGCCAACTGATTTTTTACGCATGGCATAAATTTTTAAAATATCAGTCTTACTGCTGGTAAGTTGATAACCAATTACGCCGTTTTTTTGTTGTGCAACGCAATCATCGAGTAATGCACATAGCGACTCAACTTTGTCTTTTATGTCATCAGGCGATACAGCATTAAACTCAACCATGTTAAGCCCTTGCATATCTTTATTTGGCACATCGGTTATTAAGTCCGATACTGAATGCCAAATTATATCTTCACGTGCAAGATTTAAAACTTTGCTGTCAACGGTTTCAACTGAGGTAGCACGAGCATCGACCAAAAATGGTGAATGCCGCAGTGCCGAATCAAAGCTATCATACTTGATGTTGATTAAAGTTTTGAATTCAGCAATAGGTGTGATGTTTAATTTAGCCTCAGTAACAATACCAAGCGAACCTTCTGAGCCAGTTATTAGCCTACTCATATCAAAAGTTTGTAAGTCATCACTTAGCACATGTTCTAGGTCATATCCGGTTAAAAAGCGATTTAAACGTGGAAACTTGGCTAAAATTGCATCCCGCTCAGACAAACAAATATCAAGCACTGTTGCGTACAGTTTACCGATTGTAGTGTTTTGTTCGGCAATTAGTTTGGCTTTATCAATGTCGATTGGTGTCGTTGACATTTGTGTGCCATCGACTAAATAAGTGGTAAGTCCTAAAACATGATCGCTAGTTTTACCATACACCAGTGAGCCTTGTCCTGATGCATCGGTATTAACCATTCCGCCGATTGTTGCGCGATTACTCGTTGATAAATCAGGTGCAAAGAAAAATCCATAAGGGCGTAAAAAATCATTTAATTGATCTTTAATCACGCCCGTTTGCACTCTAACCCAACCTTCTTCAGGATTAATTTCGAGGATTTCTCGCATATAACGTGATAAATCGACTACGATCCCGGGAGTTAATGATTGACCGTTGGTGCCTGTACCACCGCCGCGAGGTCCAAAAGTCAGCGATAGATAAGGGTCTTGTGCAGCAGTTTGCAGGGCAATTTGAATATCTTTTTCAGTTTTAGGAAAAATAACACTTTGCGGTAACTGCTGGTAAATACTGTTATCAGTTGATGCAGTTATACGAGTGGCATAACTTGCATCAGTGTCGCCAGTAAACCCTTGTTTAATTATAGTTTTTAAGTAACTTGCGACTAAATCGGTCGCGGCATCTTGTTGGCTAATAGTTGCTATCATGACGGTAGTAAATTAAGGCATTTGTTCGATTATATCATGCTAAAGAGCAATAGAAATTGAAGATTTTACAGTTTGTAACACTCTTTTTATCGTAAAAAGACTGTGATTACTTATACTCATAGTAGATGCTTAATTGCGAGGGAATTGAAATGAAAAAATGTGTATTAGTTTTAGTCGGCAGTTTATTTATGTTGCTGGGATTATTTTTTGCTATTGTACCAGGCCCTTCTTTGATTTTTTTTATTGCAGGGCTTATGTGTTTCTCTTTTTATTACCCTAAAGCACGCCATTATTTAGCAATTTGCCAAAAAGCGCTGACAAAATCTTGCGCGTTCTTAGATAAGAAGTTAGCCCGATAAAAGTTATAAATAAGCTATAACATATTGAGTAAACAAAAATGCCAGCAATAACGCTGGCATTTTTTATACTTTAACGATTATTTTGCTAATTTTTTAGCAAGGTATAACCAAGTTTCAAGTACTGTATCTGGGTTTAGTGAAACAGAATCAATGCCCTGCTCTACTAACCACGCAGCAAAGTCTTCATGATCTGATGGACCTTGACCACAAATACCAACATACTTTCCTTTTGCTTTGGCAGTTTGAATTGCCATAGAAAGTAGTTTTTTGATTGCAGGGTTACGCTCATCAAATAAATGGGCAATTAATCCTGAGTCACGGTCTAAACCAAGTGTAAGTTGCGTTAAATCGTTTGAACCGATTGAAAAGCCATCAAAATGTTCTAAAAATTCATCAGCAAGTAATGCATTTGATGGAAGTTCACACATCATGATTACTTTTAAGCCATTTTCGCCACGTTTAAGGCCATGCTCTTCAAGTAATTCAATAACACGTTTACCTTCTTCAAGGGTACGTACGAATGGGATCATGATTTCAATGTTGGCCATATCCATGTCGTTACGAACACGTTTGATTGCTTCACACTCTAGTGCGAAACAGTCACGGAAATCTTCCGAAATATAACGTGCTGCGCCACGGAAACCAATCATTGGGTTTTCTTCTTCAGGCTCGTATTGTTGTCCGCCAACTAAGTTAGCATATTCATTTGATTTAAAATCAGACATACGAACAATTACACGCTCTGGTGCAAATGCACAGCCTAAGGTCGAAATACCTTCAACTAATTTAGCAATATAGAATTCAACCGGTGATTCATAACCTGCAATCATCTGTGTGATTTCAGCTTTTAACTCATCTGTTTGAGCATCAAAATTTAGCAATGCTTTAGGATGCACACCAATCATACGGTTGATAATAAATTCAACGCGCGCAAGACCAACACCTGAGTGTGGTAAGCGTGCAAAATCAAATGCACGATCTGGGTTACCAACGTTCATCATGATTTTCATTGGTAGTTCAGGCATTTTATCGACACGTGAAGTGAGGATTTCAAAATCTAAAATACCTTCATAAATAAAGCCAGTGTCGCCTTCAGCACATGATACGGTTACTTCTTGGCCTGCTTTAATTAGGTCAGTTGCATTACCACAGCCTACAACTGCTGGAATACCTAACTCACGGGCAATGATTGCCGCGTGACATGTACGACCACCACGATTAGTTACAATCGCTGCAGCACGTTTCATGATAGGTTCCCAATCTGGATCAGTCATGTCGGTTACTAAAATGTCACCTTGTTGAACTTGATCCATTTCTTTAATCGAATCAAGTACACGAACAACACCTGAGCCAATTTTATGACCGATGGCACGTCCTTCAACGACAACAGCACTGCTGCCATTTAGTTGAAAACGCTCCATAACATTCGTATCTTCGTTTGAACGAACTGTTTCAGGGCGAGCTTGTACAATGTATAGCTTGCCGTCATTACCATCTTTTGCCCACTCGATATCCATCGCGCGGCCATAATGTTTTTCGATGATCACAGCTTGCTTTGCAAGCTCTTGAACTTCGGCATCGGTAATTGAGAATTTATTTGAAAGGGCTGCATCTACATCTACGATTTCTACTTGTTTACCATGCGCTTGATCGGCAGAGTAAATCATTTGAATTGCTTTTGAGCCAATATTACGGCGCACTACAGATGGCTTACCTTTAGCAAGTGTTGGTTTATGAACATAAAATTCATCAGGGTTTACTGCGCCCTGTACAACCATTTCACCTAGACCATAACTTGAGGTGATAAACACGACATCTTCGAAACCTGATTCAGTATCAATACTGAACATAACGCCAGACGATGACTTATCAGAACGTACCATGCGTTGAATACCCGCAGATAATGCTACGCCGCGATGATCATAACCCTGGTGAACACGGTATGAAATGGCACGGTCATTGAAAAGCGATGCGAACACATGCTTGATGGCGACCATTACTGAGTCGATACCACGTACATTTAGGAAGGTTTCTTGTTGACCTGCGAATGATGCATCAGGCATATCTTCAGCTGTTGCTGATGAACGTACTGCGAATGAAACATCGTCTGCTGCATTGCCGTGGAGTTGGCTGTATGCGTCGCGAATGGCTTGGTCTAAATTAGGTTGGAATGGGGTGTCGATAATCCACTGACGAATATCAGCGCCGACTTTTGCTAGTGTATTTACATCTTCCACGTCCAGTGTGTCTAAAATGTCGTGGATCTTTGCATTTAGTCCTGATTGCTCAAGAAACTCATTAAATGCGTCTGCGGTAGTAGCAAAACCACCTGGGACTTGTACACCAGCGTTTGCTAGGTTAGAAATCATTTCGCCGAGTGAGGCATTTTTGCCGCCAACACGAGGAACATCTTGCATACCAAGCTCTTGATACCAGAGAACGTATTCTTGCACGGATCTTTCTCCAAAAAAACAAATTGTAGTAATAACTGTGAGAGTTAAGAAAGAAAACCTTCTAAAAAGGTCACCTTCATTCTACACTGGCAATAGACCTTACGTAAACCGTAGGGTGGCTATTTTAACTATTAAACGTAATAAAAAGGTTAATATGAGAACTGCATTTTATATTTCTGACGGTACAGCTATCACTTCTGAAGTATTTGGCCACGCCACTTTGTCATTATTTCCCGTTGAATTTAATCATAAAACTATCCCTTTTGTTGAAACTGAAAAAAAAGCGAACGAAATAAAAGCATTGATCAATGCAACGGCACAACGCGAAGGCGAAAAACCATTGGTTTTTTTTACTTTTGTTAATCACAATTTAAGTGAAATTATTCGCTCATCGACCGCCGTTACTTATGATTTCTTAACTACATTTAGTGAGAAAATTGAGCAAGAACTAAAAGTAGCGCCTGTGCCTAAAATTCATCGTACTCATTCAATGCATGAAAAAAGTTATGACTTTAGAATTGATGCCGTGAACTATGCGCTTACTAATGATGACGGCGCTAATATTAGTAACTATGCTGAAGCCGATATAATTTTGGTCGGCGTAAGCCGCAGTGGTAAAACGCCAACTAGTTTATATTTAGCGCTACAGTATGGTATTAAAGCAGCTAATTACCCTATCACTGAAGAAGATTTAGATTCGGGTAACTTACCACAGTGCTTAGTAGCCTATAAGCATAAGCTGTTTGGTTTAACGATTGATCCAGTCAGGTTGGCTGATATTCGCCAACGCCGTATGGCTAATTCAAAATACGCATCACTTAAGCAATGTCGAATCGAAGTACGCGAAGTTGAAATGCTGTATAAAAAACATAAGCTGGCGTATTTAAATTCGACCCATCATTCTGTAGAAGAAATTTCCGCTAAGATCATTTCTGATACTAACCTTGAGCGACGTAAGTACTAACTTCAATATAGCTAATTATAGTTACACAAGGTATAAAAATAATATCGGACATTAAAAAAGCCGCAGATGCGGCTTTTGATTTTTTGGACTAACTCTACTTACGTGCGTCTTTTAATAAATCTGCAACTAAGAAGCCAAGTTCTAATACCTGATCAGCATTTAAACGTGGGTCACACTGTGTGCGATAACGCTGTGCTAGATCGTCATCAGATAATCCGTAAGCACCACCAGTACACTCAGTAACATGTTGGCCAGTCATTTCTAAATGAACACCACCTGCATACGAGCCCTCAGCTTTATGAACTGCGAAGAACTGGCTGATCTCACGCAAGATATTGTCAAAGCTTCGGGTTTTATACCCTGATGTCGCTTTTTCAGTATTCCCGTGCATTGGATCAGAACTCCAAATTACTTTACGGCCTTCTTGTTGAACGCGACGTACTAAGGCCGGCAACTTTTCAGGAAGTACATCAGCACCCATACGTGTAATTAATGTTAAGCGCCCTGGGATGTTATCTGGATTAAGCGCATCAATTAAACGAATTAAGTCGTCAGGATCCATTCCTGGGCCAACTTTTACCCCAATTGGATTTTTAATACCTTTAAAGAATTCGATATGTGCATGATCAAGTTGGCGAGTACGTTCACCAATCCAAACAAAATGTGCTGAGCAGTCATACCAATCGCCAGATAGATGATCACGGCGAGTAAGCGCTTCTTCATACCCCAGTAATAACGCTTCATGAGAGGTGTATAAATCAGTCTCTTTAAGGCTTGGTGCAATTGTTGAGTTAATACCGCACACTTCCATAAACTCAAGCGCATCTTGAATCTTATCCGCAAGTTGTTGGTATTTTTCTTTAAGTGGGTTTGCTGCAACAAAACCCATGTTCCAGCGATTTACCTGATGTAAATCTGCAAGTCCACCTTGTGCAAATGCGCGTAATAAATTTAATGTTGCTGCACTGTGATGATAAGCCGTCATTAAGCGTTGTGGATCGGGAATACGCGCTTGTTCAGTGAACTCAAAATTATTTACGATATCACCACGGTATGAAGGTAAAGATACCCCATCAATGGTTTCTAAATCTGCTGAGCGTGGTTTAGCATATTGCCCTGCCATGCGCGCAATCTTAACTACAGGGCATTTACCGCCATAAGTTAGTACGACTGCCATCTGTAATATTGTTTTAAATGTGTCACGAATATTAGCGGCATTAAAGTCACTAAATGATTCAGCACAATCACCACCTTGAAGTAAGAAGGCACGGCCTTCACAAACGTCTTCTAGTTGTTTAAATAAACTACGGGTCTCTTCTGCGAAGACCAGTGGCGGTGCACTCTTTAATTGGCCTTCAACAGTTTTCAGCGCTTCTTGATCTGGATACTGTGGCTGCTGAAGTATTGGGAGCTCTCTCCAGCTATTTGGGTTCCACGACTGCATATTAATTTCCTCATTCCTACATTTACCTGATAGATGAAAATTAACGTATGCAGTGCCCCTGTTCAAGGACTATATTCGCTAATTATCAATTATTTAGTTATGAGATAAATATTATTGATGATTTGCACTGTTCTGCCACCTTTTTATTTTTTAAAATATGCACAGGGTATTGTTTAACTTATTAATATAAAACATAAAATTAAATAACAGAGCAAGACCGTAGTAAATAAATCAAGTGCCTACTTTACAACTAAAAATAAGAACACATCATACTTAAATTGCAATGCTATGTACTCTTAACTTTACAGGTGAAATTAAGTTATTTTTTATATCAAATGGCTGAAGTTTAAAATATGTGCTATGAGTGCTGGATAATACAAAGGTATACCTAAATTAAATGAAATTCAGTTCGCCTGATGCTGCTTGTAATTACCTTGTTTGATTCATGTTGGCTAGTATTTCAAATTACTGATAGTTGTCAATTCAAGACTGAATAACACTGCAATTAAATTAAGCAATAGTATGTAATTGTAAAATTCGAGCGCTGGTTTGACTCCAACTCCTATACATCTTATTGGCTTATTTCTCAGCGTTCATACAACATTTTTATAATGCCTGGCTTAAACTAGATAGGTTTAGCAGCTTGTTATCACTGTAGTTCAGCTCTTTAACAATATCGACGATTACTTAAGCTTCATGGTTATAAAGTCTTTATGCGCTGTTTATCTTTGTGCTCATAGCCATAAACTTACTACTGCAACTGCACGACTGATATTTTTTAGCTATTTAAATTAGATAATCCCCTTAAGCAAAATTGAAATAGTGTGCCTATAACTAATTTATAGAATTGGTCACATCTATAAGCTCCCGTAAATTATTGCAATGATATACCAGTATCCATTGGCAACTGAAAACTACAATAGAGTTAGTCCTCCCCCTTTAATTACACAGCTTTTACTTAAGGTAAATACTTCTATCGCATCGGAGATTATGCAATTGCAGCAACATGATGTACTTAATCATCAGCTCAAAGGCAATATTTAAACATACTTATTTAGAGATGATCGAACTTTTAAGTTAGAAAAACTATCAACCTATCCGTTATAAGATCCTTACCAAATTTTAAGAACACATCATACTTTATACGATTTAAAATATATACTTAGCATCGAGTAGAATTTAACAATATATAGACAGTTAATTGTGCGCTGCTTTGTTTTTAGTTTAACTGCGGCTATGGTAGACTATTATCATCTATATTGTATGATGTGTTCTTATGGTAACTAAAGTACAAATTCGCAGTCAGTTCGATTTACTTAGTGATTTAACTAATCACTTTATTGATGATTTAATGCAATGCGATTATTCAAAGGCTGATTATTATCAATTGCCTGATATTGATAGTAACGATGAAAAGATAGTCCCTCAATCGATCAATGTTACAAAAATTACAGGTGCTACGGGCCAAAAGTTGATTTTAAATTCATTTAACGATATCTATAAAAAATCAGGCTTAAGTAGTCGTGTTTTAAAACGTCACCCTGGGTTACTGGTAATAAAAAATGCGGATCAAAAACAACTTGTTGCTCGAATTCAACAATTAAATAAAGCTAAAGCTGCATTTAAAGAATGTATTCTAGCCATTGATAATAATGATGCTCGCTTTGAAGCGGTTCATAATGCGATACCAAATTTAATAACACTCGCCGCGTACCGTAAAATTCATTTTGAAGTAAACTCCCCTTTTTCAGTTCGTTTTACCTGGATGCACAAACACGCGACTAAAACACTGACAAAAAAGATGGCACTAGCCATGCTCGAAAAATCAGCCGGTTATTCCAATCCTAGAATGATAGATCAACTCAGTTGGCAAACACTCGTTGCTCAAGAACAATTACGTGTCGCTAGTTTAGGAGATAAAGATAAATTACGAATAAGACGCCCAACCCGCGTTAGCCCACAAGTAAATGTGAGATACACCGCGCAAAATCGTTATCATGTTAGTGCCGCACTACCTTTTATTTTGATAAACCCTGAACCGGATGTAAAACTAGGTACGTTATCAGATTATCAAAAACCACAAAGCCATCCGCGTAAACGAGAGTATGATTTTCTTGTTGATAGATTATATTTGGAACAAGTTGATAAATAATTATGTTAAAAAGGCCGCTTTATAGCGGCCTTAGTCAGAATAAGCTTAAGCGGTAAGTTAATCTTTAACTATTTCTTCAATTTTATCTTCGTCGATTAAAACTGCATTTTCAACTATGCGTTTACCACCTTGAATTTCAATACGTTTGTTATGCTTATTCAAAGTAAGTATTTCATCACAAAACTGATCTGAAGGATGCATCTCGTATGTATAATCGACAATGTTGCCAGTTTTATCATCTTTAACATTCGTAATGCTATATTCTGAAATAGCACCTTTTTCGATAAGATCTTTCATCGTAGTGGTCATATCACGACGCAATGCTTTTAATTTATTTTCAGTGATATCGTCAGTTGAATAGATTGAGCCATATTTTTCCATGATAGATAACAATCTAAAATGATATGTTTTTCCTGGTGCCGCATAGCGCCAAAGATGATAAAGACGCAACATCATCCAGCGAGATAATCCGCGCTTTAATTCTTGCGCGCTATTGAAATAGTAACCTTTGTATTCAAGGTTATCGATCATGTTATGGACAAACGCATTCAAGCACGCAACACATTTAACATTACCGCCCTGCCCTTTTTTACCACTAAAGTGCAAAGAAGAAAGAAAGTTCATATTTGATTCGTAAAATGAATCATCAATATTGGTATTTTTAGTATCTGTCGCTGAATACTTAAACGATAGCTTAGAACCTTGCAGTGCTTCTAATGCTTCTTTGATTTGTGGGTAAGGCATTGATTGCCCAACAGCTTTAAGTTCTTGCGCTAATTCGTTCATCGAAAAAACCACGGCATATTGAATACCGGACTTAAAATTGATTTTAACAATTTTACCTTTAGAAGCTAAACGGATTAATGCACGTTCTACTTTTTCTTCACGATCTGATGGCCAAACTAAATATTCAACATCTTCACCGTCTTTACGGGTACTTACTACCGCTGGAGTAATTTTAATTTCACCATCATACAAAATGCCATCCACTTTTTCGGATATTTTTCGAGTAATAATGGTTTTTTTAGGCGCTTCTTCGAGTGGTAATTTTTTATGGCCTGAGCGAACAAAACGTCCCCACAAATCATAATGATTAAAAGTATTCGAATAGGCCCTTAGTCCATGCGCTGCATTTTCTAATGAAACTCGCACATCTTTATTGTCTGTAAATAATGCGAGGCTTTCGTTATCTATTGCACTTTCCACCCCGTGGATCTGACCCCGTAATGTATCGGGTAAGTTATCTACCGAGATGTTGACCTTTCGGTTCATTGTTCTTATTTCCAATTTTATTGCGACAGCTAATAACAACACATTAAACAGAAAAAGTTAAATGTTTAAGTTAGTACAAAACTGATCTGGGATTAAAATATATGTTCAGATCACTATTTTACTAAGTAACCTTAATGATCTTGATTTTCAGATCAGTTTTTTACTAACACTACGGTTATAAGTCTAAATTTTACTAACTCACGCATATTTTTGTCCGTCTATTTTTGTTTTTTAACCAAAAATACACGACATAAATCTAATTTTTACTAATGCCTGTGGATAATCATCGAATCAGTTAGCATAGATCTGATCTATACCTACTACAGATCAGATCTATACTAATTGAACAGCCTATTTATCCCGATCGTAAGTGGATAAGTTCTTAATTATCTTAGTAAAAAACTGATCTCAACAGCGGTTTTTGTGCGTAAACCTGTGTTCAAACTGTGCATAACTTAAGTCTCAGATTCAGAGTTAGTAAAATTACGATCTGTCAGTTACTAAAGATCTGATCTTAACCAAGTATAAACCTGATCCACTTTTTTTACTATTATTTATATATATCAAAAACTTAGATGTGTATTTTATGCCCTTAACCTTTACTACCTTATATATTTAACCACCTTTAAACTTCTTTATTTATACTAAGCAATTTTAAAATTACAAATTAATTCTAAATGTCTTGTTATTAAAAGCCATGTCGTCATAAATAGTTGTTTACAGTCAATTGAATGGACATTATACTTAATACCTAACTTCGAGGAATAAAGTATGTCAATTCATAATAATGCGCTATCCACCTATCGGCTTTTAAAAGCAACTGCAGAAGTCGCAGAAAAATCATTAGCAGGACGTATTCAGCATTATCGTGCCCACTTAAAATCTGAAGAAAAAGAGCTTCGAACTTACACTCAAAAAGCAGCAGCAGATCTGTTAGGCTGTAACAATCGTACCTTAAAACGCCGCCATGACAATGGTGATTTTGATGAGCTAAACATCAAACGCGGTGCAAACGGCCATTACGCTTACACTTTGGTAAATATATTTGCTATGGCAGATATAATGGATATTCAGCCAGATCACCGCAATGTTGACGATAAATTACAAGTTATTGTTATCAACTCTCTAAAAGGCGGCTGTGGTAAAACAACCAGTATGGTAAATATTGCTGCAGCCCTAGCTACGACTAACATTAAACGTTACCGTATTGGTATTATTGATTTAGATCCGCAAGGGTCATCATCAAGTTTTTTCCCACCCAGTGAACCTGAACCGATCACGGTCGGTGATTTAATGCGAGATTGCATTGATTTAGATCCAGATGAAACTTGGCAGCAACTTGTTACAAATGCTTTTTTGCCTACGCATATCCCAAATATACGCATTTTGCCTTCTGGTATGGATGACTTTTACTTTGAACATGAAACTGCAACGTTGCTAAAAGATAGTTCAAGTTATGAAAAAACCCGTCATTACCATAAACTATTAGAAAAAGTTATTGATCCGGTCAAGGATCAATTCGATATCATTTTAATTGATACAGCTCCATCTCTTAACTTCATGTTTTATAATGCTTTAATGGCATCTACGGCAATGCTGATCCCGGTGCATCCTGAGGCCGTTGATTTCGATGCTAATAACAAATATTTAAAACGTTTAGGCGAGATCTATCATACCGTTGCATCTTTAGGTCATGAAGGCTGGGACTTTATGCAATTTTTAGTAACTAATTACGTAAAAGGCAATCATTCACAGCGTGACATCGTTAAAGATGTACGCAGTGCATTTGGTCGTCAGGTAATGAGTTACCCAATTAACCACAGCTCGGCAATTACAGCGAGCTCTTCGTCATTCAATACTATTTTTGATCAAAAAACATCTGACAGCTTAGCAAGTAGAGAATCACTGATCAGAGCTCAAGAAAATATAAAAGATGTTGTTGATGAATTAGAAATGCTGATCCGTTCAAACTGGCAATCAACACAATCTCAATTGAATGAAACTAAGTAAGGTAGTTAACAAAAAATGGCTAAAAAACGTAAAAATGACACCAGCTTAGATCCTTTTGCTACTTCAATTGGTAATAGCAATCTTGATGAATTACTAGAACAAGCAAACGCAGGCGATGTGATCAAAATGCCTGCACCAAGCGATCCTAATCGTCAGATCACACTCGTTTGCAAAGTGATCCCGCATGCTGAAATAGAAAGTACCACCAAGGTGTACGCAAAAAATCGTCGTGTTCAAGTATTACTCAATGAAAAGTCTGTCGCTGATATACTCCCTGCAATAGCCGAGGATGGTCGTAACCAACACCCCGCCCTATGTTGGGACAAAGGTGATGAAACGTTGGTATTAGCCGGCTCACGTCGTCGTATGGCATGTATAATCGGCAATGCTGACTACATGGTTCTTAGTTCGAGTGATTTTACAGATTTAGATGCTAAGATTTTAGCGGTATCGTCAGACCAATATATTGCCCCGAGCCTCTGGGAGCTTGGCCAAGCATATCAACAAACAAAAGATGAGTTAGTTGCACAGGGAAAAAAAGGCTCTTACCGTGAAGTAGCCGCCATTGAAGGTGTATCGCATACAGCTATTGCTGATGCAATTAAAGCCTTTGAGAAGCTTCCTGCTGCTGTACTTGCCCTTTATCCAACAGCGAATCATGTTGGCCGTGAAGTAGCTAAAAAACTGATTGCAGCAAAAGAACGTGATGAGCATAGTTTTAATCAGCAAGTAAATCATCTGACACACGATAATAGCTTAGATGAGATTATTGGTGATGATAAGCGTGCAATGGCGATCACTAAATTGCTTACCGCTGAGCCACAGTCAACTCAACGTCGAGAAGCACTACTAGAAAATAATTACATTAGCTTGCAACGTAATTTAAAAAGTGGTGATTTATCAATCAAAATTGATAATAAAGTGATGACTGACAAGCGCTTAGAACAGCTAACTAAGTTATTAAATGCATTTAACTAGTTAATAAAAATCTGATCTAAAGGCTTTTTTTGTTAGTAAAATTCTGATCCCAAACTGTGTTTTGTTAGTAAAATAATGATCTGAAATATCAATAAACCTTACTATTGAGCTCATAGATCATTTTTTTACTAACTGATTAGCTATATTTTTCATTCTTACCGCTATTTTTTTATAACTTAGTAAAAATGTGATCTGTAAACGCGCTTAATTATTAGCAATATGTTTATAACTTGTGGGTTTATTGTTGGTTAGTTGTGTTTAACTATTAAATTCAGCTGTTTTTGTATTGAGATCATTTTTTTACTAACTTATCAGCTCCAACCAGTCTTTTTAATCATTTTAATGCTTTAGCTCGACGCCGATAAATCATATACTGGTAAAATTATTTTTATTTTTTACTGCCCTGAGCAATATGTCTGCTAACTTATCTAAGAATGACCTACTCGCTATTTTTGAAGAGATCAAGCAAGAGCAAGCGACTCAATTTCCTTTATCTGAACGATTTATTAAACAGCTGTTTAAGCCTCATGTGCTCAGTAAAGCAAAAGAGTACGTAGCAAATGGTCAAATTAATTGGTTAGAGCATAATCATGATTTCTCTGTCATTGATGCCTCGGTGTTTGGAAATCAAGGCAGTACTTTTACCCAACACATAGAGATAAAGAAGTTAGCCAATGGTTTTGCAGTTGATCGACACTGTTCATGTAATGCCAAAACTAACTGTCGCCACTTGGCTGCTGTATTGTTAAAGCTGAAGATTGATCATTCTGGTGATTACGGCCAAGACTATATAATGAATGATTGGTTTGAAGAGCTAACAACACTTAAGCAAAACCAGTCAGCACAAGCTAAAAATGTACTTTTATTTGTGCTTGATGTAGAAAACAATCGGGTTATTTTAACACCAAAAATTGCCGCTTTCTCTGCAGAACATCAGTATACCCTCGGTAGAAACCTTACTGATCAGCAGCTTAATAGTTTTGTAACACCATCCGATTTACTCGAAACTGATTTTCGTTTATACAGTTGGATCCGTTCTCAAAATGCACTTGGTAATTTAGAGCTTAGAGGGCAATGGGGATTTAACGCATTACAGCAGTTGATTGCTTCTCAGCGTTTGTTTTTTGGGCGTTCTCGTCAGTCGATTAAAGCTGACAGTGCTGAAGATCTGAGTTTTTCGTGGTCACACAAAAAAGATCTTATTCAATTAAATGTAAGTTTAACGGGTAAACAATCCTGGTTCTTACTTAAAACCACACCACCAACTTACCTTGATACAGAGTCACTACGCATAGGCCGTTTACGTACGCCACTAAGTGGTGAAGAAGTTGCTCATATCAGAGCGATCCCAGCCATTCATACAGCTAATTTTGATCGTGTCTATAAGCAATTAGCTGCAAATTTTGGTGACGGTGTGATACCCCATTACCAATCATCTGAACGTAAAAAAATAAAACGGGTAGCAGATACTTGCGCGGTTATTGATGTTAGTAATAGCAATAACCAATTAAAGCTTACGCTTACCTTTAACTATCAAGATGGTAATTACGCTCCAAACTCAGCACCAGCAAATATTCTCAATGCATCGCTTGAAAATACCGTTATCACAGAGCTCACAAATTTAGGCTTTGAACTATGTAAAGGGGCTTTACAAAATGAGTTTGTTTTTAATAAACAATCAGTTATTCATCAGCATTGGTTTAAATACGAGGTTTTGCCTAAACTTCGTCAGCGTGGTTGGAAGGTAACTGATAAAAAACTAGTGATTAAAAAATCAATCACTAATGTCAGCTTGGATGTTAAACGTGGTAAAGGTCAT
This sequence comes from Pseudoalteromonas sp. SG44-8, assembly GCF_014164125.1. Lineage (NCBI taxonomy): Bacteria > Pseudomonadati > Pseudomonadota > Gammaproteobacteria > Alteromonadales > Pseudoalteromonadaceae > Pseudoalteromonas > Pseudoalteromonas sp. SG44-8. The sequence goes on along the minus strand of NZ_JACJEQ010000012.1, from coordinate 26,361 downwards.
CAAATTGTTAGTAAAATAATGATCTCAAACGCTAAAGCTGCCACCGTATTAGCAAACGATAATTCAGAATTTCAATCACTTAATCGTCAAAGCGAACTTTTTTATTATTATGCAAATGGTAAACAGTTTGGAGTAATAACAAAACCAGCTTTTGATACGCTTACTGATTTTAAAGATCGTTTTGAGTTTATAAAAACACGCGATGAATTACTTATACCTTTATCATTTTTAGTGCATTTAATAAAGATGAGCTGTTTTGCGGTTAACTTAGTCGACGACAGCTTAGAGTCTTATTTAGCTGAGCTAGATGCACCAACTACTGCCACTACAGTGTTACATGGCTTGAATGCGGGCGTGCGGCTTCGCGAGTATCAACAGCAAGGCGTTCAGTGGCTACAGTTCTTAAAACGCCATCAGTTAGGCGGAATACTAGCCGACGACATGGGATTAGGCAAAACCTTACAAGTTATTGCATTTTTAGCTAACGCACGGCAACGAGAGCAAGCAGGCCCAACGTTAATTGTCTGTCCAACGAGCTTGGTAAGTAATTGGCAAAATGAAATGGCTAAATTCGCCAGTAGTATTAAAGTGACGACCCTATTTGGTAGCGCGCGGATTGAGCAATTACAACATTTAGCCCAGGCAGATTGCATTCTTACTACTTATCCATTACTCAAGCGTGATATCGCTTACTACTCACCGTTGTATTTCGAGAATATTATCCTTGATGAAGCGCAGTATATAAAGAATGACAGTGCGCAAGTATCTCGTTTAGTTAAGCGTTTAAATGCTCAATTTAACTTATGTTTAAGTGGTACACCGATTGAAAACAATTTATTTGAATTGAAATCATTGTTAGATTTTGCAATGCCTTCCTTGCTTGGTTCACAGGCTCATTTTAAGCAGCATTTTCAGACTCCGATTGAGCGTGACGCTGATAGTGATCGTGCTAAAGAGCTTAAATCACTGATCTTGCCTTTTATTTTACGTCGAACTAAAGCTGAAGTAGCACAAGAGCTACCACCGAAAACAGAGTTGATCAAAGAGTTTGAATTCGAAGCACAGCAAAAAGATATTTATCAAAGCATTACTGATTCTCTAGAAGAGAAAATGGTCGACCTGTTTGCTTCCCAAGGCGCGCAAAAGAGCAAATTAGCCTTTTTAGAGGCGTTATTAAAGTTACGACAAATATGTTGTCACCCGCGTTTGATTGACGAACACACCTCAGCTAGAAGTGCAAAACTTGACTGGTTGAGTAGCCATTTACCAGTGATGTTAAGCGAAGGTCGTAACATTATTATTTTTAGCCAGTTTACTTCTGCATTAGATATTATTGCGCAGCAGTTAGCATCATTGGAGATCAATTTCAGCCTGCTTACAGGGCAAACGCGCCATCGCGATAAAGTGATCGAAGAATTTACCAGTGGTAAAACGTCGGTATTTTTGATCAGTTTAAAAGCTGGCGGTACAGGGCTTAATCTTACTCAGGCGGACACTGTGATCCATTTCGATCCTTGGTGGAATCCAGCAGTAGAAAAACAAGCGACAGATCGTGCTTATCGAATCGGTCAAACAAATCCTGTTTTTGTTTATAAACTGATAATGGCGAATTCAATTGAGCAAAAAGTATTTAAAATGCAACAACATAAGCAAGCGCTTGTTGATGCATTATTTACTGAAAAATCAATGAGTTTTACAAAGTTTGACGAACAACAAATGCTTTCTTTGATAAAAAGTTAGCATTATTTCAAATTAGCCTGATTTATTTTGAACTAAATTAGCGTGAGGGCGTCTACTTCTTTGCTTGTTGTTGAATTGCAGTTTACACAAGCATCATTGTTGATTTCCCCCTATTTGGTTACTAGTTTTAGTAATGATTGAGCCAGCCCATTTTGAGCTGGCTTTTTTTATGCCTGCTATTTGGTTCACGAGTTATTTTCAACAAATTTAAATTTATTTTGAACTAAAGTAGTTTGAGGGCGTCTACTCTTTTGCTTGTTGTTGAATTGCAGTTTACGCAAGCATCATGTTGATTTCCCTATTTGGTTACTAATTTTAGTAATGATTGAGCCAGCCCATTTTGAGCTGGCTTTTTTTAT